>JAOAHE010000047.1 GCA_026415415.1 Thermodesulfovibrionales bacterium | reverse complement strand
TATTCTACTTAATATTGGGTATGCTTTTGTAAAATGATCCATTAATCCCTAATGTCGCATATGTATCTTATCTTTTTTATTCCCATAAGGTAGTATCAAATATGTTAGTGAACTTTTTAAAACTATTACATCATAACTAAAAGATAAGCGTATAAGCTACTAATCTAAATACTTTTAGAACTTTTATCATCAATAATTTATGCATTAGCTTTCTTTTAACTCTTAATACCTGACTAACAAATAAAATTCTAAAGAAATAGTTATATTAATGTTTATATATTTTCTATCATTTCCCATACACCACAAGGGCAGATACCAACGCAGAAGCCACATGCAATGCATTTGTTATCATCAACTATATATTCATATCTTCCATCTGGTTTTTCTATTCTCGTTATAGCACCCCAGTAACAAGTCATCTCGCACATATGACAGTCTCTACAAAAGCCACATGACAAACAACGCTCTGCTTCTTCTTTAAGTGAAGATACAGCTTGACATCTTTCATAGTAATCAATTTTTATTTTTTCATAAGGTATCTTTTGTCTTAAATCTCTTGTAATAGGTGCCTGCATAAGTTCTCCATGTAAATACTCAGCAAGGAGTCTTCCATGACCTATTGCATGCGTTACAAGTCCAAGCCCTGTAACATCTCCGATAGCAAAAACCTTTGAGTTTGATGTCTGAAAAAATTCATTAATAACAATCCATCCTTTCTCCGTATGAATATAAGGAGGTATGAAGTCCAGTTCTGGGATATCTCCAATAGCCATAACTACAAAGTCAGCTGGTAAACTTGAGCCATCTTTAAAATAAATCTTTCTATCTTCAGAAACATATCTCTCAGTAAACTTGGGCCATAATATCTGAACACCTTTTTTCCTTGCAAATTCAAGTTCAGCACCAAAAGCAGCTGGTTTTTGTATGTCAACCGCAACTACAGATTGAGCACCACAAAGAAAAGCCTCTACAGCTGCATCCATACCTACATTTCCAGCGCCTATTATAACCACATCTTTATCTTTGAGATTAAAGCTCTTACCTTCATTTATGGCTCTTAAAAACTCATAAGCAGAAATAATTTGCTCAGCTCCTTGGAAAGGTATTTTCCTTGGTTTATGAGCACCTACTGCAATCACCACAAATTCGTTTTCCTTATAAATCTGCTCAAAAATTTCTTTTGTCACTTTTGTATTTAATCTAATATCAGTAACAATCTCTCGAAACCTCTGTATTTCTTTATGAAGGATTTCCTTATTTAGTCTGTGTTCAGGAATACATAATCCTATTTTTCCTCCCAGTGTACCTGTAGCTTCATAAAGTATTACATCGTGACCTTTCAGGCTCAACTGCCATGCTACAGACCTCCCTGCAGGGGCCGCCCTAATTCCAGCAATCAGATGTACTGTCGGCTGTGCTTTCTTGGGTGGAGGAAGTTCTATTGATGCTTTTCCAAGCTCTTTTACTGAAATAGGCCTGTCAATCCTTCCACGCGTACATGCTTGCATGCAAAGGTTAGGACATATCACACCACAAACAGTAGCTGGGAAAGGACTATATTGTAAAACCAGTTCAAGAGATTCCTTTACATTACCAAGTCTCATAAGAGCTGTTCTCTTATGAGTTGGTATATTAGTAGGACAGCTATAAGCACATGGTGGCGCATATTTTTCATTTGCCCATACGGGTCTATATCTACGATAATCCCCTGTAACAATATATGGAATAAGAGTAGATTCGTGGTCCACGTATTCAGCAAAAATCCCACCTTGTCCAACTTCTTTTTCCCAGTGGTTCTTTCTAAAATCTTCTAAAGATAAACTAAGCCAAGTTTTTTGCCTCTTTTCTTGAGGGGTGAAAGGAACAAGTTTATGCCATTGGTGGGGAGACATTGTAAGTTCATTATAATAATCTGACTTATTTATAGCTTGAAGATAAATTTTGAGGTTTTCACATAGCCACTGCCAATCCTGTTCGCTTAGCTCAAGGAGTTTTACATCTTTTTCTGAATAATTCTCTATACTTCCACGAAAATAAATAATACCTCCAACCATCCCAACACATGGTCTATAACCCAACACACTTTTTGGGTTACGTGGCTCTACACCACAAACAACTGCTATACCGCCTGCTTTAAACTCAGCAAAAGAATCACCGACATCCCTGAAGTACCACGATTGAGGTGGATCAAATCGTGGGTTATGTTTTGTCATTGTATCACACCGAGCACCTCCACCACCTGCTACATATAGAATTCCCTGGGCGGCTGCATTCCAGGCACCATTTGTAACATCACCAAGGACAGTGATTTTAGCGCCACAATTTAACCAACCTACATCATCAGATACACTTCCTTTGACTATTATCTCAGTGCCAAACATTCCCATTGATCCACATCTCTGCCCTACAGGTCCTTCTATAGTAATTCTTACAGGTTCTCCCTGTGGATAAATCCTGCCTCCAATACCATGTTGACCATCAGCAAATATATGAAGATTTCTTGCGCCTTGTTTTATAGCTTCTTGGATGAATTCTTCGAGAATTCTTGATGGAACTCTCTTATTTTTAAAATTCCCATATATAATAACGCTTTTCTCATCAGGCCATTTTACTACTTCTTGATAAGATAAAACGGCTTCGTGTAGCCCTATTTTTGGCATTTTTCTTTGAACTGTTCTTTTAACAGGCATAGCTTATCTCCAACCTTTCTGCCATTGCTTTATCATCAATACTTAACCCATCAGACATACCAATCGGTAACTCAGTACTTCTCCCCATAGGAGCAAATATTTTTCGAAGTTCGACATCGGCAGCCTTAAACACCTCAACAACTCGCTCAGCAACTTTATCAGGATCAAGACGTCTATAAAGTTTAGGGTCTTGTGTTGTTATTCCTCTTGGACATTTTCCGGTGTTGCAGAGGTTACAACGATTATTTTCATCACCAAGACAGTCAGCTGTAGCCTGCATAATGTACTTACCTATGGCAACAGCTGAAGCACCCAGCATGATTAATGCAGCTGCATTAGCTGCAAGATTGCCTTTTTTTCCAATACCACCTGCTGCAATAAGGGGAAGCTCATTTTGTTTACCTTGTTTAACAAGATCAAGATAACACTCTCTTATGTTTGAGGCTATAGGATGCCCCATTTTATCAAGAGAAACATTATAAGCTGCACCTGTGCCTCCATCTTCACCATCTATGCAAAGTGCCGCAGCGTAAGGATTTCTTGCAAGATTATTTAAAACAGCCTTAGCTGTTCTAGTTCCTGAAATTTTTGGATAAACAGGCACTCTAAAGCCAAAAGCCATTGACATAGATTGGATCATTTTCATAACAGCTTCTTCAATTGAATACTTTGTCTGATGTGTAGGCGGTGACGGAAGATCAACATACTTAGGAACTCCTCTTATCTCTGCTATTAACTTGATTACCTTAGGAGCCATAAGTAAACCACCATCCCCTGGCTTTGCACCCTGTCCATATTTTATCTCAATAGCTGCAGGATCTTCTTTCATTTGAGGCAATGAGTGAATAATACTGTCCCAGCCAAAATACCCAGAAGCTATTTGAAGGATGAAATATTTTATATATCTTGACTTAAGAAGACGAGGGGCAAATCCTCCTTCACCTGAACACATTACAACAGGGATCCCCTCTATCTCATTTAAATAAGCAACCCCCATCGCAAGGCCTTCCCACATGTGAGGGGAAAGAGCTCCAATAGACATGCTGCCAATCATTATAGGGAATATCTCTCTTACAGGTGGTATAAACTTACCTGATGATTTATCAATTGTAAGGATACCATCTTGAACTTTAAGCGGTAGCTCCTCAGGAGGTAAAATTCTTCCTAAATATGTGCGAACTCTAAATTCATGTCTTCCTGCATCAAGAGCTGGGTCTGTAAGCATTGAAATCCTTGTAAACTTTATCCTATCGAGAGTAGATATTCCTGGATCGTTTCTCCTTCCTCCTCTCTTATAACCTTCGCCACCATGATTTTTATAAAAAAGAAACTTACTATTTGGGTTAAATTCTGGCTCTATAGCATTGTTTGGGCAAACAGCAGAACACATAGCACAACCTGTACAATAGTTTTCCATATTATTTACTTGCTCTATAACGTGTATAACTCTCCTGACCGGCCTGGGCTTTGGTGTATCACCTGTAGACTCAATGACTCTCATATATTTGACAGCTGGTATAATCGCTCCATTAGGACATATAGCAGTGCATTGTCCGCAACGTTTGCATCTGTCCTCCCTCCATCTGATGATGTAAGGATACTCCTTTATTGTTAATTTATGATTGTAGTCAAGTTTTAACCCTGCAACTGGTTCCATACCTTAACCTCCTTAGCCTCAGGTGAAACTATTACCATATCATACTTCATAGGAAAAATGTCTTTTGATCTGTCTCTGTTTGGGATGACCTTGTCCAAACCGCATAGTTCAGACATCAGGGCGTATTTACCATTTACTCCACCAACTACACCAGGTCTTAATTTTTTTGAGTCCTGAACCATAAAGCAAGTGCCATCTGGGGTAAATCCAATTACCATATTTGGTCCGTCAATACACAATGGTCTAAGAGCTTGCTTTATAAGTATGAGTGCCTCTTTATCTTTTCTCCCTTCTATCTCGCCATTCTTAAGAGGTGTAATAATATCTTTATAATAAAAAAGAGGAAACTCAAGTTGTCTTTGGCAGTAGTGCAGGATATGGGCAAACACTTCACTATCGGAATTATATCCAATATATCCCTTTAATCCTCTGCTCATAAGAAACTCTCTTATCGGTACAAAAGCAGTGTTTTCTCCATTTGTCATTGTACAGTAACCTTGAATGAAAAATGGATGACAGGCATACAGATAAATTTGATAATTAGTATTTTGTCTACCTTGAGCAAAAATTATTTTTGCTTTGAGAATATCTTTATCAAGTCCGAAAAATTCACCAATCTCAAGAGGATCGCCAACCTCTTTTAAGGTTATTACATCAGGATAAAAGGAGAAAGCAAAAATAGATTCATCCTTCTCACCCATCTTTCTTAAAGCAATCCTTGTATTCAAAAGAAGCTCTTCTTTTTCTTTGAAAGTTCTATCCTTCCATTCATCAGGATACTCATAAACCCCAGCAAAATAGTAATCTCGTGCTACGATTCCTTTTACGGGTTTTATCTTGGGTTTCCAGCGGTGAAGAAGCTTAAAACCTATCTCGTCCATATAGGCATCAAGAACTTCTCTGCCTTTTCTTGAACATATGCATGAAAGGATTGGGTATTCTTTGAACTCTCTAAATTCTCCACCAAGGTCTTTAAGCGTAAGCCCAAGGCCAGAGCCATCATGCCCTTCTTTCATGGTTTCAAGAGCAAGGATATTTTCCATAGGTGAAAAATATTTGGATGAAGTTATAGCAGCTAATCTACACATCTTATATCTCCAATCGGCAATTGATTACCATATTTTTATGGTATTATCAATATGACAATTTTGTCAATCATTATTTTTTCAAATATCTTAAATTAAAAAACAAATAGCTTATTGCCGTTTAAAGATTATGTAAATTAAACAAAAGTTAGCTTTTGCTTTAATTTTTAACCTTTTAATGATAAGATAATAATAAATAAATATTTCTTAAAAGTAATTTTTATAAGGATTAAGTTTAAAATAATATAGATTCTTACTGAGTATAAAAATGGATCTGATAAAAAATAATAGTGAAGAGGAATTAAAAAGACAAAATGAACTAATCACTAATTTGGTAATGAAAAGTGATTGGTTTATGGAGGATCTTACTAACAATATAAAAAAGGTTATAGAGGTAGCAAGTGAGCTAATACAAACAGAAAGGGTTAGTGTATGGCGATATAACGAAGATCTATCAAAAATAAGGTGTATCGCTCTCTATGAAAGAAGTTTAAATAGGTTTACAGATGGCGAAGAATTAATAAGTGCTAATTTTCCAACATATACCTCTTCTCACTCAAAAGGTAAAGTAATAGCAGCTACTGATGTATTTATTGATCCAAGAACTTCTGAGATACCTGCCAAATATTTTAATAAATATGGAATTACCTCTCTTTTAGATTCACCCGTTTACGTAGGTGGAAAGTTATCTGGTCTTTTAAGTTTTGAGCATGTGGGAGAAAGAAGAACTTGGAGAGCTGATGAAGAAAGGCTTGCAATTTTCATGGCTACTTTTGTCTCTTTATCCTTTGAGATTGATGAAAGAAAAAGGCTTGAAAACAAATTATTAGAGAGTGAGTTAAGGTATCGCACTATATTTGAAGGAAGTTCTGAAGGCTTTTTCATAATGAAAGAAAGATTTATAGATTGTAATGAACAAGTATGTAAAATCTGGGGTTGCTCAAAGTCAGATGTTATTGGGCATACACCTGCTGATTTTTCACCTAAGTTTCAACCTGACGGCAGATTGTCAATGGAGGCAGCAAATGAGTATATAAAAAAAGCAATGAGTGGCATGCCTCAAAGATTTTATTGGCAACACAAAAGAAAAGACGGAGTTTTAATAGATACAGAGATCTCGCTTACCTCCCTAAAAGCAGGAAAAGAAGATCTTATCTTTGCTACCATGATTGATATCTCTGAAAGAAAAAAAATTGAGAATGCCTTAAAAGAAGCTGAAGAAAAATACAGAAAGATCTTTGAAAACTCTGTTGAGGGTATATTTCAGACCACCCCAGATGGTCGTTTCATTACTGCTAATCCTGCACTTGCAAAAATGTACAATTATGAAACCCCAGAAGAGTTCATAAAAGCTATAAAAGATATTGGTAAACAACTTTACTATGATCCTCGTGACCGTATAAAACTTTTAAGAATACTTAAAGAAAAAGGATCAATCAAAAATTTTATTGTAAGAAACTTGCGTAAAGATGGAACTATTTTCTGGGTATCCATTAATGCAAAGGTAAAGTATGATGAACATGGGAACATCGAATTCTATGAAGGAACAGTGCAAGATATTACTGAACAGATAAAACTTGAAGAACAACTACGGCAATCCCAAAAAATGGAAGCTATAGGAACGCTTGCAGGTGGAGTTGCCCATGATTTTAATAATCTTCTAACGGTAATGATGGGATACATCCATCTTATGCAGCTAAAATTAAAAGATGATGAAGTTTTGAGATCATATCTCAATCAAATTTTAGCTGCAGTTGATAAAGCGTCAAATCTTACTAATAGTCTCCTCGCCTTCAGTAGAAAACAGATGATAAGCCTAAAACCTATAGAGATTAATAGTTTAATAAAGAATTTACAAAATATGCTCGAGAGGATCATTGGAGAAGACATTGAACTTAAAGTATTTTTGTGCGAAGAGGATCTATTAGTTATGGCTGATGTAAATCAGTTAGAGCAGGTATTAATTAACTTAGCTGCTAATGCAAGAGATGCAATGCCCAAAGGTGGTCTAATAATCATAGAGACAGAAGCTATTGATATTGACGATGATTACAAGATGGTTCATGGATTTAGCTCCTCTGGTAAGCATGCTTTGATTTCTTTTACCGATTTCGGTGTTGGAATATCTAAAGAAATAATAGATAAGATATTTGAGCCTTTTTTTACTACAAAGGAACCTGGCAAAGGCTCTGGTCTTGGACTTTCTATGGTATATGGGATAATCAAACAACATCAAGGACACATCAATTGCTATAGTGAACCAAATAAAGGGACGACTTTTAAGATCTACCTTCCTCTTACTTATAGAAGATCTTTACAGATAAAGACAGTTAGAACATTTTCATCTTTGCAAGGCAATGAGACAATTTTACTTGCAGAGGATGATGAGAATCTTCGGAATCTAACAAGATACATAATTGAAAGATATGGATATAAAGTCATAGAAGCAAAAGATGGGATAGATGCAGTTGAAAAATTTAAAGAAAACAAAGATAGCATTAATTTATTACTTTTTGATGTAATAATGCCGAGGTTGAACGGTAAAGAGGCATATGATGAGATTGTAAAATTGCGAAGCGATATACCTATTATCTTCATGAGTGGTTATACAGCAAATATTATCCACAAAAAAGGTATAATAGAGGAAGGACTAAATACTCTTTTTAAACCTATTAAACCTACAAAACTTTTAGAAAAGATAAGAGAAGTACTGTCTAAATAGCCTTCTCTTTCCTTAGACCTAAAGTAAGATTGAAGCACAAAAATCAAACTAATTAAAGCTAATAAAGTTTCACATTAAATAACTTTAATTTTTAAGCTTGAGAGAACTTATTTTACATAAAAAATCATTATCTTTTAGCCTACTTAAACTGTTGAATAAGTAGGTTCAATATTTACATACTTATAGACTAATGACAAAATCTTAATGGATATGGATACCTAAAAGTTCTAAAAAATGGGTAAATTCAAAAATCATTCATTAAACTATAAGAATCTCTTTCTAAGCTAAAGTTAGTTAAGATAAATAAAAATAAAAAAATTTTTCAGAGAGATTGAGCTAATGGTGTTAAATTAGCCCATTTTTTGAATGATAATTACTGCATCAATCATATACTAATAATGTAGACTATGTAATCATTAATTTTTAGCTTCTAATATTTTATATCAATTCCTTGAAGTCTTTGATAATAGGGAAGTCATTTTGGGGCAAGTCTTTCTTTTTAGAATTAGCCCTCACCTTCAAGTACAAATATTTTATTCCAAACTGTCGTGCTGTATGGAGAATTTCCACAGTATCATCAATAAAAAGAGTTTTCTCTTTATCAAACTGAATAACTTTTTCAATCTCCTTCCAAAACTGTAAGAGCTCCTTTGGATAGCCTATCTCAAAGGAAGTTATGCATCTATCAAAATATTTGCCAATGTTTGTTTTTTTGAGTTTAATATCTAAAACTTTATAGTGAGCATTTGTAACAAGATAAACTTCTTTTTGCATACTTTTTAGTTTTTTAAGAAACTCTTCAACGTTTGGATGAACCTCTATGAGATGTTTTATTTGCTCCTTTAAAGCTGGTATATCTAAGTCCAACTCGTTTGACCAAAAATCTATATCTGTCCAATTAAGGGTTCTCTCCTGAGCTTTATATTTTTTAAATAACTCTTCCTTAGCCTTACCAAAGGTTATGTTATGTTTTTCTGCATATTTCTCAGGCACTAAATGTTCCCAAAAGAAATCATCAAAATATTTATCTAATAAAGTGCCATCCATATCCAGAAGGACATGATTGATTTCCTCAAAGGGAATCATACTTCATCCTCCATCTGCCAAGAAAAATCGATATAGTCTATTGTCTTATCATAGATAAAATTAAGGATTTCCTTATGTTCTTTAAATATATCATCAATTAGTTCATTATCAATTTGGTCACCAATATCAAGCTCATAGGTATAAGAAATCTCATGTTCTGTGATCATATTAAGTGAGGAAAAAACCTTTCTTGTAATAAGAACAGGCTCAATATCAGGATATTCCTCTTCTAATTCTTTTATAAGATTTTCAATATTAAGGTACTTTGATAAGGCAGGGAAAATTATATTAAAGGTTAGCTCAACATTTGATAAATATTCAGGTTCAGATGAGAATATATCATTTTCTTCATAAAGGCTCTTTTCTGTTTGAGATACATCAAAGGTAAAAGAAGCAGAAGATTGATATAAATGTGAATAGTCCCTCTCATCCAAAGAAAAAGTAAGGATACTTTCCCTTTCTAAAGAGAATTGCTCTATAAAAACCTGCAAGTTTTGAAACTTAAGATACTTCTTTGCGGTCTCTGCAAGCCGCATTTGTAATTCTTCAAACCTTATCACTTTGCCTCCATTAAAAAAATGTTATAAATTATAACATGAATACAAAAAGTCTTGTTTGTTTAATTACTGGTGGAACAGGTGGCTTAGGCAAATACTTAACATCAAAATTTTTGGAAAAAGGACATAAAGTAATAATCACTTATCGTGACAAGTCCACATATTTAGATTTAGAAGATTTTCAAACCACCGAAAGTTTTTATCCTATCAAGGTTGATATAAAATATGAGGAAGAAATACAAGAAATTGCCCAAAGAATTTCTAAAAAGTTTTTTAAATTGGATGTGATAATAAATAATGCAGCTATAACGGTTGATTCTCTCATCTTAAAAATAAAAGAGGATGATTGGGACGAGATAATAAAAACAAACCTAACAAGTCCTTTTAAAATTATAAAAAACCTAAGCCCTTTAATGAAAGAGGGGGGGCATATAATAAACATCTCTTCATACTCCGGTATTAAAGGCAAAGAGGGTCAATCTGCTTACAGCGCCTCTAAAGCTGGTCTTATTGGATTAACAAAAAGCGCTGCTTTTGAGTTTGCTCGATACGGGATAAAGGTTAACGCTATAGTTCCAGGATATTTACCTATTGGAATGGGATTAAAAGCTAATAAAGCAATGTTTAAAGCAAAAGAAGATAGCTTATTAAATACTTTATCAGACCCTGAGGAAGTTGCTAATTTTATTCTTTATCTCATAAATACAAAAAATATTACAGGTCAAATTTTCACTCTTGAGAGTAGAATTGTATTTTAAACTTTTTTAAAAAACCATTTGAGAAATTAACCTTAATATATTACAGTATTGTTACAGTTATGTTACAATATAATTACATATGGCTTACCTTGGCAAGTTAGAGTATTGTGATCCTCTTTATGAGATACTGCTTTGGAGAGTCTTCCCTTATGTTAATAATCCTATCTTTCATGTCTATCGGATGTCTCGAAGAGTATATAAGTATACTGAAGAAAAAACCGGTTCTTCAATTGTGGGAAAGTTTTTTCAGTTAGATGATCCACTTTTTGAAAGAATTCAAAGAATCAAAGGAGAGTTTGATAACTTAAATCGGATTAGATCATATGGCTTTGATAGCCGTCCAAACTATGTTGCAAAACCAATAACCAAAGATGAGAGGATTGGGTTAGCTTTAGTAGAAGAGTTTATTCACGGCAGAGACCTTGATTTTTTTATAAAAATTGCAATATATAATGGAAATGCCAATGCTCTTTACGAAAAACTCTCTCAACTTGCTACCTTCCTTTATACACTACACAAAAGGACAGAGATGGCTTTTTATGTAGATATTGATAGTGTAAATTGTTATTTTTATAAAATTATCGATAAACTTGGTAGACAGACATTACTGTCTGATAGCGACAAGTCAGAGTTATATAAACTTTTGAAAAGATGGAACGAAAGCGGACTTTTAAATACTACCGCTGTGATTACTCATGGCGATGCAACACCCACCAACTTCTTATTTACTGACTATGGAGATGTAGTAGCAATAGACCTTGAACGAATCAAAGCAGCTGACATAGCTTATGATATAGGTATGGTTTGTGGAGAGTTGAAACACTCTTTTCTTTGGAGGACAAATGATTTAAACGCATCCGAGAGTTATATACGGCACTTCCTGAATAGTTATTCATCAAACTTTTACAACCCAAAGGAAATCTTCAAAAGTATAACCTCAAGAAACCCCTTTTACATGGCTATGACTGAGTTAAGAATAGCTCGCAACGATTTTTTAGATTGGAATTATCGCAAAAGGCTTATTTATGAGGCTTTTCAATGCTTAAAATGGGGGTTAAAAGTTTGAGTAAGAATAAAGCAGTCTTTTTCGATCTTTATGGGACCCTAATAAATATAAGAACTGATGAAGGAGACTTTAACACTTATGAGATACTGGCAAGATATCTATCCTATCATCATGTTTATATCTCAGCAGACCTCCTAAAAAGAACTTATTTTGATAAAATTAATCAACAATTAACAGAAAGTAAAGAAGCTTTCCCCGAGGTAGATGTATATAAAATTTTTTTTGACATCATGCACTCTTATGGTAAAGAAAGATACAATCAAAAAACTGTCATAGATATCTGCATGCTATATAGATCCTTAACTATAAGAAGATTTGAACCTTTCTTAGGGGTTTATGAAATACTGGCTGAAATATGCTCACGATTTAAGACCGCCTTGATCTCAGATGCTCAATGGGTCTTTACCGAACCCGAGATAGAAATTCTGGACTTAGGACGATTTTTTAAGTTAAAGGTTCTATCATCAAGATTCGGATATAAAAAACCTGATGAAAGACTATTCCTTACCGCTATGAGAAAACTGGATTCTAAACCACAAGATACAGTTTATATAGGTGATAATCCATCACGCGATCTTGTAGGTGCTAAAAGGGCAGGTATGAAATGTGTTCTTTTTAGAACAAGTAATAGAAAATATAATGACTATGAAGCTGATGCCTCTTTTAATGATTATCATGAACTCAGAACAATACTATCAGAAATATTTTAGTAAAGGGGTATTTATAACTGGCACTGATACAGGGGTTGGGAAGACTGTTATATCAGCTTTAATCTTAAGAGCTTTAATAAACATAGGAGTGAAACCCTCCGTTATAAAACCTATTGAGACAGGTTGTATAAAAAAAGATTCAAACTTGATACCTTCTGATGGGATATTTTTAAAAGATATGGCTGAAATGGATGACCCTATAGATATTATAGTACCAATTAAATACGAGTTGCCTCTGTCGCCATTGGTGGCATCAAGGATAGAAAATAAACCTATATCCTTCCAAAGGATTGACCACTCCTTTGAACTTTTAATAAATAAATACGATTTTCTAATAGCTGAAGGTGCTGGTGGTATACTTGTTCCTGTTGCAATCAGCAATAATGCTTTACAAAAAAAGACTATTTATATAGCTGATATAGTAAAAAGATTCAATTTGCCTTTAATTGTTGTAAGCAGAGCTACCTTAGGAACTATAAATCACACCCTTTTAACAGTAAATTATGCAATGAGCATTGGAATAAATATTGTCGGCATAATAATCAATTACAGCAAATCATCAGACACTGATATATCTGAAAAGACTAATCCTCAGATTATTCATGAACTTTCACCAGTGCCAGTTTTAGGCGTTGTGCCTTATATACATAAAATTGATAAAGAAAATCTTGACAAACTAACTAAAAATGAATGCAAAGAGATGTTAAAAAACTTGTTTGAAAGATTATAACTCGCTCATCTATTTAACCAACTTTAGGCTTCTCTAAAATCTAAATTTGATAGTTACTAATAAAACTATCCTTAAAAACCTTACGATTATCCAAAACTTAAACATTAATCAAAGAGATTTTTTTAAATAAAATCTGTGAGATTAAACGAGTACACACAAATAAAGTATTTTTTGATAATTCTAAAGCCATTAAGCATTTTTGTTTATTTCAATAAATATAGCAAAACTTTAAACTTTAACCTTTTAAACAATAAAGAAAGGTATCTGATTAAGTAAGCTTTTGCCTAATTAAAGTTGACAAAACTTACTTAACTCGGTTTTAATTATACACATATTTTTATAAATGCAAGCTCTTATAAGATCTTACATTTCTATTTAGGCGCGTAGCTCAGTGGGAGAGCGCTTCCTTGACGCGGAAGAGGTCAGGGGTTCAATCCCCCTCGCGCCTATTTTTTCATTTTTTAATGATTTTTTAAGAACTCTAAAAATTCATTTTAAGGTTGATTTCAAAGACCTCTTAATCTAAAAATTAGTTTTTACTATAAAACAGTAACTTAAAAAAATAATAAGTTTTACCCCTGTCGAATTTCTTTTCGAAACAAAAACTCATCTTTATTATCTAACTAAAATATTGAAACTATAATAGATCAGAATTTTTATTTTTTTAAAAAAATTTTACGAAGATAGGAGGGAAAGATTGACCCAAATTTGCCGATAGA
The DNA here is from genome assembly GCA_026415415.1 of Thermodesulfovibrionales bacterium. GTDB lineage: Bacteria > Nitrospirota > Thermodesulfovibrionia > Thermodesulfovibrionales > Dissulfurispiraceae > DYHD01. The sequence continues at coordinate 57 of JAOAHE010000047.1, read as the reverse complement.
AGTTTTAAAATTTAAAAAATATCTCATTCTCTGCTTCTTTTAGGCATTTAGAAAGAT
>JAOAHE010000046.1 GCA_026415415.1 Thermodesulfovibrionales bacterium | reverse complement strand
TTTCTGCACTGCAGACATTGGTTGGGTAACAGGACATAGCTATATAGTTTATGGACCACTTTCTGCAGGAGCCACATCACTTATGTTTGAAGGAGTTCCTACTTATCCAAATCCTGGCAGATATTGGGAAATAGTAGAAAAACATAGAGTTAATATATTTTATACAGCACCAACTGCTATAAGGGCATTAATGAGAGAAGGAGAGCAATGGCCCTACAAGTATGATCTTTCAAGCTTAAGGATTCTTGGAACAGTTGGAGAGCCAATTAATCCTGAAGCATGGATATGGTATTACAAGCATGTAGGAAGAGAGCGTTGCCCAATAATGGATACATGGTGGCAAACAGAGACAGGAGGATTCATGATAACACCTCTTCCAGGTGCAACGCCTCTTAAACCTGGTTCAGCGACACGTCCATTTTTTGGAGTTGTACCAAAAGTGCTTAAAGAAGATGGTTCTCCAGCAGGAGTTAATGAAGGAGGTTATCTTGTAATTGAAAAGCCTTGGCCAGGAATGCTTAGAGGCACATGGGGCGATCCCGAAAATAAAAGAATTAAAGAAGTCTCAAAATAATGATCAAAGACACACATTTAATTAGCTATTTTTGAAGTTAAAGACATAAAAAGAAAACAGAAAAATTAGAGGTATGCGAATCAAACTATGAACAAAAATTTTACATAGCAAGCTTACAGATACGAACAAGATAAGATAATCACATTTTCCTCCTAAAATAATGATGGCTTTAAGACCGCTTTAGATGTAGTGCCTCATCATCTAAATAAACAATAAGAATAAAAAAACCTCAAAAAAATTAAGACAAAATTTCTTTTCTTATATATTTTTATTCTTGACTTCTAATATGATTTTATACTACAATGGAGCAATACTACAATGTAGTATTTTTACATAACATTACATAATCTCTTAATAAATATTTCAATCAAAAAGGAGGTATAGCCATGAATTACTCACGTATAGGCTTTTATGCTGGAACAATAGTAGGTTTAATTATTTTTGTAACTATTTGGTTACTTCCGATTGCGGTCTTTGGAGGGTTTTCAGGTGCAAAAATTCAGAAACTTATTTCAGGAAATTCCCAAGGCTTTTTATCAGTCTTAATCATGGGTTTAATTGTAATATTATCAGGTGTAATCTTTACTTCCTTTTCATCTTTTATCGGATGGCTCGGTGGAAATGCATATAATTCTCTAAAACTCAAAACCACTAAAGATTTTCAAAGACAAGAAACCCTTCACTGGTGTCCTATTGGAAAGTTAAATATAAATTCTTATAGTACAATCATCTCTAACGCCATAAAAGAAGCTCAGACAAAAGGAACTTTACATTGGTGTCCAAAAGCTTAAAATCAGAAAACATACAGTAAGAAAAGGAGATAACCATGGCTAAGTCCGCTGAAGTAAAAAGTTTTGACAAACCAGACGAAGTTAGAGAATTTCCAAATGGAAGATTAGAGCTTCTTAACATAGGAGGTGGTATAGTAGGTCGTGCAATCTTTCTTCCTGGATGGAGATGGTCAGAGTCGATACAGCCTCTTGCTAAAACTAAAAGTTGTGAAGCTCCACACTTTCAATATCATGTATCTGGGGTTCTTAAAGTACTTATGAACGATGGAACAGAATTGGAATGCAAAGCTGGAGATATATCTTTTCTACCATCTGGTCATGATGCTTGGGTAGTAGGCGATGAACCAGTTGTTCTTGTAGACTTTCAAGGCATGATCCATTATGCAAAATCTCTTTAATTACTATTGCATATAGGATAAATTTATCAATTTTAATTTACATCAACACTCATTTTTATAATTTTAATTTGATAATAGCTGATTAACAATTGTTAATGAAAAGGGAGATTGAAAAGCACTTTCAATCAAGGGAATAATTACGATAACTCCAAATACATTATAAGCTTGATTTATACAAATTACTTAATTCAGAAAAAATCCCTTTTCAGAAAAAAAACTACAAAAAATACTGTATTATTTTAAAAGAAAGGTCAAAGAATTAATCAAGATAATGTCTTCAGACTAATTTGATAGGGCTTAGTATATATTCAGCAATAAATGGGTTTTAAGAGGAAACTATATGAAAGTTACACATCAATTTGAGAATTTATTAAGCCCTATTTTATCCATTAAAAAACCTATATCTTCTCTTTTTTTTAAAAAGTTCATCATTCTAAATTTTATTTTACATTTTTAGTTGATGATATGTTTTCAGTTAATTAATAAAGGAGGTCACTACTAATAAGATGGGGACAAATGCAGTGCTAACTAATTCATCCAGTAGCTCTAAATGGTTTCCAATTGGCTTAGGAATTGGTATAATCTTGTTATTTTTTTTGTTTTATGGTGGATTTCAAGTATTACTTATCGGTCACAATGCTCTTAATACTTCCAAAGAAGTTCCTTGGGGAATTTTTATAGTTAACTACGCTTGGGCAATATCAAGTATTGGACTTAGTTATATTGCATCATTCGGCATAGTCTTAGGTTATAAGCAATTTGACGTTATAGGCCGAAGAGCACTTTATCTTGCTCTCATAATAGTAATAGCAGGTGCAATGAGCGTTGCAGCAGATTTGGCTCAACCATTTAGATTTTATCACCTGCTTTTGACAGGTCACTATTCTGCCCCAATGGGTGTAGTAGGTACTAGTTTGACATTATATGTATTATTGATAGCAATCGAGCTTTTTTTAGTAATAAAACGGGGGCATCATGACATCTTAGTTAAAGTTGTAGCTGTAGCTGCTTTTTTAGCGGCTATAATAGTTCATAGTTATCACGGAGCAATTTTTGGATTGAACTATTCAAGATCCCTATGGTTTGGTCCTTACTATCCGATATATTTTCTTTTATCAGCACTTTTTACCTCATCAGCACTTATAATCTTTATAACTGTTGCTACCTATAAGTTTACAGGCATGGAAATGAGCGAAAGGTTAAAAAGTTCCCTAAGAACCATTGGGGTAATGTTATCTTATCTATTAGTTATCGCTATTTTCTTCTTATATTGGAAAATTATTCCAGGCATCTTTGCCAACAAAAAAGAAGCGATTATGTTGGTAAGTGGTGATTTTGCACTTAATTTTTGGATAGGAGAGATCCTTATTACCTACCTTTTACCTCTTGCTTTATTATTTTATGCTAAGTTCAGAGATTTAAATAAAATGGCTATTGCTGGCTTAATGGTTGCTATAGGATTATATATAGGCCGTTATGACTTTATCATCGTTGGACAGTTGGTTCCATTTTTATCATTTGCCCCCTTTGATGCACCCATTGGGAGTCCTATAACATCTATTGCAGCGTATTCTCCAAGCTTAACTGAAATTACTTACACAATAGGTTTATTTGGATTTATTTGGACAAGTTACATCCTTGGCATCAAATATCTTCCATTGCATGAGGATGAAGGTGACCAAAATCACTAACATTGTGGGGAGGTGCAATGTCAATCAAAAAAATACTTAACAAAATAGATTCAATAGCTCGTCGCGAAGTAAGTTTTGGGAAGATTTTGGTTGGCACTGTTATTTTAACTATCTTAGCAGTTTCAACCATAGTTATTATGAGAATGATCTTGGTACCTTCATTTACTGCAGCCAACAATGACTATAGATATCAATGGCATCGTGTTGCTAATCAAGAAGAATGGAAAAATTTTAAAGTTAAATACAAAGGAGATGATTATTGCATAGATTGTCATTCAGAACAACATAAAAAGTTGTTACAATCAGTACACGCAAAAATTACCTGTGAAAACTGTCATGGAGCAGCTTTAGAACATCCAGAAAATCCAATAAAACTTATTGTAGACAAAAAAAGAGAGCTTTGTCTTAGATGTCACTCCTATCTGTCTTATAGGCCAGTTGAATACAAAGAATTACAAACAAAAAATATTAAATTAAAGATGATTAAACCAGACGAACATTATCCTGATAGCAACACTCAATGTATTTCTTGTCATGATCCCCATATGGCTAATTTTAAATGAGTTTAAGGAGGGAAGGCTATGAACTTCAATCGCAGAGATTTTTTAAAAATTGGCATTATTACTGTTGGAGGTTTGATGTTACCTTTTAGTGCTTTTGAATTCTTAACACCCAAAGCAAAAGCAAATATTATTCACTCAACAAATTTAAGATGGGTGTTCCTTGTTGATATACAAAAATGCGTAGGTTGCGGTATGTGCGTAAAAGGGTGTTCAACTGAAAATGATGCTCCTACTCATGCAAATTTAGCAAGAACTTGGATCGAGAGGTATATAATTACGAAGGATGGCACAATAATCGTTGATTCACCTCAACAAGCATATAATGGATTTACAAAACATGACGTTCATGGAAAACATATCCCAATTGAAAACATTTCTAAAGCCTTTTTTGTTCCTAAGTTATGTAATCAATGCGATTTACCCATATGTGTTGATGTATGTCCTGTAGGTGCTACTTACAAAACCCCAGATGGTATCGTACATATTGATAGAAAATGGTGTATTGGTTGTGCAGCATGTATCTCAAATTGCCCCTACAGTGTTAGATTTATTCATCCTACTTTACATGTCGTTGATAAATGTAATTTTTGCTATCATAGGATATCTAACAATCTTAATCCTGTTTGCGTAGATGCTTGTGCTTTTGGCTCTCGAAAGATAGGCAATTTAAAAAACCCGGATGACCCAGTAACTCAAACTATCATGAGTAAGCCTGTAGCTGTTTTGAAGCCAGAGTTTAATTCTAAACCCCATGTTTTCTACTTAGGTCTTAGTTACGAGGTTAAATAGATTTGTTAAGAAAAATTTCCAGTTCTAAAAAGATTATCTAATGTCGTCTTATTTTTTCCCCTTTTTTACATTAGTCTACACTTTTAAATTAAACATAAATCCTTAGAAGATATCTTGATTCAAAAAAACCTTTATTTTCTTACTACTACTTCTTAAAAAATTTTACATAAAAGAAATATTTGTTTATTTTTATCTAATACTTCATATCTATATGATTAAAAATGGAACTTACCGATGTGCAATTTATGCATTGTCGTGCAATTCGTGCACCAATTCTTACTTAAAAATAAAGACTTAGATTATTAAAAGATGCTTATTTTTCAAGAAGAAAATAAATGGTACATTAATTGCTAATTTTGACAGAAATAAAAAAAAGGAGGTGATTACCTAATGAAAAGAATTATAATTATTACTATAACTACTGCTTTAGTGATAGTAGCGGTAAACAGTGTTTTTGCCTTTGGACAAGGCAAGGGAATGATAGGTGGTTGCGGCTGTTGGAATATACCTCCTGCTAACCCTGAATTAGCCCAAAAGTATTCTGAATTTCAAAATCTAACTTTACCGCTTAGGCAAAAGATGATCGCACTAAGGGTTGATTTAGCAAATCTCTATTCACAAAATAACCCTGACTGGAATGCTATCACGCAAAAACAAAAAGAAATAGCCGAGTTAAGAGTAGAAATACAAAAAAGGGCAAGAGAATTAGGGATTAGCTCTTGCTGGCAGAATACAAGGGGAGCTTTTATGAAAGGGGCTGGCAGTGGTTACTGTCTTAGTCAATTTAGAGGTTTTTAGGGAGTGAGTTTAATATTTTATTACTAAAATAAAACTTTAACCGCTTACCTATCTTTTCTAAGGTAAGCGGTTAACGATTTTAACTAAATAAATTTTAATTTTGATATAATATAAAACTTAGACCTATGATAAAACTTTTCTCTATCATAGCTTTCATAAATCTTACTTTATTAGTTCCTTTATCTTGGGCTGAATCTGATTTATCCGATCTATATGATGAAAATACTGAAATAACTATCTCAGGCACAGTTATCAACTATGCATTACCTAAAAGAGGACCAGTAATATTAAATATAAATTTCGGCAAGAAAGTTTATTATGTAGTTACAGCTCCACCATGGTTCCTTATCCAAAATGAGATAAGATTTGTAGCTGGTTCTACTGTTGAGGTCAAAGGGTCAAAGTACTATTCAAGAGATGGCAACATTTACGTTATAGCTAAAATGATAAGAATAAATCAGGATGGAAAGAAAATTATCTTACGAGATCCCAACTTAAAGCCTCTATGGGGAAGACATGGTTGGCAAAGAAACAAAGAGTAAGATGGATATAGAAAAAATAACCAAAAGACTTGATGATTTTACCAAAAAAAGAGATTGGGATAAGTTTCATTCTCCTAAAAATCTCTCCATGGCTTTATCTGTTGAAGTTTCTGAATTAGTCGAGATCTTTCAATGGCTTACAGAAAAGGAATCAATAGATATAATCAATAACGAAAAAGAGATGGCGATGGTAAAAGAAGAAGTTGCAGATATTATGATTTACCTCTTAAGGCTTGTTGATAAACTACAAATTGATTTAGAAAAAGTTGTCTTAGATAAAATATCCAAAAATGAAGAAAAATATCCAGAGCTCTCCTCAAAAGGAAATGCTACAAAATATAATAGAAGATAAGAATTAAGAATTTGTATAAAAAAAGGGGTTAGATAAATATAAATTCTCTAACCCCTTTTAATCGTAAGATTTAGAATAAGCCTTTAACTCTACCAGTCTCTACATCAACATCAACCCTTCTATAAGCAGGATCTGATGCAGTACCTGGCATTAGAGTTATTGTTCCTGCAACAGGAACTACGAAACCAGCACCCTTATAAGTAAGAATGTCACGGACAAACAGTTTCCAGCCTTTAGGTACTCCTTTGAGTGCAGGGTTATCAGAGAGGCTTAAGTGGGTTTTAACCATACAAGTACCGAGTTTTGCTAACTCTGGATCTGCTTCCATTCTTTTTGCTTTAGCTAATGCATCAGGTGAGTATTCAACCCCATCAGCACCATAGACCTCTGTGGCAATTAGTTCAATACGTTTACGCAGAGGTGTATCTAAATCATACAAGAACTTAAAGTTATTTGGTTCATTACAAGCATCCACTACTGCTTCTGCTAACTCAATAGCTCCTTCACCACCATATTGCCAGTGTTTAGAAAGAGCTACTCTTGCTCCTGCTGCTTCACAAATCCTTCTGACAGCTTTAATCTCGTTCTCTGTATCTGTATAGAAAGCATTAATGCAGACAACAGGGTTCATTCCTGATTTTTTAACGATATTGACACAATGTAATAAGTTTTCACAACCTTTCTCTACCCATTCAACGTTTTCTTTCTTGTACTCTTCTGGAATTGGTTTTCCTGGTACTGGAACAGGTGCGCCACCATGGCATTTTAAAGCTCTTATAGTTGCGACGACTACTGCTGCATTTGGTACAAGACCTGAATAACGGCACTTAAGGTTCCAGAATTTCTCAAACCCGATATCAGCAGCAAAACCTGACTCCGTTACATGATAATCAGCTAATTTAAGACCTACTCTATCTGCTATAATTGAAGATTGACCGATAGCTATATTTGCAAAAGGTCCAGCATGCACCAATACAGGTTGCCCTTCAATTGTTTGCATCAAATTAGGATTAAGTGCTTCAACCATCCATGCAGTCATTGCACCAGCTACGCCAAGGTCCTCTGTGGTAACTGGGTCGCCATTTTTAGAGTAAGCAACGACTATCCTACCCATTCTTTCTCTCATATCTTTAAGGTCTTTTGCGACGGACAAAATAGCCATTACTTCAGATGAAACAGCGATAGCAAAACCTGAACTCATCATGAAACCATCAGTTTTACCACCAATTCCAATTATAATATTTCTTAAAGCTTGAGCACAGAAATCAATAATCCATTTCATTTCTACATTACGGGGATCAATATTCAGCCTTTTTAAGCCTCTTTTTGCTAACTGTTCATCAGTATAATTAAATTCATGTTGCATCCTTGAAGTTAAAGCAACCATAGCGAGATTATGGGCATTCATTATGGCATTTAAATCACCAGTTAAACCTAAAGAGAAAGGCGTCAGAGGTATGCACTGCGATAGTCCGCCACCAGCAGCAGAACCTTTAATGTTCATTGTTGGGCCACCGGAAGGTTGGCGAATAGCAGCGATTACCTTTTTCCCAATCTTACCTAAGCCTTGAGTTAAACCCATAGTTGTTGTTGATTTTCCCTCGCCAAGAGGTGTAGGTGTTATGGCTGTTACATCAATATACTTAGCATCAGGACGGGAACCTAAACGGTTTAAAACTTTTTTGTAGTCAATCTTAGCAATATAATGACCGTAAGGTAATAATTCTTCAGGTAAGAGTCCAAGCTCATCAGCTATAACGCTGATCTTCTTCATATTTTTTTCTGCTGCTTCGGCAATCTGCCAATCTGCATACTTAGTAGGATCAAGTGGCATCTTATAAAACCTCCTTAAATAAAATATGAGCTTAAAAAAAGCTAATTGTTAAATAGACTCAATCTTTACTGTTGAAACCTTAAACTCAGGTGTCTTTGTCACAGTATCCAGAGCAAAATCATTCGTAAGAACATTTACTGCTGCTTCTGCATAATGCATTGGAATAAACACTTCACCTTTCTTTACTGTATCAGTTACCTTTGCTTTTATAGAAATACTACCTCTACGAGATGACACCTTAACCATTTGACTGTTCTGGATATTTAATTTGTTTGCATCTTCTGGGTTTATCTCTATATATGGTTCACCAGCAATAGTTTCAATTGCTTTTACTCTTTTTGTCATTGATGCAAAATGATAGTGGAAAAGATTTCTGCCATTTGTCAAGATAAAAGGATATTCCTCATCAGCTTTTTCTTTTGCCGACTCAAAGGGAACAATGGAAAATTGTGGCTTGCCTTTTGGAAAAACATTGTTTTTGTAAAGGTATTGAGTGCCTGGATGATCTGCTGTAGGACAGGGCCACTGTATCCCCTCGTTTTCTATTCTGTAATAATCAATACCTTTTACTGCTTGCCATAAGGTCCCTAACTCTTTAAATACCTCTTCGGCGTTAGTATAATTCATAGGATACCCCATTCTCTTAGATAGCTCTGCGATTATCCATAAATCATCCTTAGCCTCACCTGGTGGTTCTACAGCTTTTCTAACTCTTTGTACGCGTCTTTCAGTGTTATTGAATGTCCCATCTTTTTCAGCAAAGCAAGCTGAAGGGAAAACTACATGAGCTTCTTTCCCAGTCTCAGTCATAAAAATGTCCTGAACAATTAATAGATCTAAGCTTTTTAAAGCCTTTAGGGTATGCCAAACGTTAGGATCACTCAAAAGTGGATTTTCTCCCATAACATAGATAGCCTTTATCTTTCCTTCTAAGGCTTTATGTGTCATCTCCGGTGCTGTCAGTCCAACTACCGAAGATAACTTAACACCCCAAGCATCCTCAAATTTTTTCTGAATCTCAGGTACAGATACAGGCTGATAGCCAGGGTATACAGATGGTAGACAGCCGCTATCGCATGCTCCTTGAACGTTATTCTGACCTCTTAAAGGATTAATCCCTGTAAACTCTCTTCCTATATTGCCAGTAAGAAGGGCTAAATTAGCGATAGTATTTACATTTGCTGTTCCATGTGTATGTTGAGTAATTCCCATAGTATAATAAATAGCAGCTTTTCTTGAGCTTCCATAAGTAATAGCAGCTTTAATAATATCTTCCTTTGGAACTCCTGTAAGTTTTTCACCTACCTCAGGGGTGTATTCCTCAATAAATGATTTCCATTTATCAAAATCTGTAGTGTAGTTCTCTATAAACTCTTTATTATGCAATCCTTCTTTTACTATTACGTGAGCTATACTGTTAAACAGAGCTATATCAGTTCCAGGCCTCTGTTGCATCGTAAGATAGGCAAACTTACTCATAGAAATTTTTCGTGGGTCAGCTATTATGATCTTTGCACCATTTTTGTATGCCCTTATCATTAAATTACCAATGACTGGATGAGCCTCTTTTGTATTAGAACCAGTTATAAATATAACTTCATTCCCTTCGATCTCGCTTAAAGAATTAGTCATAGCACCTGATCCAAAAATAGTAGCCAGACTGGCTACAGTTGGGGCATGTCAAAGTCGAGCACAATGATCCACATTATTAGTTCCGATAACTGCTCTAATAAACTTCTGGAAAAGATAATTAGCTTCGGTAGTAGTTCTTGCAGATGCCAAACCAGCGATTGAGTCGGGTCCGTATTTATTCTTTATTTGTGTAAGCTTCTCTGCAGTGTAATTTAAAGCTTCATCCCATGAAACTGCTTTGAAACCTCCATTAACCTTAATCAATGGTGTGGTTAATCTATCAGGACTTGAGATAAACTCAAAACCAAACCTCCCTTTTACACACAAAAGACCTTTATTTACCCCTTTATCAATTGGTGCAGACACCCTTATAACATTATTTTCTTTCACATGAAGGGTTAATGTGCAACCAACACCACAATATGGGCAGACAGTATCGACTTTCTTAACTCCTTTTTCTCTACCTTTTCTTTTCCACATCTTACCTGTCAAAGAGGATGTTGGGCATACGCTGACACATTGACCACAGAATTCGCAGTTCATATCCTTGCCATCATGAGTGGTGATTTTGCCTTTAGGATCTGATTTATCAAATGCTAATGCACCAACTCCTTGGACATCACTACAAATTTTTACACATAAACCACATTTAATACATTTTTCAAGTTCCCATTCAATAAATGGATTATTATCCTTTCTGTAATTAGCTTTTTCTGCCTTGACCTTTGATATATCAATATCATAAAGATAAGCCATTTCTTGTAATTTACAATCTCCTGCCCTCTCACATACCATGCAATCATTAGGGTGGTCTGCAAGAATTTTTTCTAAATTTGCTTTTCTTAACTCAAAGATCTGTGGTGATGAAGTTATTATCTCCATGCCGTCTTTAACTTGTATTAAACAAGAATAGACAGGTTTAGCTTGTCCTTTTATCTCTACAGCACATAACTTACATCGCCCAGATGGAGTGAGCCTATGGTCATAACATAAGGTAGGAATTTCAATACCAAGCATCTTTGCAGCTTTTAGAATAGTTGTTTTTTCAGGGACCTCTATTGTTTTTCCATCAATAGTTACTTTTAACATTCTTAATCCCTCCAAAAATAGTAAAGGCTTGATTTAAGAATCCTCACTTTTTTATGTAAGTCATCCGATGAAGAAAAATGAAATTAATCATAAAAAAGACAGTACCTTTCGTAAGACTTTGTGAATATATAAAAAGTGAGTCCAGATTTTCTTAATATGAGCCTTTGTTGAAAAAAAATGATACAATAAAGATTGAAAAAAGTCAATTAATTTTTCAAATTAAATTATAAAAAAAGTAAAATTATTTCTGATTAATTTTCTGATTTTGTATAGCTAAAAATGACTATCAAGGAGAAATTAAATAATTTATTAGAGAATAAAAAAATCTTTAAAAAAAGAGGGTTTACAATTTCACAACTATTTACTGAAATTGTAGACAAAGAGATACAGGAAATCTATCACAAAATCTGTATATCTATATCACCCAATATAGATGAGAAAACTAATTTAAAAGGTATAGTCGTTATCGCACTTGGAGGGTATGGTAGAAAAGAGCTGACCTGTTACTCTGATATTGACCTAATGATATTAGTAGAAAAAAGGGAAGCCTATTCTGAAGAAATGGCAAAAGCTTTACTTTATGAACTATGGGATACAGGACTCAATATTAGTCATAGTTTTAGGACGTTAGAAGAGTGTTTAGAAGATGCTATGAGAGATATAACAATAAGAACAGCCTTATTAGAGTCTCGTTATATAGCAGGCGATATTAATTTATATGACCAATATAAAACTGACATCTATCAAAAAATACTCCACAGAGACAAAAAATCTTTTATTTCCAAGATAATTCTTGAAGCATACAAAAGACATAAGAAAGCAGGTGATTCTACTTACCTACTTGAGCCTAATATAAAAGAGGGTAAAGGTGCATTAAGAGACATTCACACTATTCAGTGGCTTGCAAAAACCTTTTTTAGAATAAATGAGACAGCTGAATTATCCCGAATACTATCAAAAAAAGATTTTACCCATTTTTTAAAAGCCTATGATTTTTTATTAAAGCTTAGATTAACACTTCATTTTATATCAAAAAGAAGAAATGATAACCTTAGTTATGAATTTCAAATGGCAGTTGCAAAGATTTTATCAATTCACGAGACTAATAAATATAGTTCTGTAGAGATTCTTATGAGGCTCTACTACAAAAAGGCAAGCCAAATAACAGCTATCTTACAAAAAGTGGAATATCTATGCACAGTTCCCTATCTAAAAAACCCACCAAGTTATGCAATAAAAAAGATCTCAAAAAACTTCTTTCTATTTAAAAATGAAATATTCGCAAAAGATAAGCAAGTTCTAAAAAAAATAGAAAATATACTAGAAGTTTTTTATTTATTGTCTAAAACTGGCAAGAAACTCAGCTACCAGCTAAAAGACCAAATAAGTAATTATATAGTTAAAGTTAAAAAACATGATATCTCAGCGAATACAATCAAGTATTTAGTAAATATCCTAAAAAGCAATAGGGTATATGAAACCCTTAACCAGATGCATGAACTAACCGTTTTAGACAGAATACTACCTGAGTTTGGAAAACTCAGACATTTAGTCATATACGAACCATACCATAAATATACTGTAGATGAACATACCCTTTTATCAATAAGAAATCTTGAAGAATTAAGCACTACAAAAGAAGAAAGATTGAAATATCTAAAAGATATCTTTCAATCCACAAAACAGGAGATTCTTTATTTAGCTTTACTCCTTCATGACATAGGAAAAGGAGTAAATCCTTTTATAGCAAAAAAGCATGAAGAAAAAAGCTATATTATTATAAAAGGTATTATAGAGAGATTTAACTTACCTTCCAAAGATATCAGGAAGATAGAATTTTTAGTTAGAAATCATATAATTTTATCCAAACTTGCCCTAACCAGAGATATAGACGCACCTGAAACTGTTACCCACTTAAGTGAAATAGTAGAAAGCGAAGAAAATCTGAATTATCTTTTCTTAATGACTTATGCAGACATGACAGCTGTCAGCCCTACCTATTGGACTCAATGGAAATCATATTTATTCAGTGAATTGATGATCAAAACAAAAAAACACTTAACAGGTAGCCTACCTCAAAATACACAAATATATGAGCCAGAAATCAAAACATTCTTAGAGAATATGCCCTACAGATACTGCATCTCTCATACTTTAGAAGAGATAAAAGAAGATTTTAATTTATTAAAAAGTATTAACAAAGACAACCATACGATAATAAAGATAAAAGAAAGATCTGACCATACCGCTGAGATTATAATATCTACCTTTGATATAATTGGCCTCTTTGCCAAAATAGTCAAGATACTCAAATTAAAAGGACTTAATATAATAAGAGCAAGACTTTATACATCAAAACGAGGTATAGTACTTGATAAAATAATAATTTCTAATTGGAAAGACCTATGGTGGGAAGGCTTTGAAGAAGAATTGAAAGAAGCTTTAAGAAAGGAGATCGAAAAAAATGAATTCATATCCTATTATCCATCAAACTTAACATATGAGAAAAGTCTTTTGCTTAAAAAATCTATTGCTTTTAAAAGATTTGAGTATTTTATAGAGATAGACAACGAGGCATCTTCAGAATTTACCATATTAGAAATATCTGCGCCTGATAGAATAGGTCTTTTATATGATATTTCTATGAACCTTTATTTAAATGAAATAGATATAGCATCAGCAATAATTAATACAGAAGATGAAATAGCACAGGATGTTTTTTATATCCAGCAAAAATGCTCTAAACTTAGCTCTCACCTAATATTCAAAGTCATAAATAGTATCTACCATATCATTTATTGAGGGCTAAATACAGAAGAGCTTTAAAATATTTTTTCAGTTATAAGATATAAATCCTTTCCTTTGAAAACATAATAATGTAGAAAGTTATCCTCATCAAAATAAAAACCGTTACTACGAAAACTGTTCTTCAGCCTTTCATAAGTAACAACTATATTATCATAGGCATGACCTTCGTCTTCTCCAATAATGACGTGGTATTTATCCTTTATACGAGCCACATAAGCAATTTTAGAGCTATCTGGACTAAAAATTAGGGTGCCTTCTTTGATCTCATCATAGGTCTTACCATTTTCTCCATCAATTACAGCATAACATTTATCTTTTGAAAAAAATTTGCCCTTTGTTAAAGCTATATAAGCAATCCTTGAACTATCAGGGCTAAAAACAAGGGAGTCTTTTAAAATGTCATCATGGACTTTAACTAACTCATCGTTAAGCACAAGATAACACTTATTTTTTATCTTTCCAACATAAGCAACTTGTTGACTATTAGGGCTAAATATAGGTGTACCACTTCCAATGCCCTCAAAAAGTCTTTTTTCTTTTCCATCAATTATAGCCAAACACGCATCACCATCCAATGCTGCATAAGCAAACCTTTTGCTATCTGAGCTAAAAGTAAGGCTTTCTTTTGCTACTGTTCTAAAGCTTTTGCCGATCTTGCCATCTACTACTACTGAACAAGCATTTCCAAAAGTAGCTATATACGCTAACCTTCTACCATCTGGGCTAAATACAAGTATGTTATCTCTAATGTCATCAAAATAATCACCTTCATCACCATCTAAAACTACGAAATGCTTGTTTTTAAAACAAGCAATATAAGCTATCCTATTGCCATCAGGACTAAATGTTAAGCTTCCATCTTTTATATCATCATATACCTTTTGTTCCTCTCCATCTAACACAACAAAACACTTGTTATCCTTTGTTAGTGCTACATATGCAAATCTTCTACCATCTGAACTAAAAGTAATCTTTCCTTTACCAATATTAGGA
>JAOAHE010000045.1 GCA_026415415.1 Thermodesulfovibrionales bacterium | reverse complement strand
CTCTGACACCCTGTGCTTTGCTGAAGAGAATACATTTTCAAGCTCACACCTTTTCATTATCCTGTAGTCTGCATCTCTGAAGCCATATATTGCCTGTTTAGTATCTCCTACTACAAAGAGGCTGCCCTCCTGAGATAGAGAGTTGGAAATAAGAGGATATAGATTTTTCCATTGAATCGGCGAGGTATCTTGAAACTCATCAATTAGGAAGTGATATATCTTCTCCCCTATCCTGAAGTATATATCAGGCACTATCTCAGAATCTAAGTAGCTTGCAAGATAATAATTAATATCTCCGATAAAGACCCTGTCCTGAGATCTCTTTATAGTCTCAATAATATCTTTGAATTCTTCATATACTCTTAGATAGGGCATATAATATGAGCGACTATAGAGATTAATATAATCCTTTATCAAGGTGGCAGCCTCAGACCACATATTACATATGTTTTCATACTCAAGGTCTTTGCCACTCTTTTTGTCAGGTTTCTTAACAGGAGGGTTGTTCAATCCCACCCCAATGAGGTCAGCAAATCTTTCTTTTGATGTAATCTCTAAGACTCTTTTAAATGATGAGTTTCCGCTAATCTCAAGCCCTGTGCTTATTATCTCTTTATTTATTTCCTCTATCTTAGCCTTAATTTTTTTACATATTTCCTCTATCTCATTAGTATGATCTTTAATTGTCGGCGTTTTATTAGTCATTGTGATTTTAAGGTAAATTTCCTTAAGCTCCTCTAAAATCTTTGATGCAGGATCCCAAAGAAATGATGAGTCGGTCTTTTTTTGATCATGGATGATGTTTATGACTTTATCGAGGATATCTGCCTCCTTAGAGCCATCCTTAACCTCTTTTAAAAATAACTCAAAGGAATAATCCATGAAGTAGTCGCTATTCATTACTATCTCAAACTCAGGGTTATAACCAAAGTCTATGGCAGAAGCCTTAAAGATACTCGCTATGAAGCTATCAATAGTTTTGACCTGGAAATCTGAATAGTTTGACAGTATTTCATCTATAAGGGTCTCAGCCTTTTTGGGAAGCTGCTCTCTACTTAGAGAGACTAAGCTCATAAACTCATCGGTCATTTTAGGGTCTTGAAAATAGAGATTTTTCAGAAACTTAATTACCCTCTCTCTCATCTCCTTTGCAGCGTTATTGGAGAATGTAATTGCAAGAACATTCCTTAGATGGTTCTTTGGTATCTTCTCAGAGATGACTAACTGAAGAAACCTCTGTGAAAGGGCATAGGTCTTTCCAGAGCCTGCTGAAGCCTTAAGGACTATAAAATGGGGGAAATGTAGTGCTGTATCTTTATCTAAAACGGAGGAAATTTGTCTTCACCTAACCTTGCTTTTACTTCAAAATAGTAAAAAAAATCTGCTATGTAACTCCTAACGGCTGCCTTCTTTCATTTTAAGCTAATCTTCCAATTGCCGCTTATTTTTTCTGCTAAAACTGCAACATCTCATTTTATTTACTCTATAAATAATACCACATTTTTATTTCCTTTTCTGTTATCTCGGGGTTGTCCCAGATCTGCCGATAGAGATTCTGAAAGGAGTTCAGAATGACAACAATCAATGTTTGACGCTAACATTGTCATGCCGAACTTGTTTCGGCATCTCTTTGATCTTACAGTGTCTTGGCATTCTATCGGCAATTTTGGGGGTTGTCTTTAGAGTTTATAGTCTTAGGCTAAAGTCTGTTTTTATTAAATGAAATCTAAAGGTTAAGGCTATTAGTAAAACTTTAACCGATTTACTCGTTTCATAAAGCTAACTCCTCCTAACCCCCTCTTAAAGTAAGAAGAGGGGATGCATCCTCACCCATCTATCTACAAAGAGAGAGGGGATATCTTTGCACTTATCTAAAAGTTAAGCAGATCTAAAAATATATCCTATTAGATTAAAGAAAACCTCTGCAATCTATTCCATTCATTTATATTAAAAAGAACCACTGGATTCCATTTCTCCCCACTCTTATGTTAAAAAGAACCTCATCACTCCTCTCCATTTTTATGTTAAGATGAGCCCCAACTAACCATTCCATCCTTTAAGCTTAAAGAGAACCCCTTTCATCCTCTAACCTCCTCTTAGGTTAAGGGAAAGCCCTCCTCAATTTCCTCCCCTTAGACTAAGGGGAGGTTAGGTGGGGTTAAAAGTTTACAAGTTTTTACTTACCTTGATTTTTTTAACCTTAATGTTATGTTTTCAATTAAAGGGTTTAAGAAAAGAGCAAAAACACTATTATAAAGCTATTTCTTAGAATTTAAATGCCTCAGCATATAAGGCAGCGCCCAATGCCCCAACAATATCAGGTGAAGTTGGGATGAGGAATTTTATCTTGAGCATTTCCTCAATCATCTGTACAATGCAGGGGTTATTTGCAACACCACCAGAAAAAACAATTTTATCAATGTAGCCTACTCTATATAGTAAGCCAACTACTCTCTCAACTACAGAAAGATGAACAGCTCTTGCAATATCCTGAGGTTCCTCACCTTGATTTTTAAGAGAAATCACTTCTGATTCTGCAAAGACAGTGCACATGCTGTTTATTTTAATCTTGTTACTGCCTCTAAGAGCGATATGCCCAAATTCAGAAAGAGCATATCCCAAGGATGCTGACATAATCTCAAGAAACTTGCCTGTCCCTGCTGAGCACTTATCATTCATCAGAAAATTTTTAACATTCCCTTTAATATCTAAGGAGATTACCTTTGAGTCCTGTCCACCTATGTCAAGAACTGTTTCACATTCTGGAAAGAGGTATCGCGCTCCGATTGCATGTGCTTTTATCTCAGTAATTATTTCATCAGCAAAAAATCTCTTAGCAAGATGCCTACCATAACCTGTTGAGACGATTTTATTTGGCTGGTATTCTTTTATCATCTCAAGGGCTTGAAGGTGAGGCTGAAAACCACACTCTAATATCTTATAATCTAACAGCTGTCCATCTTTCAGAAGAGCTGCTTTGATTGAACGTGAACCTATGTCTATACCGAGGACTATCAATTTTGTGACTTAATCTGTTCAATAAATGCTTCTATTCTTGTCCTTAGCTGTCCAATATCCTCAGGTGAATAGTCAGACTCAATAGATAAAAAGGGTATGTTACTCTTATCACAGGCTTCTTTAATTTTGACGGCTTCTATATTATAAGTATGACAGAACTGCAGGCTATAATGCAGAATGCCTTGTGCTTGGGAATCTTTAAATTCTTTCAACACTTGAGAAACCCTTTCGTCATTGGGCGTGAAGCATGAGCAATCTATCTTCATATATCTTTCAGTTAGTTTCTGCAATATCTCATCTATTGTCTTGCTATTGTCATCAACGATATCCTTAAAATATCTCGTCCCAACACAACTTTCTTCGTTTACTACGATTGCACCAGAAGATTCAATTATATTGTGGATCTTCCAGTTAGGCATCGCCATTGGAGTTCCCGAGATCATTACCCGTGGAGTTTCTTCAGAGCTAACATAGATGCCCTTTTCGATTCTATCTTCAAGTTCATCACAAAGCCTATTGACTTTTTCAGTAAACCTGATAGGGTCATCAAAAAAGGCAATTTGTTCAATAAGTAACACATCTTTTCCGCTGATTGGGGATGGTTTATGGTATCTAAGCTTATTTAATCTTTGCAAAGCTTTCCTTTTGTCATTAACAATCTTTATTGCCTTTGCTAAATCATCAAAACTAATCTCTCTCTTTGCGACTTTCTCTATCTTCAATTTAAAGTCCTTAACTTCTTCTAACCACAGGTTTAAGTCTCTCTGCCTTTTCATCTGAGGGATTTCCATTACATAAGTAGGTATTTTTTTATCAAGTAATTCCCAAGTTTTTTTCTTTGCATCACAAGTGGTCTCTCCATAAACAAAATCAACTGCTTGAAAGTATGGACAAACCTTAGCGATTTTAAAACCATAAGAAGACTTTACTAAAGGACAGATGTTTCTTGGTAGTATCTTTTCTGCATCAGGTACTGGACCTTGGGAGCCACCACAAAGTCCTACACATATGCCACCTACTGCAATGACAATCTCCTCTGGGATAAAAATACAAAAAGTCCCCACAACAGGTCGCCCTTCTTTTTTATACTCAAGAATCTCAGTAATCCTGCCTCCATGAATTTCTGACATTATCCAGTTAAAATAGTCCATAGAGTTAGGTCTATTTTCTTGGGAAAGGTATGAAGTTTGATATATATCCCCAAGAACACAACGCATTTTTTCAAATCTTTCAACATCTACACCAAGTGCTTTCCAGATCTCTGGATATGATTTGACCTCAAAGTTATTTAATGACATTATAACCTCCTCTATCTACTTATCAACTTATTAATCCTGCATCGGCTTTATAAACATAAAATGAACCATTGTCCAGTTACCCAATAGCATGAAGACTGTAGCTACAACACTTGCAATTGATAGACCAGCAATTCCTGTTAAAGCATGTCCCACTGTGCAGCCTCCTGCTGTTGCCGCACCAAAGCCCATTATGAAACTACCAAAAAGCACCCTTATGACCTCACCAGCTGGGGGAATTTGAAGTTTAAATTCCTTAAGGGCTTTAGCACTCATAAAAACACCAATAGGGATGCCTATTATGTAAAGAGTGCTCCATGAGCCTGTGAATATTCCCCAAAAATTAAACATAGGGTCAAACTTTGCCATACTATTACCTATGGTTAGGGCAAGAAATGCCTCTGCCGTTGGTCCTGCTGCAGACAGTCCCCTTGTTTGACCACCCCAGAAATAGGATGCCCATATAGCAAGAATCAATACAAGGCCTAATAAAATCCCTGTTACTGACCATGAATAACCTTTTTTGGGACCTTTGGCAAAGGGGTTTCCTTTAAGTATGATAGGGATGAATATTAACGCTATAAATAGGATGACTATCCATTTCATATGTGCGCCACCGACAAAATCCCATAGTGCTGGAGCCGTGATTATCTCATCTCCCTCGCCAAGTGTTACCTTAAGGCTTTTTAATGCCTGCATGACTGGCTTTAGGGGTCCATGTATTGTTGCAACTAAGGATGCTGCAAAACCTAGTGTTGCTACAATGGCTGATACATAACCCTCTCCAATGCGGTATATAATTCCACTTCCACATCCACCTGCCATTACGATTCCCACACCAAAAAGGTAACCGCCTACAATATTAGCGACTATATTGAAAGACTGCCTTCTTAATCCATCTTCTCCTAAAAAACCAAAGTCTTCCAATAAATTTGCTCCCACTATCGCTATCAATAATGCAAGAAGATATGACCTAAAGAGAGTATAATCATTTAAAAAGATCACATCCCTAAACGCAGAGTTCATACAATAACGACCCCTTTGCAAAACAAAGCCAAAAGCTACACCTATCAAAATTCCACTTATTAAAATCATAAAAGTTCCTTCCGATACACCTTCCATAATATATTCCTCCTTAAAATTATTGGAGGAGGGCAGTGAGAATTGAACTCACCACGGCTACCTATGAAGTGCGGCAAACTGCGTTTTTGGCTCATTTGCCTATTACCGTGTATCTGGTTTTGCAGACCAGTTGAGGCACCAGCCCCATGCCCCCCAAAAAAAGTTGAAAAATTATATTATAGATAAAATTAATAATACAAATAGATATTTTCAATAATAAATAGAGATTTTATAGGCAATTTTTTAATATAAAAAGGCTTATTAGATCTCAAAATAATAAATACATGCTATAATTAAACTTATGCAAATATCGGGAAATATATATGACATCATAAATGGGGTAATTTTCCCTGGAACTTTAACCATAGAAAAAGGAAAAATTGTATCAATTCGCAAAGATAATTGTAGCTATAAAACTTTAATAATTCCTGGTTTTATAGACTCTCATGTACATATAGAAAGTTCTTTGCTGACTCCAGCTGAGTTTGCCAAGATTGCAGTGAAACATGGTACAGTGGCAACCATATCTGACCCTCACGAGATAGCTAATGTATTAGGCATAGATGGAGTAAATTTTATGATAAAAAATGGTAAGACGGTACCTTTTAAATTTTACTTTGGTGCTCCTTCATGCGTCCCTGCTACAGAATTTGAAACCTCTGGTGCAAAAATTGACTCTAATCTCATAGAGATTCTGCTCAAAAGGCCTGATATTAAGTATCTTAGCGAGGTAATGAATTATCCAGCAGTTATTAATAAAGATCCTGAAATGATGTTAAAAATACATATAGCAAAAAAATATAAAAAAGTAATCGATGGACATGCACCAAGAATAAGGGGTAAAGAATTACAAAAATATATTGAAGCTGGTATCTCAACAGATCATGAAATTAATGATGAAGAAGAGGCTTTAGAAAAGTTAACCCTCGGGATGAAGATACTTCTTAGAGAAGGCTCAGCTACCAAGAATTTTGACACATTGATTAATCTAATAGATGATCACTACAACAACATAATGTTTTGCACTGATGATATCCATCCTGATGAACTCATCACAGGTCATATAAATCATTTAGTAAAAAGGGCAATAAATTGGGGCTATGACCCTCTTAAAGTTTTACGATGCGCTTCTTTAAATCCTGTAAAACATTATGCCTTAGATGTAGGGTTGTTGCAAGTTGGTGACAATGCAGATTTTCTTGTAGTTGATAGTCTTACTAATCTTACAATTTTAAAGACTTTTATCAATGGGAAGTTAGTTATGGAGAACGGAGAAAGTCTAATTAATTGTTTTACTGAAAAGAAACCAAACTTTTTTAATATTAATGAAAAAAGCCCTTTTGAGTTCTCTGTAAAAGGTCAAAATAAGAAGATCAAAGTTATAGAAGCAGTTGATGGTAGCTTAATTACGAAAAAGTCTTTTGATGAACCAAAGTTAAAAGATGGTTGTTTAGTATCTGATGAAAATAGAGATATTTTAAAGATAACAGTAGTAAATAGGTATTTTGACAAAAAACCAGCAGTAGCCTTTGTAAAGAATTTTGGCCTAAAAAAAGGAGCTATAGCCTCCTCTATCTCCCATGACTCACATAATATCATCGCGGTAGGAGTAAGCGATGAAGATATAGCAAAAGCAGTAAATATAATAATAAAAAATAAAGGTGGTATAGCTGTTGTGTCAGAAGATGTTGAACTTTTATTAGCCCTACCCATTGCAGGTTTAATGACAGATAAGGATGCTTATAGTGTAGCCAGTAAATATATCAAAATTAAAGATACAATAAAAATGCTGGGTTGTAAGCTAAATTCACCTCTTATGACTCTTTCCTTTATGGCTTTACTTGTTATTCCTTGCTTGAAGTTAAGTGACAAAGGCTTATTTGACAGTGAAAGTTTTCAGTATACTGATTTATTTCTGGATAGCACTAAGAGCTAAAAATATCAGTCATTGCTTAACTGAAAACTTAAACCAAGGAAACGTTTAATGTAACCTAATAACTTCTAAGAACGAATCATTAGCAACATAGGTAGAGAAAAAAACTAATTTTAATTTTTTTTGAGTTGAAAATTCCTGCTTTTTATTATATAAGAGTAATAACTGGCTGCACTTGTAGGTTTACGCTTTAAAGTATCAAAGTCTACTCTGTATAGTCCAAATCTTGCATCTAACCCCTGAAGCCACTCATAATTATCAATCAGAGACCAATAAAAATATCCTCTCACATCGTAGCCTTTTTTAATGCATCTTTCAAGCACGTCAATATGATGTTTCATGAACTTAATCTTTTTTTGATTATCATGAGTAGCTATGCCATTTTCAGTTATTATAAGAGGTTTTTTAAGTTTTGAGGCATACCTTATGACCCTCTCAAGCCCTTGAGGGTGAATCTCCCATCCCATATCAGTAAGCCCATGTCCATCTATATCTCTATGTCTTAGCTCAACACCTAATTTTCTAAAAGGATTGAATCGTATATGAATCCTTGTATAATAGTTAACACCAAAAAAGTCAATTTTATCTTTGATAGGGACTTCTATCTCTTGCGCCTTTTTAAAAGGTATTTTGACAGTTAATTTACCAGTAAGAAAGGCATCAAGAAGGGAGTGATTATAAAAGTACTTAGCTATCTTTGCAAGCAGTCTGTCAAAAGGGTTCCACTGTTTCCAAGGAGCAAGAGCTGCCATATTATGAGCAACGCTAACCATAGCATTGGGCACTTTTGAGTGTATAATATCGTAAGCCTTAGCATGACTGATAAGAATATTTTTTAGTGCTTTAAGGGCTAAAGATAAATCCTTTATAGCGGGTGGCATACAGCCTTCAAGATAACCACCTAAGATTAATACATAAGGTTCATTAAAGGTTATCCAATATTTGATCCCCCTCACTTTGGAGGTTAATTTTTCAGTATACTCAACAAATTTATCAATTGATGTATCTTTATGCCAGGGATATTTCTTTATAAACCATAAAGGATGCGTAAAATGATGAATTGTAACCATAGGTTCAATGGAGTTTGCAAGAAGGATATCTATTATTTCTTGATAATGATCTAAAGCTTTTTCGTCCCAATAATTTTGTTTTGGCTGAATCCTACTCCATTCAAGAGAAAATCTATAAGAATTGACACCCAATTCTTTTAATAAATTTAAATCTTCTTTATAAAGTTGAAAGTGATTTGTCACCTCAGGTTTTAAATCCAAGATAGAGTCCCAGGAAGCCCAATCAGCATATGGAGACCCTTCAAGCTGAAAGGCTGATGTAGCAACTCCCCAAAGAAAACATTCTTTTTTTATATTGGTGTCCATGAAAATAAGTAATTTAACTTTTTATTGTCTTATATGTTGAAATTTTATGAATACTTTCTGCATATACAACATACCTAAGAAGATTTTTAGGATAAACAATTTTTTCTTAATCTATCTTTTTGTACTCTATTGCTGTACTAACCTCATATATTAAGCATAAATACCCACATTTTAGCTCAACTTTAAAGTCATATAATTTTAAAAAGATTAAATCCTATGGTACTAAATATAAGCTTTATTTTAGCTAATGTTATATCAATTTCTAAGTTTTAGAACAAAATTATAAGGCAGCAACTTTTAAAATCAAAAATTAATTGTAGAATAAAGGACTTTTGAGATTTTTATAATTTAAATTCTACTGACCTTAGTACGCCCCTAAATAGAGAAAATAGAAATTTTGTACAGCTCCCCTTGCTCATCATACAAAAGCTCTCCTTTCTAACTAAGAAGCACAATACATCAACACCAAAGTGAGTCTTTTTCAAGAGAAGATTGCTTAAAACATTTACATTTTATCACATTTTTTTTGTGTTTTTTCCAATGACAGATTAAGTTATATATGAAAATATTAATAGCTTGTGTTTATGGTCTAAGAGAGGTTTTGAAAAAACTTATTTTATTGAAGTAGCTATTTCTTTGCAAAAAATCATAAAACTAAATATACTAATGTAACAGCTTTTATTTTAATATAAGGTCTTGCTCTTTAATAATTTTTGAACGCTACCAATTTAATTCAAAATTAAAAGATTCAAAGGTTTTGTGTTTGAGATAGAACCCCTATTGCTTTTTATTGTCACTGCAGTTGCTGAGATTATAGGTTGTTATTTGCCTTATCTATGGCTTAAACAAGGAAAATCTGCCTGGGTATTACTACCAGCTGCTTTAAGTTTAGCCTTATTATTTACTTGGTTACTTACTCTACATCCTACAGCTGCTGAACGTGTCTATGCTGGGCTATGGTGGTGTATATATTACTGTTGCTATATTTTGGTTGTAGCTGATTGATGGCATCCGTCCAACTCCATGGGATATAGTGGGACCTTTAGTATCAATCTTGGGAATGGCAATTATCATGTTTTCACTACGATCCTCATAAAAAGAAAGATTGATCTAAATTTAATATATAAGCTATAAAAAATAAAAATTTATTAAGTGCTAGTTATTTAAAGCCCTTTATTTATGCATCTTCTCTTTTACTTTCACAAATGCAAACAGACAGCTTAAAATTAAATAGTTTATGTCCTTTATCTAAGTAAAGTTTAAAAAAAACCTCATTAAGCCACTTATCACTATATTTGACTTTAATATTTTAGTAGAATTTTTATTGCATATTTTTTAAATAGATGGCAAAATTATATGTCTTTTTTTAATATATTTTTTTATCACTCTTAAGCCACTCAAAAAAAAGAAGCTTAATCTTTCTTTTGTGTAATTAGACAGGGGAATTATAAGGACAGAAGGGTGGTTTAAGGAGACAAAAATATTATTTTAGCTAAAAGAAAACAATCTTACTGTTGAGGTTTTAGAATGACGATTAATTATAATGAAACGATAAACTACTTATATAGTCTACAAAAATATGGTATAAAACTTGGATTAGAAAAGATAAGCCTTATCCTGACTTCTTTGGGGTCACCTCATAGAAACTTCAAAACTATTCATATAGCTGGTACTAACGGCAAAGGTTCAGTCTCAGCCATGATTGCATCAATTTTAAGAGCATATGGTTATAGAGTTGGGCTTTTCACTTCTCCTCATCTTGTTAGTTTTACGGAAAGAATTTCTATTAATGGTATTCAGATAACAGAAGATGAAGTTGTCAAGCTCACTCAAGAAATAAAGTCTCTTATTGATTCTTTGAATGTTGAAACCCCAACTTTCTTTGAGTTTGTCACAGCTATGGCTTTTTTATATTTTAGCCGTATGGGAATTGATTGGGGAGTTATTGAGGTAGGAATGGGAGGTAGGTTAGATTGTACAAATGTTATTTACCCTGAAGTCTCAGTTATAACAAGGATAAGTTATGATCACAAAGAATTCTTAGGAGATACACTTACTGCTATCGCTTCTGAAAAGGCAGGCATTATAAAAGAAAAAATACCTGTGATAACTTCTGAACAAGAAGTAGAAGCACAAAGAGTCCTTGTAAATACTGCAAAAAGTAAATCATCCCCTCTATATTGTTATGGTAAAGATTTCAAAGGCATATTAAAGAAATCAGACTTTAAAGGGTTAGTATTTGATTTCTTAGACTTTACTAATAATGAGACCTTACATGAGCTATTCACCCCTTTGGCAGGTGAGCATCAGCTTATTAATTCCTCAGTAGCTATCAAAGCTGCTACTTTGGCTTTAAGGAAAAAAAATTTGCAGAACGATTATTATATTATCAAAAAAGGACTTTCTGAGACACGCTGGAGAGGAAGGCTTGAGATTTTCTCACAGGACCCTTTAATTCTGATAGACGGTGCTCATAACCCTGACGCTGCAGAGAAGTTAGCAATGTTCTTAAAAAAATACCTTGATCAATACAACATCATTCTCTTAATAGGTATCATGTCAGATAAGGATATACAAGGTATTTTAAGTCCTTTAATGCCCTTATGTGAGGAAATAATTTTTACAGCACCTAATTATGGGAGGGCAGCATCTGCAGAGGTCCTCTCTGATTTAGCCTTAAAGGCAGGATATATATCAAAAACATCTGCTACAATCCAAGAAGCTCTTAAAAAGGCTTTAGAGATATATGATTCCTTAAAAAAAGTCTCAACTAACAAAAAGTCTCCACTTATTTTGATAACAGGTTCCTTTTACACAATCGGAGAAGCTATGGAAGTATTAGGTGAAAAGGCTATCTTTGGTAATTTGAGGGAAAAAGTTTAATGGCAATTGTAAAAAGATATTTTTTAAAAACCTTTTTTTTATCCTTATTTTTAATAATATATCCCCTACCCTACTGCCTCGGTACTGTTTTAACTTCTGATCTTCTTGAACATTATCCAGAAAGTGGCACTTATGTGGCTAAAGGAAATGTCAAGATAGAAAAAGATGATACAATAATCACCGCCAATACATTAACCTTTCATCAAGAAACCTCTGATATAGAGGCTGAAGGCAATATAGTCTTTCAAGACAAAGATGTATCTATCATTACTAAAAAGGCGATTATTAACCTTAACTCTAAAACAGGGGATATTTATGATGCAGTTATTTTCTTTAAAAAAGATAATTATTGGGTAGTCGGCAACAATATTTCAAAAACTGGTGAAAACTCCTATTATGCCGCTCAAGCTTCTTTCACCACTTGCAACTCTGAGCCTTTTCTAACCCCTGAAAAATTTCATATTGAATACCTTAAAAGCAGTTCAACAATAGAATCTCAAAGACCTGACTGGTGCTTCAAAGGTAAAGATGTTAACATTGAGATAGGAAAAACTCTTACTGCAAAAAACGTCACTTATAGAATCAAAGGGGTCCCTCTTTTTTATACCCCTTATTTAATAGCACCTATATTAACTGAGCGTCAGACAGGTTTTATAATGCCTATTTTAGGAACAAGCTCTAAGAAAGGCTTCCAGTTTAGTCCTGCTTTTTTCTGGGCTATAGGTGATGATAAAGACTTAACAATTTATCTTGATTATATGAGTAAAAGAGGCTTAGGCAAAGGAGTTGAGTTTAGATATCTTGATGAAACTGGCTTAGGCACTTGGCAGGCTTATCATTTAAGAGATAGAGAGCTTACAAAAGACTTTGTAGGTATTAGGATAGAAGATCGCTTCAAATTACAAAAACTCACTGGGTTCATAAATGTTAACTATATAAACAATTCAGATTTTTACAAAGAATACGGCTTTAATCGACAAGGCAAGCTGTCTAACCTTTCAGGGCTTGCGGAAATTAATCGTTTCTTTCAATCATCAGGGGAGATTTCCTTACCCATTGAGAATACAAGATTATACTTAATTAGCCAGTATTGGGTAGATCTTCAAAACAATGAGAGAGAAGTGACTCAAAAAATGCCTGAATTTGGATATTTTGTAAATCCTTTTAAACTAGGTCCCTTTGTATTTTCCTTTTTTTCCAGCTTTACTAACTTCCAAAATAGAAAAGAAATTAATGGACAAAGACTATTACTTAACCCTGTATTTTCCTATTCTACAGGTAACATTCTTCAAGTTTACCATTCCATGTCTTTTTTACAAGCTATTTATAACCTTTCCTCAGACGATACTTTTAAGTCGTTTAATCACAGAGAAACTTTTCAGTACAATTTAAATCTCCTTACAAGATTAAATAGGTTATACAAAAATTTTTCCCACGATGTGGAGATTTCTTTGGGTTATAGATTTATGCCCAAGATAAACCCTACCCCTTTTTTCGATTATAACGATTTACTTACCAAAACCTCTCAACTTGAGCTATCAGTACATAATATATTAAGAGCAAACGGCCTTTATGCATCAGTAAGATTAACCCAACCTTATGATTTAAATGGTACAAAGGAAGGGTATTCCTTTTTACCTACCATCTTTGAGGCTACATTAACAAGCAGTCCTTTCAGTTTAAAAGTTGAGGCATCTTATAATTTCAGCAAAAATAATTTAGAAAAGTTTAACTCACTGCTGAACTTAAAAGTCTATGATAAGACAAACATTTATACTGGAGAAAGGTATGACAAAACAAATGATATTAAATTCTTTTCATTAGGTATAGATAGAACTTTCTCCGAAAAATTTATAATGGGTGCTAATCTCTCCTACGATGCAAAAGGTGGAGGCTTAAGAGAATCCACAGTCAAAGCAGTTTATAAAACCCAATGCTGGGCAGTAAATGCAACATTTTCTCGAAAACCATCTGATGTAACCAAGTCTTCAGAGTATAACTTTTCGCTTATTTTTGAACTTACAGGACTTGGCAAATTTAGAACTTTATGAACTTAGTAATCAACTTAAACAAAGAAAGAGGTATAACGTCCCATACAGCGGTATCAAGGGTAAAAGAGATTTTTAAGGCTAAAAAAGCAGGACATGCAGGAACTCTTGACCCACTTGCTACAGGAGTTCTCTTAGTTTGTCTTGACGAAGCAGTAAAGATCACAAGTTATTTATCAGAACTACCAAAAGAATATGATGCCGTTATGAAACTTGGTGAAACTACTGACACCTTTGACAGTGAAGGTAGTATTATTAAAAGAACTGAAAATTTTCAGTTATCAAGTGAAGATATTAAAAAAGTAGTGGAAAGTTATATTGGTAATATTATACAGACACCACCTATTTATTCGGCAATTAAGATTGCTGGCAAGCCGTTATATAAATATGCAAGGAGTGGAATTTCAAAAATACCTTCTCCACGAAAGGTTACAATATACAGAATTGAAATTATAGATTTTGTATCACCTTTTTTACGTCTAAAAATACAATGTTCAAAAGGGACATATATACGTTCTTTATGTAATGATATAGGCATGTCTTTGCATGTTGGTGCCCATTTGACATCTCTCATAAGGACAAAAATAGGAGATTTCACCATAGAGAACTCAGCAACAATAGATGAAGTTTTAACAAAAGAAAAAGCCCAATACTCAATTAATAGTGCACTGAAACATTTACCGGAGATAGTTTTCACCGATAAAGAAGTAGCCCGCCTAAAAAATGGCAATCCTATAACAATAAAGCTTGATAAACATTTTAGCAATGTCTCAAGTGATATTATTAAGATGAAAGATAAAGAAGGTAATTTTTTTGGCTTGGGAAAGATTTCTTCAAACAAAGTAAAACCTCAGAGACTTTTTAAGTTATAAATAATCACTGAAAAACAAAGAAGCAGATCAAAACATCACACCACTTGTAAGGAGGTTTGCTTTTTAGAAGATATTTTGTTTATGCTATGTATATCAAATATTGGAGGTTTAAAGTGTTTACAATTACCGATAGAGCTATTGATAAAGCTAAGGAAATACTGGTAGTTGAAGGTAAAAGCGATTGGGGATTAAGGATATTTTGTGCTGGTGAGAGCTGCTGTGGTCCCTCTTTTGGCTTAGACATTAATGAAGAGCCTGCTATTGGTGATCAAGTTTTTGAGAAAAATGGTCTAAAAGTTTTTTTAGAACAAGTAGCATTTGAAAAGCTATTTGGGATGCAACTTGATTACTACGATGATGGCCAAAGAGCAGGTTTTATCTTAACTGGTGGGGCTCCATCTTGTAGCTCTTCAGATTGCAGTAGCTGCTCATAAATTTTTTATGTTTCCTGTTCATAGGTGTAGAAGATTAAGAAACAACAAAGCTATCAGGAGAATGCTTAGGGAGACCTATCTTTCTCCTGATTGTTTTATTTATCCTTTATTTGTTATTAGTGGTAAGGGGATAAAAAATCCCATATCTTCAATGCCTAACTGCTATCAAGAGTCTGTAGATCAGATAATTAAATCTGCAAAAGAAATACACGATCTTAACATACCTGCCATTATTATTTTTGGAATCCCAGAATATAAGGATGAAAAAGCAAGTAGTGCTTACAAAAAAGATGGAGTTGTCCAGATAGCTATTAAGGCTATCAAAGATAATGTACCTGAGTTAGTGGTTATTACTGATCTTTGCCTATGCGAGTATATGAGCCATGGACATTGCGGTATAGTTGAAGGTGGAAAGATAGACAATGACAAGACAATTGACCTCCTATCTAAAATAGCAATTTCTTATGCAGAAGCTGGAGCTGATATTATAGCACCATCTGATATGATGGATGGTAGAGTAAAAGCTATAAGGAGTGCACTTGACTC
>JAOAHE010000044.1 GCA_026415415.1 Thermodesulfovibrionales bacterium | reverse complement strand
GAAGCAGAGAATGAGATATTTTTTAAATTTTAAAACTTCTATCGGCAAATTTGGGTTATTATTGTGAGCATTGCCTTTAAAAATTTTTCTTTGCTATAATAAAACTCTATGGCGGTGTAGCTCAGTTGGTTAGAGCATGCGGCTCATATCCGCAGTGTCCGGGGTTCAAGTCCCTGCACCGCCATTTATTTTTAAAGCTGAAGTAATTTGACCTTGATCTCATTAATCAAGAGTAATTATTGACTTTAATTTTAAGTCAATGCGTGTATCTTACCTAATAAAGCCTGAACTTATAGAATTAAGGGAGGTACCAAAACCTTCTCCTGCTGAAGGAGAGGTATTGCTAAAAATTGAAGCAGCTCTTACATGTGGTACTGACCTGAAGGCTTTCTTAAGAGGGCATCCATTAATACCTATGCCTGGACCATTTGGACATGAGTTTTCTGGAACAGTGGCAGAAGTAGGAAGAGGTGTTAAAAAATTTAAGCCTGGTGATTGTGTAATGGGCGTTCATACTGCTCCTTGTCTACATTGTGCTTACTGCCAGAAAAAGGCTTATAATCTATGTGTTAGTTTGATGGAAACCAAGATTTTAGGAGCCTATGCAGAATATATTTTAATCCCTTCTCAGATAGTCAAGCAAAACCTTTATCATAAACCATCAAATCTATCCTTTGAAGAAGCTGCAACCCTTGAACCTCTTTCATGTGTTGTGCATTCAATTGATGGCTTAAATCTTAAAGGCAACAAATCCTTAATAATCGGATGTGGACCTATAGGTTTTTTGCATCTTTTGTGTCTTAAACTGAAAGGATCTCAAGTTTTAATGACAGGCTTAGAGATGGAAAGATTGCAATTAGCGAAGGAATTAGGGGCTGATATGGTTACAGCGCCTTCTGATCTTGATATGGCGTTAGAGGATTTTAGTGAAGGATTGGGAGTAGATTATGTTTTTGAGTGCACCGGACAACTTGATGTGTGGGAAAGAAGCATCAGATATGTAAGGCGCGGCGGACAGATAATCCTATTTGGTGGCACTAAAAAAGACTTGATTGTAACTTATGATACTTACCGATTGCATTATGACGAGATAACGTTAAGGGGGTCTTTTCATTTTAAACCTAAGGATGTAAAAAAAGCTTTTGAGCTTCTTTATAATGGTTTGAAAGTTGGTTTTCTAATAACTGACCGATTCGGGCTCACAGATTTATCAGTTGCATTCAAAAAACTTGCAAAAGGGAAAGGACTTAAATATGCTATCATTCCCTAATTTTCCCTACTGTACTGAAAAGTCATAAGATGCAAAATTTGAAAATCTTAATTTCTTGCCTTTTACTACTGTTTTTTTTTCTTCATCCAAAGTTCGTTGCCTCTACAGATACAAATGTGAGCAACTTATATTCTAAGGACTATTCCTACAGAAAGGTTTCTAAAGAATTGATTTTGTTTGATATTTATTGGATGGGAATCTATGTTGGGCAAGCTTCATTGGAGATAAGGCAAGAAGGTGATAGTCTCAAGATAACCTCTAAGGTAAATTCAGCTCCAATAATCTCCACTATATATAAGGTCGATGATCTTGCAATAAGTGAGCTTATTCGTGGTAAGCCATCACATTTTAAGATAAAACAGCATGAAGGCAAATATCGTAGTAATAAAGAAACTTTTTTTGATTTTGTTAATATGAAGATTTTGTATTTGAATCATTTAAAAGGTGAAAGACATGAACATAGCTTAAGCGGTGGTGTTTTTTGGGATATAATCTCTGGATTTTACCACTCAAGAAGCTACCCCTTTGAGACGGGAAAAACTTATTACATAAGTATATTTGATAGCAATAAGTTTTATAGTGCAGAGATTAAAGTTATAGGTAAAGAAAAAATAAAAATATCTGATGGCTTAAGTATAGATGCCATAATCATCAAACCTATTCTTCAATCAGAAGGGCTTTTTAGAAAAAAAGGTGATATATTAATATGGCTAAGTGACGATGAAAAAAGAATTCCTCTCAAAGTAGAAACCTCTGTTTCAATCGGCAAGGTTATAGCAAAAATAAGATACTTAGACGTTGCAAATTAAGGCTGCCTTTACTATGCAAGACTATATTGTGATTAAAGGTGCTAAGGAGCACAACCTTAAAAACGTTGATTTAAAGATACCAAGGGAAAAGATTACTGTAATTACAGGACCTTCAGGTTCGGGTAAGTCTACACTTGCCATGGATATTATATATGCTGAAGGCCAAAGGAGATATGTGGAGAGTTTATCTACCTATGCTCGCCAGTTTCTTGAGAAGTTACAGAAACCTGATGTTGAGTATATTGAAGGTTTATCTCCTGCAATAGCTATTGATCAAAAGGCTATCATAAAAAGCCCTCGATCAACTGTTGGGACGATCACAGAGATTTATGATTATATGAGGGTTTTATATGCAAAAGTAGGGGTGCCGATCTGTTATAAATGTAATACTCCAATTGAGACACAGGATATTCAAAATATTATAAACTCCATACTTCATCTCCCAACAGGATCGAGGATTCAGATTCTATCTCCTATCGTTAGAGGAAGAAAAGGTGAGCATAAAAAGGAACTTAGACAGATGAGGATAGATGGATTTGTTAGAGCAAGAATTGATGGATTTATGTATGACCTAACAAATGATATAGAGTTAAATAAAAACCAGAGACACACTATTGAGGTAGTGATTGATAGATTAATTATTAGACCAAGTATTGAAAGACATATCAGGCACGCTATTGATACATCCCTTAGATACGCTGATGTAGTCATAATAAACTTAGTTGATGAGGGCAAAGACTTGCTTTTTAGCAGAAAATTGGCTTGCCCTGTTTGCGGTATAAATTATCCCGAGATAGAACCAAGGCTCTTCTCATTTAATAGCAAATATGGTGCTTGTCCTTGTTGTTTAGGTTTAGGCATAACTTACATAAATGTTAAAGAGACATCTTTTGATAATCTAAAGATAGATGATTTTGAAGGTTTACTTAATAGTTCATCAATTTGTAAATGCTGCAAAGGTTTAAGGCTAAGAAAAGAAGCTTTGAGTATAAAGATCAATGATAAAAATATTGCTGAATTTGCTGCTATGACTGTAAAAGATGCCCTTAATTTTTTAGAAAACTTAAATCTTACAGAGAGTCAAGTAGCGATAGGCAGAAGAATTCTAAAAGAGGTTAAGAACAGATTAACATTTCTCAATAATGTTGGACTGAGCTATATGACTCTTGATAGGGGCTCACACACCCTCTCAGGTGGTGAATCTCAGAGGGTGAGACTTGCTAACCACCTTGGTTCTTCACTTACAGGCGTGTTGTATGTCTTAGATGAACCTACTATTGGGCTTCATCCTAAGGATTGTCTTCACATGTTTGATAGTCTTCAAAAAATCAGAGACTCTTTGAATACCGTAATCATTGTTGAACACAATGAAGAAATAATAAAAAGGGCTGATCATATCATTGATATGGGACCACAGGCAGGTTTGGAGGGAGGTTATGTTGTTGCAGAGGGTAAGGTCTCTGATATATGTGAAACTAAGAGTTCTATAACAGGTAATTTTTTAAGCAGAAAAATCATTATAGAGGTTCCATCCAAGAGGAGAAAACCCTCGGGTTTTCTTGAAATTATTGGAGCCTCTGAGTTTAATCTTAAAGATATAAATGTTTCTATTCCTCTCGGTGTTATCTGTTGTGTTACAGGAGTTTCTGGTTCTGGTAAAAGCACTCTTATTTTTGAAGTTCTATATAAAGCACTTTCAAAGATTTTACATAAAAGTAATTTAGTTCCAGGAAAATACACATCTATTTCAGGTGTAGAAAATATTAATAAGATCATTTGCGTAGATCAGACACCATTAGGTAGAACCTCTCGCTCAAATCCTGCTACTTATGCAGGAATATTTGAACATATAAGGAGACTCTTTTCTATGCTACCTGATTCCCGTGTAAGAGGATATACTCAAGCAAGGTTTAGCTTTAACGTATCAGGTGGCAGATGTGAGGCTTGTGAGGGAGAAGGACAAAAGAGATTAGAGATGCACTTTTTGCCCGATGTTTATGTTATTTGTGATCGTTGTAAAGGGAAAAGATATAATAAAGAAACCCTTAGTATTCTGTATAAAAATAAAAGTATCTCTGATGTGTTGGATATGACTGTCTCGGAAGCTCTTGAGTTTTTTAGTTCAATCCCCGTATTAAAAAGAAAATTACAAGTGCTTGTAGATATGGGATTGGGATATTTAAAATTAGGACAGCCAGCTACAACTCTCTCAGGTGGTGAAGCTCAAAGATTGAAGTTATCTAAGGAGCTCAGTAAAAAAGCTACAACTAAAACCTTATACATACTTGATGAGCCCACTACAGGCTTACATTTCATAGACATCCTCCGATTAATTAATACTTTTAATAAACTTGTAGAAATGGGGAACTCTATAATAGTCATAGAGCATGACCTGGATATTATTAAGTCTTCCGACTATATAATTGACTTAGGACCTGGTGCAGGTGATGAAGGAGGTAAAGTAATAGCTTTTGGAACACCTGAAGAAGTAGCCAAAAATAATAAATCTTATACAGGTAAGTATCTTTTAGAGAAGTTAAGATCAGAAAGTAAGAGAGATTTAAGGACAACGGCAGAGTCATAATTCTTTAATTCTTTTCAATATGTTAAGGTATCTTTGAGCGTTCTCTTTGATATCTTTTTGTAAAAGACCAGAAGAGATCGCTACCCCATATATCTTAGTTACTGCGATCTCCTCAAGATTAGTTAAATTTATACCTCCTATAGCAAAGACTGGTATTTTTATTGAAGAAGTAACCTCTCTTAAGACCTGTACGCCTTTTGGTTTTCCTGCATCCTTTGTAGTTGTATGGTATACAGGACCAAATCCTATATAGTCTGCCTTTGCTTTTTCTGCTTCAAGAGCCTCATCTAAAGAATGGGTAGAGACACCAATAATTAAATTCTTGACTATCTTCTTTGCTTCTTCTAATGGTAAGTCATCTTGTCCTAAATGAACACCTTCAGCTTCTACTGCAAGGGCAACATCCAGATAGTCATTAATGCTTAGTAATGCATCATATTTTTTTGTCAGCTCTCTTAAGTAGAGGGCATTTTGATAAATGGTTTTTTTTGTGTTTTTTTTGTCTCTATATTGAACCCATCTAACGCCTGCTTCTAAAATAAGGTTAATAGTATTGAGCAATGCATTAATTTCCCAATTATCTGGTGTTATAAAACATAATCGGGGTAGTTTTTTCATATAATTGTTATCATGCCTTTGAATGGAACCAATTATTTTTAAATGTTATTAGATTATTTCTTACTAATCTTTTCTATGTACTCTGATGTTCTTGTATCTATCCTAATTATATCGCCTACTTCAATATGAAAAGGCACTTTAATTACTGCACCAGTTTCAAGCTTTGCAGGTTTATTACTGCCAGAAGCTGTATCTCCCTTAAAAGAAGGCTCTGTCTCTGAGACTTCAAGTTCAACAAACATTGGCGGTTCTACAGCTATTGGCTCGCCTTTGAAGTATAGAATTTGGGCGGTCATTCCTTCTTTTAAAAATTTTTTAGCTTCCCCAAGCTGGGAAATGGTAAGGGGTAATTGTTCAAAGGTCTCAGTATCCATAAAGTAACATAGGTCATCTTGGGTATAGAGGAATTGCATAGTTTTCTCTTCTAAGTTAGGTGCTTCAAACTTATCTCCAGCTGAAAAGGTCTCTTCCAAAACGCGACCTGTCTTTAGGCTTTTGAGTTTTGTCCTTACAATGGGTGCTCTTTGTTGCATCTTAACATGCTGAAATTCTATTATCTCGAATGGCTCACCTTTGTACTGGATTTTTTTACCTTTCTTAAAATCGGTTGTTGAGATCAATTGTTACCTCCTATAAATATTTAATTTTATAAATTAATTAATAATTTCTAACTCTGTAGGTAATGTAGTTAGTATATCTGCTTTTCCCTCTTTTACAACAACAATATCCTCAATTCTAACACCACCAATTTCTTTTAAATATATACCTGGTTCTATAGTAAAGACCATGGAATCAACAATTTTTTCATTGCTACTTTTAGATATGCTAGGTGCCTCATGGACATCAAGTCCAATTCCATGCCCTGTTGCATGTCCAAAGAATTTACCAAAATCTTTACTGGTAATAAATTCTCTGGCTATTTTATCAATCTCTTTTGCCTTTACTCCACTTATTATTTTGGAAATTGTTTTTTTTCTTGCCTCATTTACTACCTCGTAAATATAGCACTTCTTTGATAAATCCTTATCTTTTATTATAAAAGTTCTTGTCATATCGGAAAAATAACCATTATACTCAGCACCCCAATCAATTATAACAAAATCCCCTTCATTTAAAGTCTTATCAGTAGGTCTTGCATGAGGCATAGCAGAGTTTTTGCCTGATGCCACTATAATATCAAAGGGTAGTTTTATGCTTCCATGATTTTTAATTTCAGACTCTAATTTATTAGCTATTTCTATCTCTCTAACACCTTTTTTAATATATGGTTTTACTTTCAAAAAAGAGCTTTCAGCTATCTCAATAGCTTTTTTTATGCATCTGATTTCTTCTACTGTCTTAATTTGCCTCATTTGCTCTATGGTATTTCTAAATGGAATTACTTCATTTGCTATTTTTTTTAAGTTTTCAAAGAAATGATAGGAGATTGCGGTTTCAAAACCAACTTTTTTAATTTGGAATCTTTTAAAAATTCTCTTTAAAAAAGTTATTCTTTTACCTTTTTCAGTAATTATTTGCCAACCTTTTACTTCTTTAAGTGCTTGTTCTCTATAGCGGAAGTCAGTAATAAAAATAGCGCTATCTTTGGTAACTAATAAGATTGCGGAAGAACCACTAAAATTAGTCAGATATTTGATGTTCTTTATATTTGAGACTAAAAAAGCATCTATCTTTTTTTTCTTCACTAAGTTATGCAGATATTCAAGTTTCATTTATTCTAAAAAATTCAATTAAGAAAAATTTTAGTTCTTAATAATTCAATATCAAAGGCTTTAAAAATAGAGCTCAACTGAAAAATTACAATTAATTTTAAGGCATACCTAAAATTTTTGTAGGACATAAGCCTTCTGAAAGTGAGCAAAAAGTTGCTTATAATAAATTTTAATAAATAAGTACAATTTCATTTTATTAAATTAGATTCTCTATTTTTATATTGGAATTATTATAATATACTATAGTTAGCATTTACAGCATTTGGGTTTTTGAGCTAACCGATATTTAGTGGAGATATTGCTAAGTTATGTTTGATGAAACTTTTCAAAAGATAGCCCTTGCTGAAAAAGTCAAGTCAGCTGGTTGAGCATCTAAGATAAGTCCGGGTGACTTAAAAGAAATATTAAAGGATTTGCCTTTAAAGAAAGATCCCAATTTGTTAGTTGGAGTTGAAAATTGGTCTGATTCGACTGTTTACAAACTTACTGAAAATTTAGCTATTGTGCAGACTCTTGATTTTTTCACTCCTATAGTAAATGATCCTTTTGATTTTGGAAGAATAGCCGCTGCTAACTCTTTTAGTGATATTTATGCAATGGGCGGCAAACCAGTTACAGCTATGAATATAGTTTGTTTTCCAATAGATACAATGGATAAAGCAGTATTAAAAGCGATAATTGAGGGTAGCCTACAAGTAATCTATGAAGCAGGTGCTGTTATGGCTGGTGGGCATAGCGTTCAGGACAATGAGATAAAATATGGCTTATCAGTGACAGGGGTTATTCATCCTGATAAAATTGTGACTAATACAGGTGCAAAACCTGGCGACTCCCTTATTATCACCAAACCAATAGGAATAGGCGTTTTATCAACTGCTCTTAAGGCAAAAAAGTTAAAGATAGAAACTCAAAGGTATATCACCGAGATTATGGCTACTCTTAATAAAGATGCCTCTGAAGCTATGCTTGATATAGGAGTGAATGCTTGTACCGATATAACTGGTTTTGGACTCTTAGGCCATGCTATTAATATGGCTAAAGCAAGTAAAGTAGGCATGAGAATATATGCCCAAAAAGTACCTTATATACCTGAAGCTATTGAGTTTGCTGAAGCAGGGTTTATACCAAAAGGTAGTTATCTTAATCAAACATATTGCTTATGTCATTTTAAAGCAAAGGAGTCTGTTGATCAGATATTGCTTAGTCTACTGTCAGATGCTCAAACATCTGGAGGACTACTCATTTCTGTACCTCAACAGAAAGCTCAACAATTAATTGACAGATTAAAAGAGAAAAATACACCTTGTGCTTCAATAATAGGAGAAGTAATTCCTGAGCCAGCAGGGATTATATATGTATATCCATAAAGAAGATCTCACTCATAAATGATTTAAAAGAAAGTTGCAGATCTTTTGTTTACTAACATACTAAAACTGATGATTTATTGCTATAATAAATAAAAAGATAAAAAGGAGATTATCAATAGACAGCAAAGAAAAAGCAGTTTTAATTGCAAAAGCCTCTCTTGATAAAAAAGCAACAGATATTTTAATCCTTGAGCTTAAGGATCTTACTTTTATCACCGATTATTATGTAATCTGTTCTGCCTCAAACGTTATCCAAGTTAAGACTATAGCAGAAAATATTGAAAATACTCTGTTGCAAAAAGGTATCCGACCTTATGGAATAGAGGGATTGTCTTTTGCCCATTGGGTTTTAATGGACTATGGTGATGTAATAGTTCATATCTTTGAAGAACATACGAGGTCGTATTATAATCTTGAGAAATTTTGGCTTGATGCACCGAGAATAAGTTTAAGTATAGAGCATGAAAATAAAAGTATTATGGATAGGAAAGACCAAAGAGAAGTTCATCAGTGAGGGCATCAGCCATTATTTAAAACTTCTTAAGAAACATCTTAATCTTCAGATAGTGGAGATTAAAGAGTGCAAGTCTAAAAGTAAGGAAGAGATAATTCAAAAAGAGAGCAAATTAATCCTCTCTCAAACCTCTTGGTATATCCTCCTTGATGAAAAAGGTTTTCTGATGAGTTCAGAGGAGTTTGCAAATTTTCTAAGCAGATATGAGCAGGTTGATTTTGTTATTGGTGGACCTTTTGGTGTCTCTGAAGAGGTTAAAAAAAAGGCAAAGTTTAATCTTTCTCTCTCAAAAATGACTTTCACTCATGAGATGGCAAGGCTTATCTTGCTTGAACAACTTTTTAGAGCAAGTACCATCATAAAAGGTGTTAGTTATCATTATTAAAAGAAGATGCCATTCTAAAAATTATTCAGATAAAACTGCTAAAAATCAAATACTTAGATTATTAGTGTAAGTTATTTTATATATAGGAAGACACAATAAAGGGTTAATAAGCTTAGTTTTCAATATGTTATAGCTTAGAGTATTATCTAAAGCTGGTGACTGAAAGAAATAAACATCATTTTAAGAATCTTTTTACTTTGCTAAGACAGGGCTTACCAAGTCAGATTTCTTGAGTTTAAATAGGCAAAGTTATTGAAAAAATTAATTAGTAAAAATTCAAGCATTTACCAAGAGTCTTAGACTATACATACCAATGTCAATATAGTTATACTTAATTTAGCTATGATGCATAGAGAAAAAGAATTTCTTACATAAGCTTTTATTTTTTGGGGTAATAATCATGGAATTCACTCAAAATATGCCTAAGGAACAACTTAATGAGATGAGTCGTAGAATAGGAGAAAAGGAAAAAATAAAAGTAGTTTTGGATACCAGCCTCTTCGTTAATCCTGATGTCAGGGACTCTTTTGGGAAATCACCAGCTGAAGCATTTGAAAACTTCTTAAATCTTGCTAAACAACTTTTTAGTCTTGAGTTTTATATGCCACCTTCGGCTTTTAAAGAGTTAATTCATTTTGTAGGAAAAGACAATATACCAACAGCTTTATTAGTTTATCTTTTTCAAAA
Source organism: Thermodesulfovibrionales bacterium (assembly GCA_026415415.1). Classification (GTDB taxonomy): domain Bacteria; phylum Nitrospirota; class Thermodesulfovibrionia; order Thermodesulfovibrionales; family Dissulfurispiraceae; genus DYHD01. Next base: position 5,973 of record JAOAHE010000044.1, on the reverse strand, counting down.
ACCACCTAAGAAATATGATTTAAGATGCTCTGCTTTGTTGTTATATGACCTTATTGAAGATATAAGAGAGAGGATTAACAAAGGATTAAGGGTTGCTGAAAATGCAGTAAGAAGTGCTGGCAAACTTACAGTTGAGGAAAATATAAAAGAGCTAAGGAGAAAATATAGAGAGGCTTTAAGAGAGGGTATTATAGATAGCAAAGAGGATGTTGATATACTTTTATTAGCTTTAGAACTTGATGCCATTCTTGTAACTGCTGATCATGGATTAATAAAATGGGCTGAAAAGCTTGGCATAAAATGGTTAATACCTAATATGTTTAAAGATTTTCTTTTAAACTCAATGAAGAAACAAGAAGCATTTGAAAGATAGTATGAGATTTTATGAGATAGAGATTAAAGGAATTGTACAGGGTGTTGGGTTCAGACCCTTTATATACAATTATGCTAAAAGTCAAGGGTTTAAAGGCTTTGTTAAAAACTCTTCTTCAGGTGTGATTGTAGTAACTGACTGTGATGATATAGTTTCTTTTGTATCCTTTATTAAAAATAATTCACCAACTCTTGCAAGAATATATTCCATAGAAGTTAAGGAGTTAGAAGATATAGACATAAATGATTTTTCAATTCAAGAGAGTGCTCAATCTTTAGGATTTACCCATTTATCGCCAGATATTGCAGTTTGTAAAGATTGTTTAAATGAGTTGTCAGACCCAAAGGATAGGAGATATCTTTATCCCTTTATAAATTGCATAAACTGTGGACCCAGGTACTCAATTATAAAAAAGGTACCATATGATAGAGAAAATACTACTATGGCTAAATTTCAGATGTGTGATGGCTGTTCGAAAGAGTACAATGACCCAACGAACAGACGCTTTCATGCCCAACCGAATGCCTGTCCAACTTGTGGACCCAAAATAAGTCTATATATAGAGAAAGTAAAGGTAGATGACTCAAACGAGGAGATATTAAGAAAAACAATAGATTTGCTCAAAGCTGGTGCAATTGTAGCTATAAAGGGGATAGGTGGGTTTCATTTAGCTTGTGACGCATTTAATAAAGATTCACTTATAAGGCTGAGACATAGGAAAAAGAGAATAAATAAACCTTTTGCTTTAATGTCTCCCAATATTTCATCTATAAAAAAATTTTGTAAAGTCTCAGACTATGAAGCTTCAATTTTGCTTCAACGAGGTAGACCTATAGTTCTCTTAAATAAATTAAAAGATCTGAATTTACCAGAAGAGATAGCTCCTCATAATAACTGTTTTGGTTTTATGCTCCCCTATACCCCTCTTCATTACTTAATATTTTATTATCCTACTATGAATATAATGGAAGAGGATAGTGAAAATTTCTCTGCACTTGTCATGACCAGCGGCAATTTCTCTGAAGAACCGATAATTAAAGACAATGAAGAAGCTTTAACGATCCTTTCACAGTTATCTGATGCTATATTGTTACATGATAGAGATATATATACAAGAGTAGATGACTCGGTGATTAAGGTTTATAACTCAAAGTCAGTTTTTATAAGAAGAGCCAGAGGTTTTATCCCTCAAACTTTTCATCTTAATCAAACAACTAATGATATATTAGCTTGCGGTGCTGACATTAAAAATTCCTTTGTTCTGATTAAAGATGCAGATGCTATTTTAAGTCATCATATTGGAGATATGGAGAACTTAGAGACTATAGTGTTTTATCAAGAAAGCTTTCAAAAATTAGCTTCAGTTTATAATGTATCTCCTGTAGCTGTAGCATTTGACATGCATCCTGCTTATCATTCCGCACGATGGGCTCAAAGTTATATAGATGGCAGAGTAATTTTTTCTCTTCCTGTGCAACATCACTATGCTCATATAGCATCTGTAATGGCAGAAAAAGGGATAAATGAAAAGGTTATAGGTATTGCTTTTGACGGCAATGGATATGGTAGTGATGGAAAACTGTGGGGTAGTGAGTTTTTAATAAGTGATTTAGATGGCTTTGAAAGGTTTGCACATTTTAAGTATATCCCTTTACCTGGTGGAGAGATGGCAATCAAAGAACCTTGGAGGTGTGCTCTAAGTTATCTCAAAGCTTCATATGAGGATTACACTAATGACCAGATTATAAATATGATGGAAGATATTGGTTTTTTAAAAACTATAACTATAAATATAAACCTTATTAGAAACCTTCTAAAAATAATGGATAACCATGGCTTATCTCCACTTTCCTCTGGTGCGGGTAGACTTTTTGATGCAGTGTCAGCCCTTTTAGGGTTGTGTTATATAAATACTTTTGAAGGGGAAGCCCCAATAGCTCTTGAAAGCATACTTGAAGATGATAAATCTTACTCAGATTTAGATTTATATTATCCTTATGAGATAATTAAAGAAGGTATTACAAAATACTTTGTTGATTTCTCTCAGACAATTAAAGGCATAGTTAATGATATAAAAGAAGAGAAGAATAGAGCTTTAATCTCCCATAAATTTCATAGTACAGTCGTAAATGTAATTATTACGATGACTAAAATAATAAGAGATAAAACAGCTATTAATACAGTGGCGTTAAGTGGTGGTGTATTTCAAAACAAGTATTTGCTTGAAAATGCAACCAATGAACTTTGTAAAAATGGATTCAAAGTTTTTTTTAATGAAGAAGTCCCTCCTAATGATGCAGGAATTTCCTTAGGACAGGCATATATATTAAAGCACAGGTTAAGAAGATGAAGATAGCTTTGACTATAGCAGGCTTTGACTCAACAGCAGGGGCAGGCGTTATACAGGATATTAAAGTCTTTCATCATTTTGGTGTCTACGGTATCTCTGTAATTACTGCTTTAACTGCTCAAAACACTTATGAGATAAAGAACATAAAAGCTATTGATAAAGACTTTTTTGAAGAACAATTATTTACAATTTTAAGTGACATTAGGCCTAATGCAGTAAAAACTGGAATGTTATATACAAAAGAGGTTGTAAAGGTTGTAAAAAATGTCATTCAGGGATTTGATCTTCCAAAATTAGTTATTGACCCAGTAACAGTATCAACAACAGGTGTTGCTCTTGTGCAAGATGGGGTTTTAGATTTAATTAAAAATGAACTCTTTCCTCTTGCAACTATCATAACACCAAATATATACGAAGCATCTCTTTTTACTGGGGTTAAGATTGAAAGTGAAGAAGACATGGTGAGAGCGGCAGAAAAATTAAAAGAACTGGGAACGGAAATAGTTGTTATCACTGGAGGACATTTTTCAAAAAGCGGTAAAACCTTAGATCTCTATTTCGATGGGGAAAGATTTTTATACCTTAGTGATGAAAGAGTGGAAGGAGAGTATCACGGAACAGGTTGTGCTTTTTCAGCTTCGTTAACAGCTCTTTTAGCTTTAGGGGTTGAAGGATCAGAATTGGTAAAAAAGGCAAAGGATTTTATAACAAAGACTATAAAAAATGCCCATACTTTTGGGAAAGGTTTAAGATTATTAAATATTAGAAACTAAATATTTAAAATTTTTTAAAAATATTATGTCAAAGTTTAAAACAGTTTTCCAATGTCAATCCTGTGGATATACATCACCTAAATGGCTTGGCAAATGTCCTGACTGTGGCAGCTGGAACAGTTTTATTGAGGAAAAGGAGATTCCTAAGTTGGGCAGGATTGAGCTTGTTAGTGATAAATTATTACCTCTTAACCAGGTTAGACAAACAGATGAAAAACGTAAACATACGAAGATAAAAGAATTAGATAGGGTATTAGGTGGTGGAGTAGTTGATGGTGCAGTAGTTCTCATTGGGGGTGACCCTGGTATTGGTAAATCTACTTTATTGCTTCAGGCTGCTTCTAACTTACTTGATGAGTCAAACTTTATTGTTAATCAACACTCTCAAAAAAAACGCATGGCTCTTTATGTATCGGGTGAAGAATCTCCTGAGCAAATAAAACTAAGAGCAGAAAGGTTATCTATAACCACCCCTGATATATTATTGTTCTGTGAGACATCGATTGAAACGATAATAGATGCAGCAAAAAAAATAAATCCAGCCTTTTTAATAATAGACTCAATTCAAACAGTATACTCTGAAGAGATAACCTCTCAGGCAGGTTCTGTAAGTCAGATAAGAGAATGCGCCTCTAAATTAATGTTTTTTGCAAAAAAAACAGCTACTCCCGTATTTATAATTGGACATGTAACAAAAGAAGGTACTATAGCCGGTCCAAGAATCTTAGAGCATCTGGTTGATACAGTCCTATACTTTGAAGGAGACAGAGGTAACCCTTTTAGAATAATTAGAACAGTTAAGAACAGGTTTGGTTCTACTAATGAGATAGGCGTTTTTACCATGACAGACAGTGGTATAATTGAAGTAGATAACCCTTCAGAATTATTTTTATCAGAGAGGCAATCATCCCTGTCAGGCTCAACTGTAATTGCGACTATAGAGGGGACTCGTCCCCTTCTTGTGGAAATTCAAGCTTTAGTTTGCCCTACAAACTTCGGGGTACCAAGAAGAACCACTATAGGAGTAGATTTCAACAGGGTGAACTTATTATTAGCGGTGCTTGAAAAGAAAGCAAGCTTAAGTCTTAGTGCTATGGATGTATTTATTAATGTAGTGGGGGGATTAAAGATCAATGAGCCTGCAGCTGATTTAGGGATAGTTGCATCATTAGTATCGTCTTTCTTTGAAGTTCCTATTGATCCAAGAACATTTTATTTTGGTGAAGTTGGACTTACAGGTGAAGTTAGGGCAGTAAGTATGCCTGAACAAAGACTGCAAGAAGCCTCTAAAATAGGATTTATAAGGGCTTTTATACCTGAAAATAATAGAAAAAATCTCAGAAGAAATATTACTATTGATATCAACGGTTTAAGAAACATTGAGGAACTCGTTGAGAGTTTAAAAGGATAAAATAAATGATAAAAAGATTATTATTTTTATACCTTTTGTTGTTTTTAATGATTGTGTGTTCATGCATAAAAAGAGTTGAGGTCCCTACTTTTTATGATAAAGGTATTCATGAGCTTTTAAGTTCTTTACAACAGATATCTGAGGTAGAGGCTAACTTATCAATTCAGTATGAACTTAATGATAATTTGTTGCAAGGAGATGCATATCTTTCTCTATCAGAGAATCAACTTGAGTTAAAAGTTTACTATTTAGGTTTTTTAGCAGGTTATTTCTATGAAAATAATGGCATAGTTAAGTCATCCAAAAAGATAGATTTTAATAAAAAAACGATCTTAATAGAAGGTCTTAAGAAAAGTTTTCTTTGGTGGAAGATTAAAGATTATAGTGTATTTGAAGACCATGACTATTATATAATTAAAAATGACAACCGAAGAATCGTTATTGATAAGAAATTTTTACTACCAGTTGAACAAGAAATACAACTAATTACTGGTGACACTTTAAAGATAACTTATAATTCACCAGCAAAAATTCAGGAAGAACCATCCGAAAATAATAATTCCTTAGTCTTTTGGTATCAATCAGATATGAGAATACAGTTAGCTAATCATTTGGTTAAAGTAAAAATCAATTCTATCTCTTATCCAATAAAGTAAACATAGAGCAGTATTGTTATTATTTATAAGGAGATAGCATATGAGGAGGCATATTATAAATGAAACTTTAATCACCACTGTTGATCTTAAAAAATGGATACCCAAAACCTTTATTATTAGCCCTAATAATAGGCATGTTGCTTATATATGTAGAGACGGACGGAAATTTTATGCTGTTTTTGATGGCTTAGAAAGTGACAGATATGATACAATCGTGCAAGACAGCTTTACTTTCAGCCCTGATGGCAACAAGCTCGCCTTTGTAGCTGCTTTAAATAACAGGTATTTTGTAGTCATAGATGGTAAAGAAAGTAAACATTATGAAGACATTGGAAAAGGTTCTTTAACTTTTAGCCCTGATGGTAGTAAAGTAGGATACGTAGTAAAAGAGCTGTCTCTTATACACATCT
>JAOAHE010000043.1 GCA_026415415.1 Thermodesulfovibrionales bacterium | reverse complement strand
GTGCAGCATCTACTTCTTTAACCCTTTGCTTGTATAGAGGGATTATGCCGCTTTCATACTTTATGCCTCTTATCCTCAGCATCCTTCTGAATTCTTTTACTGCCTCTTCCTCTTTTTGCCAAAGATCATCAAAACTCTTGCATTCTTTCCATAAATCTGTTTGGGTTAATTTAGTCAGTTTTTTTACTGAGATGGGTGTATCCTCCTTTCTTTTTTTACTGCTTAGCATAATGGAGAATACACCCTCTTTTTTTCTCACTTAAAGTTTTTACACAAAAGATTTTAAATTACCCCAAAACTACCATATCCTCCACTTATGAAATTACAATGCTTATATCCTTAGTGAGGAAGAAAAAACCAAGTTGTGCATAGCAAGTTACAAATTTTAAATATCATCTAAGCTGAATAGAAATTGATTTGCCAAACTAACTACTTAATGTTTATAATTACAAACTATGGAAGAGATTAATGTATTAATAGAACAAAGATATAAAAAACTTGAAGATTTAAGGAAAGCAGGGATCGATCCTTACAGTAATAGCTTTATTCCAGAAGTAAAAGCTATAGATATTAAAAATACATACTCTCAATACTCTCAAGAAATGTTAGAAAATGAGTTAATCCCTCTAAAAGTAGCTGGAAGAATCATAGCTTTAAGAGACTTTGGCAAAGCGGTTTTTTCACATCTACAGGATTCAACAGCAAAAATCCAACTCTATTTTAAAAAAGATATACTTCAAGATAAGTTCCAACTTTTAAAAAAGTTAGACATTGGGGATATAATCGGTGTTTCTGGAAGACTCTTTAAAACTAAGACAAATGAATTGACTATAGAGGTTACCGATTACCATATACTATGCAAATCTCTTAGACCATTACCAGAGAAATGGCATGGCTTAAGAGATGTAGAGATTAGGTACAGACAAAGATATGTAGATCTCATTGTAAACCCCCAAGTCAAGGAAATTTTTGCTAAAAGAAGCGCTATAATTAAAGCTATTAGAGACTTTCTTGAACAAAATGGTTTCATTGAAGTTGAAACCCCTATGATGCATCAGATACCAGGCGGTGCATCAGCAAGACCTTTTAGTACCCACCATAATGCCCTTGATATAGACCTTTATTTAAGAATTGCTCCTGAACTTTATCTCAAAAGATTGCTCGTAGGAGGCTATGAAAGGGTCTTTGAACTAAATAAGAATTTCAGAAATGAAGGTATCTCAACTCGCCATAATCCAGAGTTTACAATGCTTGAATTCTATATCGCTTATAGAGATTATGAGTTTTTAATGAATTTCACTGAAGAGCTTTTTTCCTATGTAGCAAACAAAGTATTAGGTACTTTAAAAATTCCCTTTGGTGATCACTTAATTGATCTTACCCCGCCATGGAAAAGAATAAGACTATTAGATGCCCTTCAAGTAGAAGGTTTATCAAAAGAAGATATCTCCAATATTGATGCCATAACCTCCTGGGCTAAGTCAAAGTCAATAGATATACCTAAGGGTATAACATTAGCAAAGGCAATAGATGAGGTTTTTAAAGAACTTATAGAGCCTACTCTTATTCAGCCAACCTTTGTGATAGATTATCCTGTTGAACTATCTCCATTAGCAAAGAAAAAAGCTGAAGACCCTAATTTTGTAGAGAGATTTGAGCTTTTTATTGCAAGCAGAGAAATAGCCAATGCCTTTTCAGAGTTAAATGACCCTATAGACCAAAAAGAAAGATTTCTCAAACAGATGGAGGCAAAAAAACAAGGAGATGAAGAAGCTCACTGGATGGATGAAGATTTTATAAGAGCTCTTGAATATGGTATGCCACCAGCTGCTGGTGAAGGAATTGGTATTGATAGATTAGTGATGTTACTGACAAATTCTCAATCTATAAGGGATGTAATACTTTTCCCACAACTTAAACCTGAACAATAAAATAATTATATATATGAACTTGCCTTATCAATTTTTAATTGCTTTGAGATATCTTAAATCTAAAAAAAAACGAAGAGGCCTTTCTTTCTCTGTTTTAATCTCTATTTGTGGGGTAGCAGTCGGAGTAATGGCATTAGTAGTAGTCCTATCAGTAATGAGTGGGTTTCATGAAGATTTACAAAAAAAAATCCTTGGTGTAAATAGTCATGTGATAGTCTTAAATTATAAAGGATTTATTGAAAATTACCAAGAGATTTCTGCAAAGCTTAAAAGTGAGCAAAATATAGTTTCTGATTCTCCTTTTGTTATGGGACAAGTAATGGTATCTTATGGCAAGAAAGCACACGGTGTTTTTTTAAGAGGCATTGAACCTTCCTTAGAGGCAAAAACAACAGAGGTTCTTAAATACTTAAAAGAGCCCCCTATAGAGGATCTAAATACACAAAGAGAACTTCCTTGGATAATCATTGGAAGGGAGCTTTCTTTCATACTTGGTGTCTTGCCAGGAGATGTAGTTAACGTAATATCCCCTGTGGGAGAAATTGGTCCCTTAGGCATGCTTCCAAAAGCACGTCCTTTTAGGGTTGTGGCTATTTTTGAAGTAGGTATGTTTGAATATGATACAAATTTAGTCCTTACAGATCTAAGAGCTGCTCAAACTTTTTTCAATATTAGTAAAGGTGTAACAGGAATCTCCCTGAGGCTTGACGATATATACAAGGCATCAGAAGTAAGAGATAAGATTAGTAAAAAATTAACCTTTCCTTTTTATGCTAAAGATTGGACACAGATGAACAGAAACCTTTTTGCTGCTTTGAAACTTGAAAAATTTGCAATGTTCATAATCCTTACTTTGATCATACTTGTAGCATCTTTTAACATTGTAAGCACTTTAATGATGAATGTGATGGAAAAACAAAAAGAGATTGCCATACTAAAGTCCATTGGGGCAACAAATCGTAGTATAATGCTAATATTCATATTACAAGGTTTAGTAATAGGTATCATAGGTACTACTTTTGGTATAATTGGAGGATACGCCTTGGGAAGTTTAATAGATTCATACGAGATAATAAAACTTCCTGCAGACGTTTATTATCTTAGCAAACTACCAGTTAAGATGAAAATGCTTGATTTTATAATTGTTGCTACTTCTGCTATCTTCATAAGCTTTATTTCTACTATATATCCTTCTTATCAAGCATCAAGATTACAACCAGTAGAATTGTTGAGGTATGAGTGATGAAATTTATTAGAAACTTGATTATTTTAGGCTTGATTTTATCAGTAATCTTTTTTGCTGTAGCTATAAGTGGCAGCGGAGATAAGTTCAGGTGGCTCGGTAGACAAATAGGAGGAGTTGCTTCTATTGCAGGGGATAAGTTAGCTAATGAAGCCGAAGCCATAAGAAAAAAAGCCTTACAATACAAAGATAAAATATCAGGACTAACTGATATAGAGAAGCGTCAAGAAAAAGCTAAGTGAAAGAACTTATCTCTGTCGAAAACCTCTGTAAATCTTTCATCTCACCTATTGGTGAGCTTAAAGTTCTTAAGGGAATAGACGTAACCTTTTATGAAGGTGAGGTAGTAAGTATTGTCGGGGTCTCAGGTGCGGGGAAAAGCACTTTTTTGCATATCTTAGGCACCTTAGATAGACCAACTTCTGGAAGTATAAAGTATAGAACTCGTGACTCAGCTGACTGGTTAGACCCTTTTAGGTTAAATGATAATGAGTTAGCCCTATTTAGAAATAAGGAGATAGGTTTTATATTTCAGTTTCATTATCTGATGCCTGATTTCACAGCTTATGAAAATATAATAATGCCCGCCTTAATAACAAAAGAACTAAACAAGGATTTTTCATTAAAGGATGTAAAAAATAGAGCTGAAGAACTTTTAAATAGCCTTGATATTTATGATAGAAAAGATCATAAACCTGGAGAGCTATCAGGAGGCGAACAACAAAGGGTTGCTGTTGCAAGGGCTTTAATTCAAAACCCAAGAGTCGTTCTTGCTGACGAACCTACAGGTAATCTTGATGCAGCATCGGCAGAAGATCTTTTCAATTTGCTTATGAAATTAAATGCTTCAAGTGGTATTACCTTCATTATAGTTACTCATAATAACTCTTTATCTGAGAGATGCCATAGGATTATGAGAATGACTGATGGACGCATCATTCAGATAACTTGATTTTAAATCTCTTTATAAACCTTTAAGCTTGTTTACCTCTCTTTCTGTAAGGTGCCTTAACTCTCCCGTTTTTAAATCTCCTAATTTTATCCCATCTATTGCTATCCTTTTTAGTTTAATTACAGGATGTCCGATTGCATCAAACATTCTTCTTACCTGCCTTTTTCTTCCTTCATAAATCGTTATCTCAAGCCATGAATTATTTTCATTCTGTTTAATTAGTCTCACTTGAGCAGGAAGGGTTAAACCATCCTGCAGCCTTACTCCTTGAGAAATTTTCTTTATTTCATTTTCTTGAATTAAACCTTTTATTTTTACCAGATAAGTCTTAGGTATCCTATAAGAGGGATGTAAAATTTTTTGAGTTAACTCACCATCATTTGTAAGCAGAAGAAGTCCTTCGGTATCATAATCAAGTCTCCCAATAGGAAAAACTCTTTGTTTGATGCCTTTCAAAAAATCTTTTATAGTAGTTCTGCCTTCGGGATCATGCAAGGAGCTTATAACCTTTTTTGGTTTATTGAGTGCTAAATATATTTTAGGTTCGGGTTTTATTAAAATCTTGCCATCAACTTTTATATGATCTTTTTTGGGATCTGCCTTCATCCCTAATTGAGCTAATTGGCCATTTACAGTTACTCTTCCATTGAGTATAAGCTCTTCAGCTTTCCTTCTGGAAGTAATGCCCATCATAGCTAATATTTTTTGAAGCCTCTGTTGCATAATTTATTATTTTAGAAGCAAAAAACCTATTTAATTTTATATTTTAATTAACTTAAAAGATAAATTTAAATAAAAACTTTATGCTTGCCCTAATACTAAGTGTCTTAGAAATTTTTATATAAAATAAAAGAATGTAATAATTCATCCCTTCAAACCCGTAATATTAAAAAGTTAAAATAATTTTTAATTAAATACATGTCAATCTATTGACATATAACTTACATTCTGATATTCTTTAGTATGCCTAAGATATTAGTCATTGATGACGATGCAATTATTAGAGATATGTTAGAAAGCTTCTTACAGACAGAGGGGTTTGAAGTCTTTACCGCTTCAGATGGGAAAGAAGGCATATCTTTACTAAAAAAAGAAGGGTTTGATTTAATTTTATCCGATCTTGTCATGCCCAACTTAGATGGACTTGAAGTCTTAAAATCTATCAATGCACTTAATCTGAAAACACCATTAATAGTTATGACCGCCTTTGGTACTATCCAGACTGCTGTTGAGGCGATGAAGCATGGAGCCTTTGATTACATAACGAAACCTTTTAATCTTAATGAGCTCTCAATAATAATCAAAAGGGCTCTCAATATCTCAAAGATACAAATAGAGAATGTTTTGCTCAAAAAACAGTTAAAAAAGAAATACACCTTTGAAGGACTTATTGGGGACTCCCCGAAAATGCAACAGGTTTTTGAGATGATTGAAAAGATTGCAGACACTGACAGCACTATTTTAATTACAGGGGAAAGTGGAACAGGTAAAGAGCTTATTGCTAGAACCATTCATTTTAATAGCTCAAGAGTTAATAAAGCATTTGTGCCAGTAAACTGTGCTGCAATACCTAAGGATCTTCTTGAATCAGAGCTTTTTGGCCACGAAAAAGGAGCTTTTACAGGTGCTATCCACACAAGGATAGGGCGTTTTGAACTTGCCCATGGTGGAACACTTTTTTTAGATGAGATAGGAGAGTTAGAGCCTTCTTTACAAGCAAAATTGTTAAGGGTATTGCAACAAAGGGAGTTTGAAAGAGTAGGAGGTCTTAAAACTATCAAAGTAGATGTAAGAATCATAGCAGCGACCAATAAAAACCTCGAAAAATGCGTAAAAGAAGGAAAGTTCAGGGAAGATTTATATTATAGATTAAATGTTATCCCTATTCATTTGCCTCCTCTTCGTGAAAGAACAGAAGACATACCACTTCTAATTGACCATTTTATCAAACACTTTTGTAAGAAAAAGAATAGACCACCCTTTAGCTTTACCAAAGAAGCTATGAAGTGCCTTTACAAGTATAGCTGGCAAGGCAATGTAAGAGAGTTGGAAAACTTAATAGAGAGGTTATCCATCTTAGTGTCAAGTGATGTCGTCACTGTATCAGATCTTCCCGATAAATTCCATATGTATGCTGAGTGCGAAGATAAAGCCGATGAAAAATATGTAAAATCAAGAGGTTTGTTTACCCCTGAACTTAAACTGAGCGATGATAGGTTTGATTTCAATAAAATCATTTCAGATATAGAACGCAATATAATTATTGAAGCACTTGAAAAATCAGGTGGCGTAAAGAGCAAGGCAGCAAGTCTTTTAGGTTTAAATAGAACGACTTTAATTGAGAAAATGAAAAAGATGGGAATAGATTACAAAAAGTGATCTTACCTTCTAACCTCCCCCTTTAAAATGTCATATAAATGACATCCTACGAATATCACTCTAAGTTTAAATACCTCAGGAAAAGTGCTTTTTTATATTTTTAAATATTCCAGATTATGGCATATTTATTGCTTTAGTCAAAGTATGAAGTATTTTGTTATTATTTTTGCTTTTATTTTTTCTCTACTACCTTACTCCTTAGAGGCAGTAAATAGAGAAACTTTTCCTGATAAAATCAAAAAAGCTTGGGACTCAGTAGAAGACAAAAGACCAATAGAAGCAATAAACATTTTATCAGAATATGCTCCAGACCAAAAATCTCTTTTCCCTTATCATTATACCCTTGCAAGGGCATATTCAAGGCTTAACTTGCCAACTAAATCCATGGAACACTATAGATTGGCTTATGTATATGCAACAAAAGACAGCGAAAGAGAACAGATTTTTTTTGAGAGAGCTCAAACTTATGCAAACAATAAATATTATGATGAGGCTATTTTATCTTATAGAATCTTTTTAAGAAGGTTTCCTGAGTCAAGATTAAGACAGGAGGCTTTTTTAGGGCTTGCAGAGTCATTTTACAATATAGGCAATTTCACAGAGGCTTTGAATTTTTACCAAAAAATAGGAACTTCCAACTCAGCACTTTATGGTAAAGCAAATGCACTGCATTCTATGGGTAGAGTAGCTGAAGCTCATGATATCTATCTTTCATTAATTCAAAAAGGTGACAAAGGATATCTTAACTCACAACAAACCGCTTATAGCATAGGAGAAAATTTCAGGTTAATGAATAAATTATCTTATGCAAAAGTATATCTTGCTTTAGTCAAAGATTATCCTCTTAAGTACAAAGCAGATTTATCTAATGCACTTATTGCGATGAGTGAGAATAGAGTTGATATGGCTATAAAGTTTTTTGATCTTGCCTCTCAATCACCTGACCGTGATATTAAAAGAAAGGTTTTGTTATATCAGGCTGAACTTTATCTAAAAGAGAATAAAACCGAAGAAGCAAAAAGCAAATTGACACAGATAAGAAATAAATACCCCTATGGTAAAGACTATGATGAAGCAGTGCTTAAACTTGCCCAAATTTATAAAAAGGAGGGGTCACTTCATGAGTCAGCTTCCTTATTAAGAGAGCTTGTATTTAGGAAAAAACCTCTTAAAGCCGCCTTAGATGAGTTTGAGTTGTTATTAATAGAAGCTAAGAACCGCAATCAAAATGATTTAATAAATCTTTGGAAAAATGTAGGGCAGTGGATGCTTGAACCTTCAAGATCTGACTTTGTAAAGAAAATCCTCCCATATTTAAAATCTGAAAGGAATATTTATTTAAACATTTGCAAATGGCTTATTAAAAATGGTTCTAATGAGAACAAGATGTTTGCAAAACTACTTATTGCAGAACTTTATGCGGAGTTAGGAGATTTAAAAACAGCTACAGCCTATCTTCAAGATATTAAACTAACAGAACAAAATGATGAGATAAGAAGAATTAATTCAAGGATTTTACACTTAAAAGGTGAAAATGAAAAAGCTCTATCAGAATTGCTTAATATTAAAGAACCAGATGCTGACGATGCTAACCTATTTCTTTCTATCTCCTTAGAGATTCCACCTACTTTGAAGAATCAACAAGAGTTGGTAAGTTTCTTAGAGAAAGTTATTAAAAGAGAGACCAACAAGCCTAAACTCTATCTATCTCTTGCAGATAGTTACTATAAAATAGGTAAAACAGAAAATGCTTTGAAACAATACAAGTTAGCTTTAGAAATCAACGAAAAAAACAAAGGGCTATCAGAAAAAGATATCCAATGGTGCCTATACCGAATCAGCTTACTGGCTGGAAAAGATGATTCTAAAACAGCCTTAGATAAACTGCAGAAAGGCAATGACTTACTTAATCGTTATGCTAATGCAAGGTCAAAAGAAAATAACCTTAATGAAAAGTTGAAGGAGCGATTTTAATGAATATTTCTCAGCTACAAGAAGCCTTTGAAAACTTTACAGTAGCTTCTAAAACCTTAGAGTCTTATTATGAGATGCTCCAAGAGAAGATCAAGTTTCTTACTATTGAGTTGGAAAAAAAGAATACAGAATTAAAAAAGGCTTTAGATGAACTTAAAAAAACAAATGATTATCTAAGTGCTGTTTTATATAACATTGAAGAGATAATCATAGGGATAGATGATAAACAAAGGATTATATTAATGAACAGATCTGCAGAAAGATACCTTAAGCTTAATTTTTCAGATATAAAAGGATCTACCATTGAAAAGCTAAATCTGAAAATAGCTAAAGAAGGACCTGAGACATATTTATTAATTGGTGAAAAAAAATATAGTGTGATAGTTTCTAACTCCAAAGTAGTAGATTTAGACGGTAATGTCAAAGGTGAAGTACTACTAATAAAAGACATCTCAAGATTAAGAGAGCTGGAGGCTCAAAACGAAAGAAATCAAAGGTTAATTGCAATGGGTGAGATGGCTGCAAAAATTGTTCATGAGATAAGAAACCCCCTTTGTAGTATCGAGCTATATTCTTCAATGCTTGAGTTAGAAATACAAGATCCATCTCAGAAAAAACTTGCAGAAGGAATTTCTAAAGGGATAAACAGCATGAATAATATTTTAACTAATATGTCTATCTTTGCCCGACCTAATAAACCATCAATGAAGAATGTAAAGTTAGATTCACTAATACATGACTCTCTTCAAATTATAAGTCCTTTGCTTAAATCTCCAAAAATAGAGGTTAGTTGCTCATTGTTAAATTGCCATATATTAGGAGATCCTGAACTTCTAAAGCAAGTTTTTCTAAATATCATGATAAACGCCATTCATGCCAAACCTGATAATTGTTCTACATATTGTATAGAGATTTTAATGGGCGAAGAAGAGGAGTTTATAGTAGTCTCATTTAAGGACTATGGCGTAGGGATTAAACCTGAATACTTAGAGAAGATTTTTGACCCTTTCTTTACCACAAAAGATACAGGCTCAGGACTTGGACTTTCAATCTCTTCTATGATAATGCAGTCGCACGGTGGTTATATTAAGGTTAGCAGCGAAGTAGGCAAAGGTAGCTGTTTCAGCCTTTATTTCAAAAAACCTTTGAAAGAGAAAGGGTTTTTGAAACAAGACTCAGAAAAAACACTAAATAATCTACCCATACGGAGAAAACTTTGTCAAAAGACTGTCAACACATACTAATTGTTGATGATGACCCACAAATGAGGCTTGCCCTCATGGAGGCAATTAAAAGATTGGGATACAGTGCAGCTCTTTCCAATAATGGAAAGGATGCCTTAGAGAAGCTTCGGAAGTTTGATTTTTCATTGATAATAACCGATATGAAAATGCCCGATTTATCAGGTCTTGATTTACTTAAAGAGATTCGTAAGGCATCATTAAAAATCCCAGTCCTCGTGATTACTGCTTTCCCCACTGTAGAGAATGCTGTAGATAGTATGAAAGAAGGAGCTATTGATTACTTGATGAAACCCTTTTCTTTTGAGACAGTTAAGAAGACCATAGAGTCTCTTTTAAAGAAAAACAGTCAAAAAAAACAGATAATCACCAAAAATGAAGATATGTTGAAGATTCTCAAAATAGCAGAGGATTTAGCCCTTAGCGACATAACAGTTTTGATATACGGTGAAAGTGGAACTGGAAAAGAACTCTTAGCAAGATATATACATAGTTTAAGTAAAAGAAGTAATAAACAATTTGTTGCTGTAAATTGCGCTGCCATACCTGATAATTTGCTTGAGTCAGAACTTTTTGGGTATGAAAAAGGAGCATTTACTGGTGCTATAGACAGAAAAATAGGAAAGTTTGAAATTGCCCATGAGGGAACCATCTTACTTGATGAGATCGCTGAGATGTCAATAGTCTTACAATCAAAACTTTTAAGGGTATTACAAGAAAAAGAGATAGACAGAGTGGGTGGTAAAAAACCAATATCTGTAGATGTGCGAGTGATTGCTACAACTAATAAAGACTTGAAAAAGATGTGCCTTGAGAATCGCTTCAGGGAAGACCTCTATTATAGACTTAATGTCTTCCCTATTAAATTACCCCCACTTAGGCAAAGGCAAGAAGATATACTTTTATTAGCAGAGTATTTCTTACAAATATACTCAAACTCTTTCACTAAGGAAGTCATAGGATTTACTGAAGAAGCTAAGAAGTTTCTTATGTCCCAACCTTGGAAAGGCAATGTAAGAGAGTTAGAAAATGTAGTTCAGAGGGCTGTATTTATGTGTAAAGATAGATTTATTGATCTCAAAGATTTCGTTCTTGATAGTGAACCAGCAAGTGATAGACAGAATGGAAGATTAAAGGATATGGAGAAAGAGTTGATATTAAAAACCCTCAAAGAAGTAAAAGGAAATAAAACTAAAGCTGCAAAGATACTGGGGATTAGCGTTAGGACTATAAGAAATAAGCTAAATGAGTATGGAGACAAAACAGCCATTTTATTAAAAGATTAAGATTAAACCTGAAGGGGGGTTAAAGAATGGCAGATGGATTTAAAATACTTGAAGGTTTACTTTATGCAACAAAAGCACGTCATAGTGTGATAGCTTCAAATATTGCAAATGTTGATACCCCTTACTACAAGGCAAAAGATCTTACTTTTGAGATGAACCTTAAAGATGAAGTTATTGCCTTGAAGGTAACAAATGAAAGCCACATCACAAATATTAAACCTGTTATTACCACCGAACTCAATGAAGAAACTACACAACAATGGCTTGATCAAAATAATGTTGAACTTGATATGGAGGTAGCAAAGATGACAGAAAATGCTATCTTGTATCAAGCAGGTATAAATATGCTATCAACTAAGATAAAGATGTTTAAAGGTGCACTTAGGAGGTCGTAAATGGATTCTTTTGGAGCTTTAAGAATAAGTGCCTCAGCTTTATGGGCTCAAAGACAAAGGATGAATGTAATAGCTTCTAACATGGCAAATGTTAATTCAACCAGGTCAGAACAAGGTGGACCTTATAGAAAAAAGGAGGTCATATTTTCATCATTTCCTCTTAATAATATCTCACCCAACATAGAAGGCGTGAAGGTTATTGATATTGTTGAAAGCGATGAACCATTTAAAATTGTTTATGACCCATCCCACCCTGATGCAAAGGAAAATGGTTATGTAGAGATGCCTAACATAAACATAATTGAAGAGATGGTAAATATGATGATGTCTTATAGAGCCTATGAAGCTTCCATTTCTACTTTTAATATAACTAAGACAATGTTTATGAAAACCCTGGAATTAGGGAGGTAGTTATGTCTGAGATTAAGATCATTGGAAATGACATTCAAAATCTACCACTAAAACAACTCAATAAACAAGACAAGAGCTCAACATCTTTTGATTTAGTGATAACTGAAGCAATGGAAATGTTATCTAAGGCACAAAATAATGCTGATACAGCTATAAAAGAGCTTGCCTCAGGAGGAGACATTACCCATGCTATGTTGTTAATGGAAAAGGCTGACATGTCCTTCCAATTAATGCTTGAAGTAAGAAACAGGTTATTAAATGCTTATGATGAAGTCATGAGGATGCAGGTTTAAAATGGCGGTCTTAGATAGAATAACCGATTGGTTCAAAGAACTCTCTTTGTTAAAGAAGCTATTACTTCTTGGAGGGGTTACCCTATCCTTAGCGACTATAATACTTGTGTTTCTTTTGATCCAGAAGCCTAATTACCAAGTTTTATATACAAACCTATCTGATGAAGATGCTGGGGCAATAACCCAAAAACTTAAAGATTTAAAGATCCCATATAAGATTGAAGGAAAAACTATCAAAGTTCCTGATGACAAAGTCCATGATCTGCGAATTCAATTAGCAAGTCAAGGACTACCTCAAGGTGGGGGGGTAGGTTTTGAGGTTTTTGATAAAACAGATATATCAACTACAGATTTTGTTCAAAAACTCAACTATAAAAGAGCCTTACAAGGAGAGTTAGCAAGAACTATTAAGGCTTTACCAGAGATAGAACAGTGCAGGGTCCATTTGGCTGTCCCTGAAAAATCTGTGTTTGTCAGAACTGCTGAAAAACCAAAGGCTTCTGTTTTTGTAAAACTCAAAAGCAACAAAAGATTATCCAAAGGACAAGTTGATGGCATAGTGCATTTAGTAGCAAGCAGTGTTGAAGGTTTAGATCCAAAAGACGTAACAGTCGTCGACAGCAAAGGGGAATTACTTACCTCCGTTTCTGATGAGACGATAGGCCTTACTCACTCCCAGATTGAAAAACAACAATTAATAGAAAAAGATATGGAGCAAAGAATTATCTCTATGCTTGAGCCTGTTATTGGAAAGAACAAAGTCAGAGCAAAAGTAGCTGTTACATTAAACCTTGCAAAGGTAGAAAAAACAGAAGAGAAATATGACCCTGAAGGACAAGTTATTAGAAGTGAACAAAGGAATATGGAAAAGTCGATTTCAGGAGCTACAGGAGGTGCACCTGGCGTTACTTCTAATATACCAGGTAAACCTCAACCTCAATCCACTGCCATAAAGGGACAAACTGACAAAAAGAATGAGGTTATAAATTACGAGATCACAAAAACGGTAAGCCATCAAATTGTAGGACCTGGGGAGATAAAAAGACTTTCTGCTGCCGTATTAGTTGATGGTAATTATGTAACCCAGCAGGATACAAAAGAAATGAAATACGTTCCAAGAACTGAAGATGAAATAAAACAGTATGAAGAGATGGCAAAAAGAGCTATTGGTTTTATCCCTGAAAGAGGAGATGATATAAAAGTTGTAAATATGCCTTTTGAACCGCAACCTACTGAGGATGTTACACAACCTGAAAAAAAAGAAATTTTACCAATCATCTTTGAGTTTGCTAAGTATCTACTACCAATAGTTGCTATAGTATTATTTTTCCTCTTTATTGTAAGACCTTTAATTAAAGTTGCTACTGCACCAAAACCTGAGGAAAAAGCAGCATTAGCTGAACTGACGCGACCAGAACTTGAAGCTGAAAAGACAAAACAACTACCATCCAAATCACCAAAAGAGATAGTTGTTGAATGGGCTAAAGCTAACCCTCAGGAGGCAGCTAATCTTATTAAGGGGTGGATAAGTGAAAAACAGTAAACTTGATGGCTATGAAAAGACAGCAATTTTTTTAAATTTAGTCGGAGAAGATATAGCTGCTGAGATCTTAAAAAGCCTCGATATTCAAGATATAGGTAAAATCACCATGCAAATGACTAAATTAAAGAGTGTGCCTGCAGATGTGGTTGATTCACTGATAGAGGAAGTGACACAGAGCGTAAGTAGCTCTACTTTAAATCTTGGTGGTGAAGATTTTATAAAAAGAGTTCTTTATAAAGGACTGGGTGAAGATGGAGCTTCAAAAATCCTTGAGATAGCTACTCAAGAAAGCCCTCTTGAGGATCTTAAATGGGTTGATTCAAAAACTTTGATTAGCTTTCTTTCATCAGAACATCCTCAGACCATAGCACTAATAATGTGCCTTTTAGAGCCATCTCAAGCAGCTGAGGTTCTCTCTGGACTACCTGAACATTTAAAAAGTGAGATAGTAATGAGGATAGCTAACACAGGAAGGATCTCCGATAACGCCCTTGACGATATCAAAGAAGTCTTAAAAGGTCAGCTTGACTTAAGCAAAGGTAAAAGTAAAAAACTTGGGGGGATTAAGTTTGCTGCTGAGATGTTAAACTTAACGGACAAAGCCACTGAAAAATTAGTATTAGAAAAGATAGACGAACAAAATATTGAGTTAGGAGACTCAATAAGACAGTTGATGTTCGTCTTTGAAGACATCGTAACTATTGACAACAGAGGAATCCAGATGATACTCAAAGAAATATCTACGGAAGATCTTTCAATAGCCCTTAAGACCGCATCTGAGGAACTTAAAAATAAGATTTTTGCCAATATGTCACAAAGAGCTGCCGTTATCTTAAAAGAAGAGATGCAAGCTAAAGGACCAGTAAGGGTTTCAGATGTTGAAAAGGCTCAGATGAATATAGTTAATGTGGTAAGAAAGTTAGAAGCTGAAGGTAAGATCATTATAGCTAAACGAGGAGGTGAAGAACTTGTTTAAAAGCAAAAAAGAAAGTATATATGCAGAGCCATATATAATGCCATCCTTAGACTTAGAGCCTTTTGAGCCACAGCAACAAGAAGATTTAGCACAGTCTACAGAACAGACACCTGAAAAATTACTTAACTCTCTTAAGATAGAGGAGATAGAAAGAGAAGCATACGAAAAAGGTTATGAAGCAGGACAGAAGGCTGGCTTTGAGATGGGAGAGCAGAAAGCGATGCTATTGATTCAAAGACTTGAAAAGATGCTTTTAGATTTAGGTGAACTGCGTAAAAGAGAATTAATGCAATTAGAGAAACAAGTTCTTCAACTAAGTCTCACTATAGCAAAAAAGATTATTTTAAAAGAAATCTCAGTTAATCCCGAAATCTTAGTTCATATTGTCAAAGAAGCTCTGTTGAAACTTCAGAGAGCTGGGCAGATAGTGATTAAGATTCACCCCACTTTACATGAGATATTTATCAAAAATAATTCTACTTTGTTAAATATCTCTTCAGATTTAATCTTTGAGGTAGATTCAAAAGCACCCATTTTTGGAGCTACTATAATAGGACCAGAAGAAACCATAATTACTGATATAGAAGAGCAATTTAAAATAATTTCTGACGAGATAGGGGTTTAAATTGCCAGAAATAGATATAACAAAATATATTGAATTAGTAGATAACATAGAAACCTTAAGGGTTTACGGAATAGTCTCAGATATAACGGGTATCATTATAAAAGCAACAGGACTTAGGGTTAGCATTGGTGATGTATGTAAAATACAATCTAATGGCTCTTATATTGATGCTGAGGTTGTAGGTTTCAAAGATGGAAAGGCTTTATTAATGGGGATCGGTGAATTAGCAGGTGTAAGGCCAGGCAGTAGAGTTTTGTTTACTGGAAAACGAGCATTCATTAAGGCATCAGATGAACTTATCGGAAGGGTCTTAAATGACAAAGGTGAACCTATAGATGGAAAGGGAGATATTAAAGGCATAGATTATCCAATTTTATCCCAAACACCCCATCCTTTAAAAAGAAAAAGAATCACGGAACCCTTAGATTTAGGGATAAGGGCAATAAATGGCTTGTTGACTTGTGGTAAAGGACAAAGAATAGGTATAATGGCTGGTTCAGGCGTAGGTAAAAGTGTTCTGCTGGGCATGATTGCCAGATATACTGAGGCACCAGTAAGCGTAATAGCATTAATAGGTGAAAGAGGTAGAGAGGTAAGAGAGTTTATTGAAAAAGATATTGGTAAAGAAGGGTTGGTAAAGTCTATTATAGTGGTAGCCACTTCTGATCAACCACCACTTGCAAAAGTAAGGGCAGCGATGGTAGCTACGGCAATAGCTGAGTATTTTAGAGATAAGGGAAAAGACGTCCTTCTTTTGATGGACTCAATAACAAGAGTTGCACAGGCACAACGTGAGATCTGTCTCTTATACACATCT
>JAOAHE010000042.1 GCA_026415415.1 Thermodesulfovibrionales bacterium | reverse complement strand
TATTTTATATCATCCTTAAACCTAATAAAAGAGGAGGCTTTTACTTTTTTTGAGAGTTGCCTATCGGCAAATTTGGGTTTTCTTAAATTAACTAAAAAGTCAACGATAAGTGAGAAACTTAGTGCGATTTTTTACTTTATGAGATAATCTGATGCAAGAAATCAGGATAAAAGTAAGGAATTCTTCTTAAATGAAATTAAGTTTTTTTTATCTCTGAAATGTTTATTTAAAGATTATGTAAGTTTTCGTTTCTTTATATTCTATTTATCTTTTTAGCCTTTAACCTTGCAAATTAAATATCTTGTCTTGTATTTTATATTTATGCTTTTACCTCCTTGGTTTAAGATAAAGATATCAAAAATTCAGCCTACTTTAAAGAGTTTAAGAAAATATGCTCTTCACACGGTCTGTGAGGAGGCAAAATGTCCTAATAAAAACTATTGCTTTTCTTATCCCACAGCAACTTTCCTTATTTTAGGTGATGTATGTACTCGTAAATGTTCCTTTTGTTCAATCAAATCAGGAATTCCTAAAGGGGTAGATGATAATGAACCTTATAGAATAGTTGAGGCTTCAAAGGAGATGGGGTTAAATTACATAGTGATAACTTCTGTTAGCAGGGATGATCTTGAAGATGGAGGGGCTCTACATTTTGCAAAAACTATAAGAGTTATTAAAGAGCAATTGCCTCATACAAAGATAGAGGTTTTAACCCCTGATTTCTTGGGCAATCAAGAAGCTTTAAGCACTGTTATTTCATCTGCTCCGGATGTTTTTAATCATAATATTGAGACAGTAAAAAGGCTTTACCCTTTGGTAAGACCTCAAGCGGATTATATGAGATCTCTTCGGATTTTGTCATTGGCTTCAAAGCTCTCTGATAAAGTAAGGATCAAGTCAGGTTTAATGATTGGCTTAGGGGAAACTGAGGAGGAGATCATAGAGACGTTAGTTGATTTAAAGAAATGCGGATGTAATTTTGTTACTATTGGGCAGTACTTAAGACCAACAAAGAAGAATATACCGGTGCAGAGATTTTTTAGACCAGAAGAGTTTGATAGATTAAAAGAGATCGCATATTCAATAGGTTTCGATCAGGTGGCTTCAGGTCCTTTGGTAAGAAGTTCTATGAACGCTCAGGGTCTTTATAGAGCAAGTCAACAATAAGATGAAAAATGTTATAATCTTTAATTAGTTGAAAGGGGGTTTTTTATGACTTTTGAGTTTCAGAGAATTAAAAGATTACCGCCATATGTTTTTTCTATTGTTAATAATCTTAAGATGGAATACAGGAGAAGGGGAGAAGATATAATAGATTTGGGAATGGGCAATCCAGATATGCCTGCCCCAAAGCATGTAATTGATAAATTATGCGAAGCAGCTAAAAATCCAAAAAATCATAGATATTCTGCCTCAAAAGGTATTACCCATCTAAGAATGGCTATATGTGAGTGGTATAAAAGAAGATTTAATGTAGATTTAGATCCTGAATCAGAAGCTGTGGTTACAATAGGTTCAAAAGAAGGTTTGTCACATCTTGCATTAGCTGTTGTACAGCCTGGTGATGTAGTAATGACCCCTACGCCTGCTTACCCAATTCATCCTTATAGTGTAATCATAGCAGGTGGAGAAGTAACCACTGTGCCTATTGGAAAAGGTATAGATTTTTTTGCAGAGATGGAGAAAACTTATAAAAAAACATGGCCAAGACCAAAGATGTTGATTATTAATTTCCCCCATAACCCAACTACAATGGTAGTTGAAGGGCTTGATTTTTTCAAAAGGGTAGTGGATTTTGCAAAGGAAAATAATATAATTGTTTTACATGACTTTGCTTATGCTGATCTTGTTTATGATGGTTATAAAGCACCAAGTTTTTTAGAGGTGCCAGGAGCAAAGGATGTAGGGGTAGAGTTTTTTTCACTTACCAAAAGTTACTCTATGGCAGGATGGCGCGTTGGATTTTGTGTAGGTAATAAAGATATAGTGGGAGCTTTGATAAAGATTAAAAGCTACCTTGATTATGGCATGTTTCAACCAATTCAGATTGCAGCTATAGTTGCTTTGAGAGGACCTCAAGATTGTGTTGCAAAGTTTAGAGAAACCTATGAGTCAAGAAGAAATACTCTTATTAAAGGGCTTGCTCGAGCCGGCTGGAATGTGGAGCCACCAAAAGGAACTATGTTTGTGTGGGCTGAGATACCTGATAGGTTTAAGAAAATGGGATCTTTAGAGTTTTGTAAATATTTAATTACCGAGGCGGGGGTAGCTGTTTCACCGGGCATTGGCTTTGGTGAAGGAGGCAATGATTATGTAAGATTCGCTCTTGTAGAGAACGAACATAGAATAAAACAAGCAACTAAGGGTATTAAAAGGGCCTTAAATAAATAATAAAACACAATAAATTGATACGAGGGTAAGATATGCTTCAGAGAAAACGGATAAACATAGGTATTATAGGTTTTGGTACAGTAGGATCTGGAACTGCAAAGATTCTTATTAATAATAAAAAATTAATAGAGGAACGAACAGGTATAGATTTTAATCTTAAGAAAATTGCAGATTTAGATATTAAGCGGGATAGGGGGATTAAACTCCCTGTCGATGTTCTTACCACTGATGCTTATGAGATAATAAATGACCCAGAAATTGATATTGTAATTGAGCTTATTGGTGGTATCCATCCAGCAAAAAATTTTATCATTGAGTCAATAAGAAAAAAGAAGCACGTTATAACTGCAAATAAAGCCCTCATTGCTACAGAAGGCAATGAGATCTTTGAAGAAGCAGAAGCAAATAATGTTCATCTTGGCTTCGAAGCCTCTGTGGCTGGAGGCATCCCTATAATAAAAGTTCTTAGAGAAGGGTTGGTTGCAAATAATATATTGGCGGTCTATGGCATTATAAATGGTACTTCTAATTATATACTTACAAAAATGACTAATGAGAAAGTAGGTTTTTCTGAGGCTTTAAAAGAGGCTCAAAGATTAGGTTATGCAGAGGCTGACCCTACCTTTGATGTTGAAGGTATTGATTCTGCACATAAGTTGACGATCTTGTCTTCTTTGTCTTTTGGAATCCCTTTTTTATATAACGATGTCTATAAGGAAGGTATTACTAAGGTAACGGCAATGGATATTGAGTTTGCTATGGAGCTTGGTTACAAGATAAAACTTCTTGCAATTCTTAAGGCTTCAAATGATGAAATTGAGATGAGAGTTCATCCTACAATGGTTCCAAATGATTATCTCATTTCTAAGGTTGATGGTGTTTTCAATGCCATATATGTAGAAGGAGATGCCGTTGGTTCAACTTTGTATTATGGGCGTGGTGCTGGAGATATGCCAACTGGAAGTGCAGTAGTTGCTGACGTTGTAGATATTGGCAAAAGAATTGTCACAGATCAAAAAAGGAGAGTATTTACTCTTAAAAGGTCTTCAAGTTTTAAGATAAGAAAAATACAGGATATTGAAAGCAAATACTATTTTAGGTTTTCTGCTATAGATAAACCAGGAGTACTTTCTAAGATCTCAGGTATTTTAGGAAATTACAACATAAGCATAGCTTCAGTTATACAAAAGGGCAGAAGAATAGGAGGCGCAGTTCCTTTGGTCGTATTAACTCATAGAGCTACAGAAAGAGATGTCATTGAAGCAATAAAGCAAATAGATCAGTTACCGGTAGTTGCTGGGGAGTCATTATATCTTAGAGTAGAAGGGGAAGAAGTCTGAGATAAGTTTTTAGATTTCTTATTTTTTAATAGCATTTAGATTCTTTCTTTTTCCCATAAGGAGAGAGTTCTCGTAAAGATTTTATTATCTTTGGCATAACCTCGATAACTTTGTCAATCTCTTCTTCTGTAGTGTAACGACTTAAGGAAAATCTGATTGAGCCATGTATTGCAGTAAAAGGGACTCCCATAGCTCTTAAAACATGGCTGGGTTCTAATGAACCAGATGTGCAAGCAGAGCCCGAAGAGGCACAGATGCCGTAACTGTCAAGGTTAAGAAGGATTGCCTCACCCTCTACAAACTCAAAACTTATGTTTGTTGTATTAGGAAGTCTATTTTCCCTATCACCATTTATTCGGGCATCTGGACATTTTTCAATAAGAGAGTTTTCAAGTTTGTTTCTTAGTTTTGATAAATAAGAAGATTCATAAGTAATATGTTTTTCTGCTAATTCACAGGCTTTGCCAATAGCTATTATAGAGGCTACATTTTCTGTTCCACCTCTTCTGCCATTTTCTTGATGTCCCCCTATGATAAAAGGGCTGAACCTAACACCCTTTCTTACATATAAAGCCCCTACTCCTTTTGGGGCATGTAGCTTATGTCCTGATAAAGAGAGCATATCTACAGGGAGTTCCTGTAGGTTTATAGGTATCTTGCCTACAGCTTGAACAGCATCTGTATGAAAAAGGATTTTTCTCTCTTTTAAGACATAGCCAATTTCTCTAATTGGGAAGATAACGCCGGTTTCGTTGTTGGCATACATTATTGAAACAATAGCTGTATCTTCATCAAGAGATTTAAAAAGAAAGTCTATATCAAGCTTTCCAAGATTATCAACAGGAATAAATGTTACACGGTAACCTCTTCTTGATAGGTGTTTGCAAAGGTTTAAAACAGCAGGATGCTCAACTTTTGTAGTAATTATATGTTTCTTTTGGGGAAAGACTCTAAGAGCGCTCATGATCGCAGAGTTATCACTTTCTGTACCACAGCTTGTAAATATGATCTCTTCTGGTTCAGCACCGATAAGTTTAGAGACCTGAGCTCTTGCTTCTTGAATTTTTCTGTATATTTGGCCTCCAAAAGTATGCATACTGGAGGGGTTGCCATATAGCTCTGTAAGGTAGGGTTGCATTGCTTCATAGACTTCTGGAGCTATGGCAGTTGTTGCGTTATTGTCAAGGTAGATAGGTTTCATGTTGTCTCAACTATAATATCCGGACTTACTAATTCCTTGAGTTTGTTTTCAATGTCTTCAAGAGTAACATTAGACATAGGGCAGCTTGTGCATTGAGCTCTTAATGAGACAATAACTTTGTTTCCTTCGATGTCTATAAGTTCTAAGTCCCCACCGTCAGCTTGGAGCTTTGGTCTGATATCATTCTCAATTATATCCTGAATCATGGCTATTTTTTGAAGATTAGAAAGTTTTTTAGTGGGGTATATTTTTTGTGGAGCTGGTTTAATGGACCAAATTTTTTTAAGAAGCTCTTCAATATCCTTGATACAAGCACCACAGCCACCTCCAGCTTTAGTAAAGAAGGTTATCTCATCAACGGTTGTAAGATGATTCTCTAAGGCTACTTTTCTTATCTTTTCTTCTGATACCCCAAAACAGTGGCAGATTATTTTCTCTTCTTCATATGGTTGCTTTTTTTCTCCTCTATAATTAGCAATCGCTGCTTCTAAAGCCTCTTTA
This sequence comes from Thermodesulfovibrionales bacterium, assembly GCA_026415415.1. Classification (GTDB taxonomy): domain Bacteria; phylum Nitrospirota; class Thermodesulfovibrionia; order Thermodesulfovibrionales; family Dissulfurispiraceae; genus DYHD01. The sequence goes on along the minus strand of JAOAHE010000042.1, from coordinate 10,870 downwards.
CCCATGACTGAACAGTGCATCTTTTCCTTAGGTAACCCACCTAAGTAATCAGCAATATCTTTATTAGTTATTTTTTCTGCTTCTTCAATAGTTTTGCCTATGATTAGCTCAGTTAAAGCAGAAGAGCTTGCTATAGCAGAGGCGCAACCGAAGGTCTGAAATTTAGCATCAAGTATTTTGTTAGTATTTTTGTCTATGCGGAGGGTTAATTTTAAAGCATCTCCACAAGTAATGTTGCCAACTTCGCCAACAGCATCAGGATTTTCAATTTCACCTGCGTTTTTGGGATTTAAAAAAAGCTCTTTTAGTTTATCACTATATTCCCACATAGAAGAAATAAAAATTTAAAAAATATTATAATTTTATATATTATTTATGATTATTATATTTAATTTCAACTTTAGTTTTTAGGAGTTTAGGATCACATGAGTGAAAGGATACATATTGATATTAAGGAGATTAAAAAACTCGCTCTCAAGTTTAGTCCTGAACAACTTGAGACATGTATTAATCAGCAGATTCAAGAAGGGAATAATGTGTGTGAGGTTAGAGGCAATACTGACTACGTGATTAGTGAGTTAGCAAAGGCTGAGTACGTAAAAGAACTTATGCAACAAGGGTTATCTCTCAAAGATGCTGTTAGAATGTTAGCTCAGAGGATTAGAAGCTTTCATCAAGCCACTGATAAAAGCTAAGAGATATCACAAGATATCCTTACCATATCATGATCTCTAAGGCAGACATAGTTTTTACCATGATGTTTAAAAAGCTCACACATCCGGCAGTTATCTGAAAGCACATGAGCTAAAAACCGCTTAATTCCTTTTTTAATGGCAATTTTTTTGAGATGTTCAAATAATGTTGAGCCTATTCCGCGATTTTGATGTTCATCAACTACTGCAAGAGCAATTTCTGCAGATTTAACTCCGTTGTAGCTGTCTACCTCAATAAAACGACCAACCCCTATTATTACTTCTTTGTTGTCTTCAAGATGAGTTACAACTAAGGCAACATGCTTGTCTTGATCAACCTCTGTAAGATAAATAAGCTCGCTGTTGGTAAGGTCTTTTTTAAGTCCAAGAAAACGGAACTTGATAGATTGTGGAGACAGACGTCTAAAGCCATCAAGCAGGCGTTTTTTATCATCACCTGTGATTGCTCTAATGGTTACTCTCTCACCATCTTTCAAGATAGACTCTGTCTTATAATTAAGAACTTTCATTCTATCCTCTTAGAGTTGTATTCTATCATGATATTACCTTCTTTTGGTATTTGATACCACGGCAAAGAGAACATTTAGAGTCCTCTTTTTCTTCTATCAGTGACGGTTTCACCTCCAATGCCCCAATTATCAGTCTCAACTTCATCAATTATGATTATTGTAGTTTGTGGGTTTTTTTCTAAAAGATTCTGTAGTAATTCAGTGATGCCTTTAATCAAAGCTTTTTTTTTCTCTGAAGTTAAGTTTTCCTTAGTTATTTTAACGTTTACATATGGCATAAAATCTCCCTTTCTATTTACCTTTTAATTAATAATAGCCCTTAAAATTTAAAAATGAAGGTAAGGCTGATATACTTTTTTACTTGTAATTTAAGGGTTTTCTTTTTTATAGATTAAAAGGCTAATTTAAAAGAAAATAATCAAGACCTATTGACTTTATTTTATTGTATAAAACTTGATGCAATAAATTCTAATTAATACCATTCATTAAAAATCTATTAATGAAAGTTCTTTAATAAATCTAAACTTTAAAGTTTCAAGATATTTTTATAAGTCTTGTTTTAATAGACCTTGGAGGTATAGAAAAAATACTAAAAGAATTTTATTATATAGTAAACAAAAATATGGTCAGGTTTTTAACTTAAAAGAGGTTTTGTATGAAAGTAATAATAGTTGGTGCTGGAGAAGTTGGGTTTCAGATAGCAAAAGCTCTTTCTTATGAAAATATTGATGTAGTAGTAATAGATAGAGACAAAGAAAAGATAAAAAGAGTAATGGATGAGCTGGATGTGGCTGTAATAGTGGGAGAAGGAGGTGATATATCATCCCTTGAGGAGGCGGGTGCAGAGTCTGCGGATATTTTACTTGCTGTAACTAATAGTGACGAGACTAACATGATAGCTTGCATGTTGGCAAAAGCTATGTTTAAAGTACCCAGAAAAATAGCACGGATAAGAAATGTAGATTATTTCAAAAATGAGAAGCTTTTAAATGCAGAAAACCTTGACATAAATCCCGCTATCAACCCTGAATTTGAGGCTGCTATGTCAATAATTCGTCTTCTTGAGATACCTGTAGCTATTGATGTGGAAGATTTTGAAGGAGGAATGGTAAAGGTTATAGGGCTTAAACTACAAGAAAGTAACTTGTTGATTGGCAAATCATTGAAAGAGATAGGGAGAAATATTGAAAAAAAGTTTTTAATAGGGATGATAGAGAGAGACGATGAAACTATTATACCTACAGGATATGATAGGATATATGCTGGTGATATTATTTATGTGCCAGTAAAAAGGGAGGAAGTCAATGATGTCTTTTATCGCTTAGGCATAGATACTACACCTGTTAAACGAATAATGATCTTGGGAGGAGGCAGGGTAGGGAGCTTTATTGCGTCTCATTTAGAGACAAAGATAGATATTAAGATAATAGAACAAAATGAGGAAAGGTGCAAGCTTCTTAGTAGAAATCTGAAGAGAGCTTTAGTTTTGCATGGAGATGGTGCTGATCAAGCCCTGCTTTCAGAGGAAAATGTATTTGATATGGATTTTTTTGTAGCTGTGTCAAACAACGATGAGTTAAATATAATGGCATCTCTGCTTGCAAAAAAAGAAGGTGCCAAAAAGGTTATAGCTATAGTCAATAGAACGGACTATATTTACTTAGCGAGAAGCCTTGGTGTTGACGTAGTCTTAAGTCCCAGATTACTTACTGCCAGTACGATTTTAAGATATGTGAGAAAGGGGGACATCCTTTCTTTGACTTCAATCGCAGATGGTAAAGCAGAGATAATAGAGGCACGGGTTGGAGAAAGTTCTAATCTCATAAATAAATCTCTTATGGAGGCAAAAATACCTAAATTTTCACTCATAGGAACTATAATACGGGGTAATCAAGTTATAATACCGCAAGGTTCTGATAAGATTTATAAAGATGATCGGCTGATTATTTTTGCACTCCGTCAATCTATTAAAAATGTTGAAAAGGTATTGATGTAAATATTCTATGAATATCGGCCTTATCTTCAATATATTAAGTAGCGCCATCCTTATTATTTCAGCTTTTATGCTCTTGCCGATAGTAATATCTTTAAGCTATAGTCAGGATGATCTTTTTGTTTTATTAATATCTTTTTTAATAACTCTCCTTACAGGTTCTATTCTTTACTTTACTACTTTTAAGTTTAAGAAGGACGAACTGAAAAAGAAGGAGGCTTTTTTAGTAGTTACCCTTACTTGGCTTGTAGTTGCTTTTTTTGGAGCTTTACCATTTTATATATCTGGAAAGTTTGAGTCTCTTACTGATGCTTATTTTGAGTCTATGGCAGGGTTTACTACCACTGGCGCCTCAATACTTAAAGATGTAGAGAGTCTACCTTTAGGGATCCTTTTTTGGAGAAGTTTGATCCAGTGGATAGGTGGTATGGGAATAATAGTTTTTGCCTTAGCTATTTTACCTATGCTTGGTGCTGGTGGTATGCAGCTTTTTAAGGCAGAGGTTCCCGAGATAAGTGTAGAAAAGTTAAAGCCCAGAATTATTGATACTGCTAAGGCTTTATGGGTTATATATGTATTTTTAACGGTTTTAAACTTTCTTTCTTTATATATTGCAGGGATGGACCCTTTTGATGCTATTTGTCACGCCTTTACAACTTTGGCTACAGGTGGTTTTTCAACGAAAAATTTGAGCATAGGTTACTTTGATGATCCCTTTATACATTATATAACAGCAATATTTATGTTTCTTGCAGGAATAAATTATTCAATATATTTTTTAATTTATAAGGGTAAACTATTAGCTATTTTGAAAGGAGAAGAGCTAAGATTTTATACTTTAACAACTATTTTAGCTACGATAGCTATAATGATAAATATCAGTAGCCTTTACGGGTCAATGGAGGAGTCTTTTAGGCATGCTTTTTTTCAAGTTACATCTATAATGACTACTACAGGTTATTCTTCTGTTGATTTTGGTAAGTGGCATGTTTTTTCTCAGATAATTCTTGTAATCGCTATGATATTTGGTGGGATGATCGGTTCAACGGCTGGAGGCATTAAACAGGTAAGGATTCTGCTTATGTTAAAACAGTCATATAGAGAGGTTTATCAGATAATTCATCCAAGAGCTGTTATCTCTTTGAAACTTGATGACAAATTTTTAGATAAAGAAACCTTAGGTAGTATATGGGGCTTTATCTTTTTATATTTATCTTTGTGCGTTATTTCCTCCTTGGTGTTATCATCACTTGATATTGATTTTATAACATCAGCAACTTCTGTTATATCAGCAATTGGAAATGTTGGTCCTGCTTTGGGAAAGGCAGGACCTGCAGAAAATTACTCCTTTATGCCTGATGCTGCCAAATGGGTGTTGACTTTTTGTATGTTGATAGGGAGGCTTGAGATTTACACCGTTTTGATTCTACTTTTTCCTGAATATTGGAAGAAGTGAAACTTTTTCTTTAATACAAAGAGATAAGATTTCTCTACACGAAAAATTATTTTAAATAAGTTTAGCAGATATCCTTAAGTTTCTAAATTTTAACTATGTTATATCTTCATAGTTTGTTAATAAAAGATGGTTTAAACTATTTTCAACTATAAATAAGGATTACAGTAGAAGATTTTTTTTAGTAATAACTCCAATGGAAATCTTTTTAAGGTAAAAATTATAATATTTAAAATATGGATTTGTTGAAAGAGATAGTCAATAAGAAAAAAGAAAGGTTAAAGGACTCTAAAATTTTGTTGCCTTTCAAAGAGCTTAAAAGAAAACTTAGTGATTTACAAGTAAACACAGCAAATTTTGCTTCTTCTGTGAAGAAAGATGGACAAAATGTTAAACTCATAGCAGAGATAAAAAAAGCATCACCTCTAAAAGGGGTTTTAGCACAAGATTTAGATCTTGAAAGCATAACAAGGTTATACTCACATAAAGATGTAGATGCAATCTCTGTTTTAACAGAAGAAGATTTCTTTAAGGGTAATATAGGTTTCATAAATAAAATAAAAGAAATTTCTGCAAAGCCAGTATTAAGAAAAGATTTTATTTTTGATGAGTATCAACTTTATGAGTCACGGTTTTATGGTGCAGATGCTATCTTATTAATAAGTAGTATTTTGGATAAAGAACAAGCAAAGGAGTACTTACATATAGCATATGAGTTAGGGTTAGCAGTATTATTTGAGATACATACAGAGAAGGATTTAGAGAAAGCCTTAGATATCAAAGCTGAGATAGTGGGGATTAATAATCGTAATCTAAAAACTATGGATGTTGATTTATCAAACACATTAAGACTAAGGCAGTTCATACCTAAAGATAAGATAGTAATTTCAGCAAGTGGCATTAAGAGCAAAGAAGATGTTGTAACTTTAATGGGTGTAAATATTGATGCTATTTTGGTTGGGACAGCAATAATGAAGGCTATAGATAAGAGAAAAAAGATAGCAGAACTAAAATGCTTGGATTAAGTGTTTCATATTTAAAATGGTTTGACTATGTTTTTACCTCATTGGGAGGAAGATGAAAACTACAAATATTATAAAAAAAGCTGTTTTACCTGCAGCTGGTCTTGGCACAAGATTTCTACCAGCAACCAAGGCTTCACCGAAGGAAATGTTGCCTATTGTTGATAAACCATTGATACAGTATGCAGTGGAAGAGGCTTTGAGATGTGGTATTGAAGAATTTATAATTATTACTGGTAAAAATAAAAGAGCAATAGAGGATCACTTCGATAACGCCTATGAGCTTGAGGAAAGATTAAAAAATTCAGGAAAGAAAAAGCTTCTTGAGGAACTAAATAAATTAAAAAAGATAAATTTTGCCTATATTCGTCAAAGAGAAGCTTTAGGACTGGGACATGCTGTTTTATGTGCCAAACCTTTTATTAAAGATGAACCTTTTGTAGTAATTTTAAGTGATGATTTGATAGAGCCAACATATAACTTTTTAGGTGAGATGATAGAGATTTACCTAAAGAGAAAAGCTCCACTTGTAGCATTGACAGAGGTTGCAGGATCGGAAGTTCATAGGTATGGGATAATAGATGGGTTTTTAGAAGATAATGTTTATAGAATAAAAGACTTAATAGAGAAGCCTGAACCTTCTAAAGCACCATCTAATCTTGCCATTATAGGTAGGTATATTTTAACGCCTGATATATTCCCCTTTCTTCAGATGCAGAAACCAGGAGCAGGAGGCGAGATTCAACTTACAGATGCTCTAAATAAAATGGCAAAAAAGATTCCTATTTATGGATACCCTATTAAAGGGAAAAGGTTTGATGCAGGGGATAAGTTAGGATATCTCAAGGCAACTATAGATTTTGCTCTATTGAATCCTGAGTTATCCACAGAATTCAAGGAATATCTTATAAACAAAGTTAAGGCAATATTATGAAGAGAAGTCTTTTTTTGTATGAAGTTGAGGCATATAAAGAACCCCTTATAGATCTTTATGAAACCTTAGATGAGCTTATTTTTAAGGTAGAAATGCCTGGTATTGATATACGAAATATATCCTTAAAAGTATATGAAGATCTGCTCATTATAGAAGGATTCTGGACAAATGAGAGAGAAAGTTATGTTAAAGAGGGGTTGAAATATTTATGTGTAGAGAGGAATATCAAAACATTCCGAAGGGTTATTAAGATACCTATTGCTGTTAATACGGTTGCTGGCATAGCTTACTATGAAAATGGGGTAGTAACTATTAAGTTTCCTAAGTTAAAAGATAAGTTGATAAAAATTAAGATCCAGCACAAATGATACAGAGAAGTTTCTGCCTCAGCTAAGGTTTAAAAGGGAGGTTAGTTTAATGAGTGAAATTACAAAAGAAGCTGAATCAAAAGAGGTTGATATACCAGATGAACTTCCAGTTTTACCAGTGAGAGATGTGGTAATTTTCCCTTATATGATTATCCCTCTTTTTGTAGGAAGGGATGTATCAATCAAAGCGATAGATCATGCTCTTAATTCAAATCGCATGATCTTGTTGCTCGCCCAAAGAGATATGAATGTAGAGGTCCCCTCACCAGAGGATTTATATACCGTTGGGACTGTGTGCATGATAATGAGGATGTTGAAGCTTCCTGACGGCAGAGTAAAGATTCTTGTTCAAGGATTATCAAAGGCAAAGGTCTTGTTATTTACCCAAAGAGACCCTTTTTTTATAGCTGAAATAGAAAAAATAGTTGATGAAAAATATAAAGAAATCACCTTAGAGAACGAGGCACTAATTAGGACTGTTAAAGAGCAGCTGGAGAAAACTATCTCCTTAGGTAAAACTGCTCCACCAGATATTATGATAGCTATTGAGAACTTAGATGATCCTGGTAGGCTTGCTGATCTGATTTGTTCCAATCTTGGGTTGAAAACAGAGCAAGCACAAGAGATTCTTGAGATGACAAACCCTATCGCTCGATTACAGAGGATAGGAGAGATTTTAGCTCGGGAAATTCAACTTTTAACCATTCAACAAAAAATTCAAACAGAGGCAAGAGGCGAGATAGACAAGACACAGCGAGAGTATTTTCTTAGAGAACAACTAAAGGCAATTCAACGTGAGTTAGGAGATATTGATGAAAGAGGAGAAGAGATTAGAGAGTTTAGGAAAAAAATAGAAGAAGCTAAGATGCCTGAAAAAGTGCTCAAAGAAGCTGAAAAACAGTTAAAAAGACTTGAGAAAATGCATCCTGACAGTGCAGAAGCTGGTACTATAAGGACTTATCTTGAGTGGCTTACTGAACTTCCTTGGTCAAAGAGCACAACTGATCAGTTAGATATAAAAGTTGCAGAAAAGGTATTAAACGAGGATCATTATGATTTAGAGAAGGTAAAAGAAAGGATCTTAGAGTATCTTAGTGTTAGGAAACTTAAAGAGAAGATGAAAGGTCCGATTCTTTGCTTTATTGGTCCTCCAGGAGTAGGTAAAACCTCTTTAGGTCGTTCTATCGCAAGGGCATTAGGTAGAGAATTTGTAAGAATGTCCTTAGGTGGTGTGAGAGATGAAGCTGAGATAAGAGGTCATCGTAGAACTTATGTTGGAGCTCTTCCTGGAAGGATAATTCAGGGTATAAAGACTGCAGGAACTAATAATCCTGTTTTTATGTTAGATGAGATAGACAAAATTGGGATGGATTTCAGGGGAGATCCCTCTTCCGCTCTCCTTGAAGTTTTAGATCCAGAACAGAATAACTCTTTTATGGATCATTACTTAGCTGTACCGTTTGATCTGTCAAATGTAATGTTTATAACAACAGGAAATCTTGCTGATACCATTCCAAATCCTCTTAAAGATCGTATGGAGATCATTTATCTATCTGGATATACAGAAGAAGAAAAACTACAGATTGCTAAAAAGTATCTTATACCTAAGCAGCTTGAAGAACATGGGATTAATGGGCAAAAGTTAAAAATAGGAGAATCTGCCATTAGACAGGTTATATCTCATTATACCCGTGAGGCAGGTGTAAGAAATCTTGAAAGACAAATAGCTAATTTATGTAGAAAAGTAGCGAGGTTAATAGCTGAGGAGAAGGCAACAAGGATCACCATATCAGCAAAAAATTTACATAAATATTTAGGTGCTCCTAAATATCTCCCTGAAGAAGAAATGAAAAAAGATGTGGTGGGGGTTGCTACTGGTTTAGCATGGACAGAGTCAGGTGGTGATGTAATTTTTGTTGAATCAACTATCATGAAAGGTAAAGGTACTTTAACTTTAACAGGGCAGTTAGGAGATATAATGAAAGAGTCTGCTCATGCGGCTTTTAGTTATATCAAGTCAAGAGCTAAAGACTTAAACATAAAAGAAGACCTTTTTTCAAAATATGACCTACACATTCATGTTCCTGCAGGTGCCATTCCAAAAGATGGTCCTTCAGCTGGCATTACAATGGCTGTCTCTATAGCCTCAATCCTTACTGGAAAACCTGTCAGGAGAGATGTTGCTATGACCGGGGAGACTACTTTAAGGGGAAGGGTTCTTCCAATAGGTGGGCTTAAAGAAAAAACTTTAGCAGCTAAAAGAATGGGAATAAAAACAATAATAATACCTCAGAAAAATAAGAAAGACCTTGATGAGTTGCCGAAATATGTAAAGGAGGGAATTAATTTTGTTCTTGCAGAGACATTGGATGAAGTGTTAAAAACTGCTATAAAAGACCTTGTGATTAAAAATAGCGAGGGAGAAAATGAAGCTCAGCCAAAAAGGAGAGCTCCAGCTCCTAAGAGATATACAAAAAAGGTTTAGTACCAGTCAGAAGTTTAAAGATGGCGGTATTATTGTAGGTATTGGAGATGATGCTGCTGTCTTTTCCTGCCTACCTGGTCAGATTTTAGTAACAACAGATATGATGAACGAAGGAATCCATTTTGATCTAAGTTATACCTCTGCCTCTCATTTAGGATTTAAATTAGTCTCAGCAAATGTAAGTGATATTTACGCTATGGGTGGAAAACCAAAATACCTATTTTTAAATATTGCATTTAGAAAGAATACAACAGAGGAATTTTTTTGGGAGTTTTTTTCGGGTCTTTCATTAGCAAATAACCTTTATGGATTGAAGTTATTAGGTGGGGATACAACCTCAATTTCTCATGAGATAAGCGTCTCTGCAACAGTTATTGGTTATGCAGAAAGAGTAATTAGAAGGTCTGGAGCTAAAATAGGAGATAAAGTATATATTACTAATACTGTTGGTGATTCAGCAGGTGGTTTAGAGATTCTTAAAAAACTTTCCTTGCGAGGAAGAAAATTAATTAAAAGTCATGGTTTCGGGATTATTAAAAAAGACAAAAAAGATCAAAAGTGGTTATTTTTAAATAACCTTGATACAAAAAATATTAAAATTCTCTTTCATAAGACTGAGTTATTATTAAGAAAGCATCTTTTACCGGTTGTGAGAAGTTATGAAGAAATTAATAGGATGGCATCCTCTATGATAGATATAAGTGATGGTCTTTTTATAGATTTAGTTAGGATTTGTGATCAAAGCAATGTGGGTGTTAAGATTTATAAAAATAAGATACCAATCTCAGACAGTCTTAAGTATGTGTGTAGCGTGCTTAATATAGACCCTTATAAACTTGCTACATCAGGTGGGGAAGATTACGAGTTTCTTTTCACCTCATCAGCTGAGCTTAAAGTTGAGCCTTCAAAAGATTTTAAGATTACTTGCATAGGAGAAATTATACCTAATGAAAGGATTGTTATTTGCCCAGATGGCACTGAAAAACCTTTGTATACTCAAGGATATCAACATTTTAGCAATTAGAGATAGGATAAAATATATTATTACTTTCTCAAATGATACCCCTCAGAGAGTTGCCTTCTCTTTTGCTATAGGAGTTTTTATTGGTATGTCACCTTTCTTGGGTTTACATACCGTTCTTGGTATAGCGGTTGCATGGCTTTGCAATTTAAATAAATTTGTAACTATTGCAGGAGTATATGTAACTAATCCATGGACAATAATTCCTATTTATACCTTTGCTACATGGGTCGGTGCAGAAATCATAGGACTACAACACATATTGCCCTATATACAGTGGCATCAAATGACTTTGTGGAAGTTAATCTATAGCTTACAAAATCTGCTTTTACCGTTTCTTTTAGGCACAACTATTACGGGATAGTATCAGGC
>JAOAHE010000041.1 GCA_026415415.1 Thermodesulfovibrionales bacterium | reverse complement strand
TCTACTTAATATTGGGTATGCTTTTGCAAAATGATCCATTAATCCCTAATGTCGCATATGTATCTTATCTTTTTCAGTTACTTTTCTTTAAAGTTTTGATAAATATGATTAAGAAAAAAAATAAATAGAATTATAAAGATAGCTAAGGACGCATTCATTACCAGAAAAATTTTGCTAAGTTAATAAAGATGTGTTTATAAGCTTCTTAGAGTATTCTTTTTTTGTTTTTATATTGGTACAGCTTTAGAGATGGCATTTTTGTTTGACAATTTATTATAGTTGTGATTTAATTTAAAAAGTTTTAAACATAAAAAAATCATTAAAAATATTAAAAGAAAGGGAGTCAATGAAAGAATTATTAAATAAAAAGGACATTGAAAGAATTCTATCTCGGATTGCTCATGAGATAATAGAGAAAAACAAAGGAGTAGAGAATCTTTGTTTAATAGGGATTCAAAGAGGTGGTGCACATCTTGCAAAACGAATTGCTAAAAAGATTAGGGATATTGAAAATATAGAAATTCCCGTTGGTGTTTTAGATATAACAATGTATAGAGATGATATAAGTATCAGGAAAGTGCAGCCTACGATTAGAAAAACCGATCTTTCATCAGATATAACTGGAAAAAAAATAGTCTTAGTAGACGATGTACTCTTTACTGGACGTTCAATAAGAGCTGCGATGGATGCCCTGATGGATTTCGGGAGACCAGCACAAATTCAACTTGCAGTTTTAATTGATAGAGGACATAGAGAATTACCTATAAGAGCCGATTTTGTAGGTAAAAACATCCCCACATCCAGAAAAGAAAACATAGAAGTTGAACTAATTGAAGAGGGTGGAGCAGATAGGGTGGTGCTTTATGGTGAATGATTATTTTAAACATAAACATCTTTTAGGCATAAGGGATTTAACTAAAAGTGATATTGAAGTATGCCTTGAGACAGCAAAGGGTTTTAAAGATGTTTTAAAGAGAGATATAAAGAAAGTACCAGCTTTGCGAGGTAAAACAGTAATAAATCTTTTTTTTGAGCCATCAACGAGAACTAAAACTTCTTTTGAGATAGCTGAAAAAAGACTCAGTATGGATGTGTTGAATTTTTCTGTTCCCTCAAGTAGTGTAGTTAAAGGAGAAAGTTTACTTGACACAATTAAGACAATAGAAGCATATGGTGTAGATTTCGTAGTTATAAGACATTCATCAAGTGGTGTCCCTCATTTAGTTGCTAAGAATATAAACGCCTCTGTTATTAATGCAGGAGATGGTATAAATGAACATCCCACACAAGCTTTACTTGATGCCTTTACAATATTAGAAAATAAAGGCACTATTGAAGGACTCACTATAGCTATAGTAGGTGATATTTATCACAGCAGAGTTGCTAAATCAAATATATATTTACTGTCTAAGTTTAAAAATAAAATTCGGTTGATAGGACCACCAACCCTAATCCCAAAATTTTCGAATCTTAATTTGGAAATATTTACTGACTTTGATAGAGGTATAAAAGACGTAGATGTTGTTATGATGCTAAGAATTCAATTGGAAAGGCAAGGCAAGGGTTTTTTCCCTTCTATACAAGAATATTTTAAATATTGGGGGTTGGATCAAAGAAGGCTTCTCTTAGCTAAAAATGATGTTATTGTTATGCACCCAGGTCCTATGAATAGAGGGATAGAGATAAATTCAGATGTAGCTGACAGTGATAAATCTGTCATTCTTAATCAGGTGACAAATGGCTTAGCTGTTAGGATGGCTATTATGTATTTATTAAGCGGTTATTAATTTTGAGAATAAAAGTTCTTTATCCTTGCAATAAAGCTTTTGTTTATAAAATCTCTTAAATTAAATAAAGATATAAAATCAATAAGTCATTATAAAATGAAAAAAATAATATTAATAGCAATTATTTTATTTGTCTTTTTTATATTCTCATTTTATCTAAGAAGTGATGAAGCCTCTAATAAGATAAAAATTTTATTATTACCCGAAATAGAAAAAACAATAAATAAAAAGGTTGTTGTTGAGAAGTTTTACTTAAATCTTTTTCCGTTGTTTGTAGGTGCTAATGATTTTAGAGTGTTTGATGAAAAGGATAATCTTATCTTCTATTCTAAGAAGGTAAGAGGTTACATGAGTTTTTTAGAGCTATTTAATAAGAAATTAATGATCAAAAGGTTATCCATTAAAGAGCCTTATATTTCTATAGATCAAAGTGAATTATATAATCTTACTAAATCTTTATCAGATATTAAAGTTGTTGCAAATGAAAAATTTACTTTAGGTATTAAGACTATTCACATTGATAGTGCTAAGATTACGATTTGGGATAGCACTAAAAATTTAACCCTAAGTGGCTTTAACTCTTATTTAGTTCTAATTGACAAGCCAGAGATAAAGATATCTATAAATGACCTTTCATTTTTAAAAGAAAATTTTATAAATCTTAGAGGTAGATTATCCTTGCATTTTTTATTAGAAGATGACAATTTAGAAATCAAATTTTTGAATTTCAATATACTACCTAATTCAGATCTTAAAACTTCAGGTCTATTCAATATTAGAAAATTTTCAGGGGAAGTAGAGACTGAGTTAAATCTGTTAGTTGATTCCCTAAAAAATATCTTTGGGCTCACTAATAAGGGAGAAGGATTTATATCTGTTAGAGGAAATATAAAGGCTGTTGATATAAAGTCTAATATTAATAATATCTTTTTAAATTTAAAAGTTAAAGGTAACATTTATCTTGAAACCTTGATGGAACTCTTAAAGGTACATGAGAAACTTGAAGGTCAACTTTCTTTTGATGGAACTATAAAAGGAAAATTAAACGAGATTGTAGGTGCAGGGAAGGCTAAGTTAAAAGAAGGAAATCTATTCGGCGTTGAAGTTGATCACTTGACATGTAATATTGATTTTTATGATAAAAAGATGACTTTTTCAAATGCTATCGTTTCTTTATACAGTGGACAAGCAACAGCGGAAGCTAAAATAAATCTTCCAGTTGTTAACGATTACTACTTTTTTGTTAAAGCTGATAGTGTCTCAAGCAAAAAAATATTTGAGTTAATTAATTGGGATCCTGGGTTACCAGATGGTAAAGTAAGTGGTTTTATTACCTCATCAGGTGCTATTTTCAATCCAACGATTAACTTCACTTATACTAATAAAAATTCGGGCAAAGACCTTCTTAACAAGGTTGAACAAGTTAGTGGAAACATTTATATGAAAAATAAGATTATAAATTTTACAGATCTCTCCCTTTCAACAGCTAATTCACATTTAAGTGTAAATGGAACTGCAAACCTTCAAAATCAAACTTTAAATCTTAAAGGAAAAGGAGTTACCAACGATATTAAGGATCTCCTTGAACCTCACCTTAAAGCTCTTTCAGGTAAAGGTGAGTATAATGTTTTACTTACAGGTAGTTTTAGTAACCCATTGATTGATATAGATTTTATATCTAAGGATTTAACGTTGCGCACCTCTCAACTTGGTCTACCTGAAATATTATATGATAAAACCTTCAATTACAATCAGATCACTACATCCCTATCTTACAGAAAAAATCTTTTAACTATTAAAGATTTCCAAGTGAGATCAACTCAGCAAGACATAAAAATCAATGGAAATGTTTTTTTTAAAAAATCAACAAAATTATTTGAGATAGATAATCCAGAGTATGACCTTCAGATAATAGCAAGTGATTTAGATTCAAGTTGGATATCAAAAACATTCAAAGATATTCCTAATATTGAAGGTGGATTGAAGGTGGATTTTATTATGAGGGGTCCACCTAATTCACTAAAATTTAATGGAAATTTTCTCTTTGTTAATCTTTTTCATGATGGCATTCATATAGCTGAAAATCTAAATGGTAGTTTTACCTTATGGCAAAAACAACTTTCTTTTAATCAAACATATCTAAAGAAGGGAAACTCAGTTATAACCTTTAATGGTTCTATCTCTTCAATGAAGGACTATTTCTTGTTAGCCCAAGGCAAAAACATCAAGCTTATTGATTTTATCACTAACATCACAAAAGATGATTTAATAAGGACAATATCTAATGATTTATATCTTGACAATCTAATCATAAAAGGAAGAGGAAATTTAAAAAAACCTAATTTAGAACTTCAAGCTTTACTGAGGAACAATACTAAAAATAGGGTAGGGGGACAAATTAATGGAAGCATAAATCTATTGCTAAAAGGTCAAAAGATTAATGCAAATATTTCTTTAATGAATGGTGGGGTTGATATTAAAGGAAGTGCAGAGCTTACGAGTATGATGCCTTGGGCTTTAGATATCACGCTTAAAGCAGGCAATTATACCCCTTTGCTTTTGAGTCTTAACAAGGAAATTCCCGAAGATTTAGCATTAAACATAGTTGGAAAGATTAAAGCATTTGGCACAAAAGAAAATATAAGTACTAATGTGTTGCTTAATAAATTAAGTTTAAATGCCTTTGGTACAACTTTTATTAACAAGTCCGATATAATTGTCGAAATTAACAACAGAATCCTCACTATAAAAAGTTTTTCAATGTATGGGGAAGACAGCGAATTTTCTGTTTCTGGAAGTATAGAGAAAGATAAAAAATTAGATTTAACTTTGGAGGGTACTTCTTCAATCACACCAGTAAAGGTCTTTTTTAAAGATTTAGAATCTCTAAAAGGTAAGGCTTATTTTATACTTACCGTCTCTGGCGACTGGAGAAAACCTGAGATAAATGGCGGTATTGATTTGATAAATGGGACTATTGCAATTAAAAGCATACCCAACAGACTTACTTCTGTTTCAGCGTATTTATATATTGATGAAAATAAAGTAATATTAAAAAATTTTAGTGGAAAATTAGCTGGTGGTGAAATTTTAGTTACAGGAACCGCATATATTGAGAAAATGAATATTAAGAATTTCTATTTAGAGTCTAATTTAAAATCAATAAATATTGCATATTCAAAGGATTTATCTGCTGATTTAGATGGTACTCTTTATTTGCGAGGATCTATAAAATCACAGGAATTGTCAGGAGATGTTTATATTAATAAAGCAAAATTTACTCAACGAGTCGAATGGAAAACTTGGCTCTTAAGTGCTAAAAAATCAGAAGTTACCAAGCACGATTTATCAAGGCTTGGACAAACAAATTTAAATATTAATGTTAAAAGTAATAATCTAATTATTAATAACAACATCTCTGAAAGCAGAGTAAAAGTTGATATGGTTATACGGGGCACTATAAGTAACCCTGTGTTGATCGGCAATCTTAATACAACCGAAGGTAAAGTTTTTTTTAGAAATAACGAATTCAAAATACTCAAAGCAAGAGTTGATTTTATAGATCTACAAAAGACTACACCCTATTTTGATATATTGGCTGAAACAAAAATTAAAAACTATACTATTAAACTATCATTAGATGGCAATTTTAAGAACTTTAATCTTTCCTTAACCTCTGACCCTCATTTAAATGAAAATGATATTTTTAGTTTACTTACTACAGGCTATTTAGGAAAACAAATGAAAGGTTTAGAAGGAGGACTCGGCACAACCGAAGCAACTTATTTCCTTATGGGTAAATTTCAAGATGTCTTAGAGGAGAGAGTTAAAACTGTTATTGGAATTGATAGAATCAATATTGATCCACAAATATCAAAAACTACTGGCACCATAAATCCTCGAGTAACCTTAGGTAAAAAAATTATAGGTGATAAACTTTATGTTACATATAGTGCATCAACAGGGGTTGGGGAGGAACAGATCTTAAAGCTTGAGTATTTCTTTGACAAGAATATCTCATTTGTAGGTGTTAGGGATGAAAGAGGAAGTGTGGGTGGAGATATCAAATTCAGATTTGAATTCAGATAAAACTTTTTTAATAAAACTCATTGTATTTGTCTCGATTTTCGTTTTTCTATCTATTACAAATATTCAAGTATCAGCTAAAGAACTTTATTTTTCTTCACCAATAAAAAAAATAGAGATTGAAGGACTCTTTTCCATGGATAAATCAGAACTTTTAAATCTTTTGCAGATTAAAGAGGGTAAGGTTTTGAATAAAAACTCACTAAAAATAGGGATTAAAAGGGCCTTTCTAAAAGAAATATTTGAAGATATCATAGTCTCCA
The DNA here is from genome assembly GCA_026415415.1 of Thermodesulfovibrionales bacterium. GTDB lineage: Bacteria > Nitrospirota > Thermodesulfovibrionia > Thermodesulfovibrionales > Dissulfurispiraceae > DYHD01. The sequence continues at coordinate 10,334 of JAOAHE010000041.1, read as the reverse complement.
CCAATGAAGATTTTTCAAAAATTCATATAAAGGTAATAGAAAAAAAAATAGTTAAAAAAATAAATATTATAGGTAATAATTATTTTTCAGATAAATTTATTAAGAAAAATATTCTTTTTAAAATTGGGGATAGATTGAATTTGATGAAAATTAAATATAGCATTAATAACTTAGTTAAAGAAATGAGACTAAGAGGCTTTCCTGAATCAAAAATAGATTATTCTATTGAACCCATTGGAACTTTTATGTGTAATATCAATATTTATATTCAAGAAGGAGATCCAGAACTTATAAAGGATATTATAATAGAAGATCCAACAACTGCTATCAGCTCTTTTATAAAGATATCTAAAGGTGAGCCTTATGACCAGATTAAACTTAAAGAGTTAGAAAGAAATGTTAAAAATTTCTTTTTAAAAGAAGGATATATTAATGCTAATTTAAAGCATTTTTTTAATGTTAATACAGGAACCCTCCATATAATTTTTACAAAAGGGAAGAGGTTAGATATAAATTTTATAGGAAATGAGAATTTTGATAAAAGAACTCTTCTTGATGAAGTTTTTTACTATGAACTTATCGAGTTCAATTTAGAAAACCTTGAAGAAATGGTTTCAAGACTTACTTTATATTATCATCAGCATGGTTTTCCATCTATATCTGTAGTTCCAATATTAGAGGAAGATAAAGAAAGGATTATTTTGAACTTTTACCTTTATGAAGGTGTAAGAGTTAAGATAGATATGATAAAACTTTTAGGTACTTCCATAGATATAGAAAAAGTCAAAGCTATCCTGGATAATAAAGAGAAGAAATATCTTGATATAACCTCAGTTGCTACTGATAGGGAGAATATAATTGAATTTTACCGATCTCTTGGCTTCTTAGACGTTGAGGTATCAGAGCCCACAATAAATATCATAAATGATTTAGCCACGATAGAGTATCTCATAAAGGAGGGTGAAAAAACATATATATCAAATATATCTTTTAAAAATAATAAGGTTTTTACTGACTTCGACTTAAGAAAAGAGATTACTTTAAAACCAAATACACCTTATAATGAGGTTGATGTCTCTGAATCAAGAAGAAAAATAGTTACTCTTTACAATAAAGCAGGATTTCTCAATGCAAAAGTATTAGTAGAGAGCACTTTTTCCAATAACTTAGCTGATATTACATTTCTTATAAATGAAGAAGAACAGATTTTTTTTGGTGAAAATATAATCGTGGGAAATCAAATAACAAAATCAAAAGTAATAGAAAGAGAGTTGGAGAGAAAAGAAAAATTACCTCTTGACTACACAATTTTATTTAAAGAAAAGCAAAAGATCCAAAAATTAGGTCTTTTTTCTGATATAGAGACCAAATTATCAGACTATGTTTATGATCAAAAGAGGGATATTATATATTCTTTGCAGGAATCGAATTTTGGTGCATTAGAGTTTGGAATAGGATATGGAGAATATGAAAAATATAGATTATTTTTTGATTTATATTACAAGAACATATCAGGAATGAATAGGGTAGGGAATCTCAGAACTGAATTAAGTAGTTTAGAGCAAAGACTTATTTTAAATTACACAGAACCTTGGTTTTTAGGTGAAAAAATATCTCTAAAGTCTTTGATCTTGATGGAAAACAAAAGAGAAAGAAGCTTAGATACTAAAGAAACTTTATACAAGTTAAGAAGGCATACAGCATCATTAGGACTGCAAAAAACCTTAGAGTATAACTTTAAGACTGACCTTTTTTATGATTTTTCAGTTGTCAAAACCTGGGATATGAAACCTGATATAATCTTAAGTAGAGAAGATACCGGAACACTAATTATTAGTGGAGTGAGATTAGCCTTAATATATGATTCAAGAGATAACCCTTTTGAACCTTCAGAGGGCTTTCTTGCTGGAGCAAGTTTTAAAGTTGCTTCTTCTATATTTTTTTCTCAAACTGATTTTCTAAAAATGATGTTTTATGCAAATAAATATACAAAAATTGCAGAGAAATTGGTATTTGCTTTTTCTATAAAAGGTGGGATAGCGAAAGGTTTTAATAAAACTCTTGAGATTCCCATAGTTGAAAGATTTTTTTTAGGGGGAAGGACAACAGTAAGAGGTTATGCAGAGGATACATTAGGACCTAAGGGTGCTGATAATAATCCCACAGGCGGAAACACTTTTATTATGGGTAATCTTGAGATGAGATTTTATGCAGGCAAAAACTTAGGGATTGTTGGTTTTTTGGATGGAGGTAACATTTGGCAGAAGACAAAGATATTTGAATTGTCAAATTTAAAGTTTACCTCTGGTATTGGGATTAGATATCAGACACCGGCAGGTCCTCTAAGAATTGATTATGGGCATAAGTTAAACAGAGAAAAAGGTGAAAGCAGGGGAGAATTACATTTTAGCATAGGCCATGCATTTTAAATTTTAATATGAAACTACAGAAGTTCAATATAAAAAGCTTATTTTTAGTACTTTTTTTTCTAATACTTTCTATTCCAAATTCCAATGCAATGATGATTATTGATAAAGTAGTAGCTTATATTGATGATACAGCTATAACACTTTCAGAGTTAAATGAAGAATATGCTAAATTACATAGCAAAAATCAGAAAATCACAAAAAGGGATACTTTGGATGCTCTCATAAATAGAATTTTACTAATCAAAGAGGCAAAAAGAATAAAGATTGAATCATTTTCAGATGATGAATTAATTAATCAATATCTTGAACTAAAAATCAAATCAAGGCTCTTTATCAACGAGAATGAAGTTACAGATTTTTATAATAAAAATATAGAAAGGTTTCGTAATCAAGAATACTTATTAATAAAAGAAGAAATTGAAAAATATTTATTAGAAAAGCAGTTTAACGAGATTTTACAAAAACATCTTGAAGGATTAAGAGAGAACTCAAATATAAAAATACTTATAGAAGATGAATTATGACAGCATGTTCATCACATTCAGGAAATTTTGGACATTTTAGGCAGTCACCCCAGATTTTTTGCGGTAATTTACTTTTATCAATGTCTTTAAAACCGATTTTTTTAAAGAAATCAGGTTGATATGTAAGGGCAAAAACCCTTTTTAATCCTAAGTCCTTAGCTTCCTTTAAACATTCTTTTACTAAAGCTGAGCCTATTCCACTTTTTTGAAACTCTTCCTTTACAGCTAAAGATCTTATTTCAGCTAAATCTTCCCATAAAATTCTTAATGCACACACACCCTTTAAAACTCCATTTTCTTCGCATACCATGAAATCTCTTACTCCTTCATATAGCTCAGTAAGTGAACGAGCAAGCAATACCTCCTTTTTTGCAAATTCATTTATAAACTTGTGAATCTGCTTTATATCTGGTATTTTTGCCTTTCTAATGATTATCTTATTCATCTGCAATAGTAAGTAAGGCGCCCTCAAGAATCCCAAAATCACTAACTATAAGCTCATTTATGTCAAAAAGTTCCATAAAAGATATGAGTATTGCTGTCCCTGGGATTATTATATCAGCTCTATCCTGCTCAAGCCCAACAATCTTTATTCGCTCAACCAATGGTTTTCCATATAAAGATTCAAATAACGATTTAAGGTTATTATAGTAAATCTTATGAAGGTTTATTTTATTTCCATCATAACTTGGTAAGTTTAAATCTATTGTAGCAAGAGTTGTAGGTGTCCCACCAGTAGCTATAAGTTTAATGTTATTCAATGAATAATTATTATTTAACAATAATTTAAGCTGTGAACTTTCAATTTGAGTTTTAATAAAACTTTTAAGCCTTTCAATTTGTGCAACAGTTGGAGGATCTAATAAAAGGTGTTTCTCTGTTAATTTTATTGCTCCGATAGGAAGACTTCCCCTATAAAATTCTTTATTTTTAAAAACCCATTCAGTACTACCTCCACCTATATCAATAATCAAAAAGGAGTTACAACAGAAAGTTTGATTTTTGAGATTAACCATTATCCCTCTTAAAGTAAGTTCTGCTTCTTTATCACCTGAGATTATTTCTATTTGAATGCCAATTTTTTCCTTAACTTCTGATAAAAACTCTGCAGCATTTAGTGCTTCTCGCAAAGCCGATGTACCAAAGGCATAAACCTTCTTAACATTAAACTGTTTATAAACATTTCTAAATTGTATGAGAGAATGAATTGATTTTTCTATATTTTTTGTGCTCAAACAAAAGTTCTTTTTAATTCCCTCACCAAGTCTCGTTACTGCTCTCATAGAATTGAGTCTGTATATCTTACCATCTTTAACATACCCTATTAACATTCGTAAGGTATTTGAACCTATGTCTATTATTGCATAATTATTCTGTGTCATAATAGATCTTAACGATCTCAGCCTCTAAATGTTTTAAAGGTATTTTAAAAATCTCTTTTGTTCTTCTTCTTTTAACTTCAATAATATTATTTTTTAATGATCTTTCACCAATGATTATTTGTAACGGGATCCCAATTAGATCTGCATCCTTAAACTTAACACCAGGTCTAACATGTCTATCATCAAGAAGTACATCCATATTTTTATCTGTGATACTGTTATAAATCTCAGAAAGATTATCATGTAATGCTGTAGCTAATTCTATAGTTTGTTTATCATTCATATTAAGGGGTAAGATCTCAATGTCAAAAGGTGCTATAGTTTTTGTCCAGATAATGCCATCTTCATCGTGGTTTTGTTCAACAGCCGCAGCAGCAACTCGGGCTAATCCAATCCCATAGCTTCCCATAATCATAGGTCTTTCAACTCCTTTTTTATCAAGAAACAATGCATTTAGAGGAATTGAATATTTTGTACCCAATTTAAAGATATTGCCTATCTCAATAGCTTTTTCTATTTTCAATTTATTAGAACAATGAGGACACATGTCTCCGTCTTTGGCAATATGTATATCATGCCATTGAGCAGCGAAGTGAATAGAAGGGTTAACTCCTTTTATGTGATAATTCAATTTATTAGCACCAGCAATATAAACTCCTTCTTTAAGTGAGATATCTGCAATTATTTTACCCTTGTAACCTAAAGGTCCAATAAAGCCTGCCTCAACATTAAAGTGAGATAAAACATCATCTTTTTGAGCAATTCTAAATTGACCTATTATTTTTGACATTTTCTTTTCATGTAAGTCTTGATCACCTCTTAGTAAAGCCAAAACATAACCTTCTGAAGTAATGAGTAGTAAAGATTTTATAAAATGCACTGGGTTAATAGAAAGAAATTCAGATACTTCTTTAACTGTTCTTTTTTGAGGTGTAAATACCTCTTCAAGCTCCCATGAGGGGTGGTTAACGGAGGGCGAAATAGAGCGAGCTATTTCAATGTTTGCGATATAATCACATTTTTCACAAATTACTATCTCATCTTCACCAGCAGGACTTGGTGCCATAAATTCGTGAGCACAAGCTCCACCCATCATTCCAGGGTCAGATTCTACTTTATAAAACTTTAGCCCACAACGTGTAAAGATCTTGTGATAGGCTTTTGCATGTAAATTATAACTTTTCTCAAGACCTTCTTCATCTATATCAAAGCTATAACTATCTTTCATGATGAACTCTCTTGTTCTTAAAATGCCACTCTTAGGACGTGCTTCATCTCTTAATTTAGTTTGAATTTGATACCATATCTGGGGTAATTCTCTATAGGAACGTATTTCCTTTGAAGCTAACCATGTCATTATTTCTTCATGTGTCATCCCCAAACACATATCCCTTCCTGTTCTATCTTTTAGTCTGAACATTTCCTCTTTAATATCATACCATCTGCCAGTTATTTGCCATATTTCTGCAGGATGTAATATCGGCATGGTAATTTCTTGAGCATTAATAGCATACATTTCCTCATTAAGGATTTTGCTTATTCTATTTAATACTCGCCATGAAAGAGGGAGAAATATATATAGACCAGAAGCAAGCTGTCTAATATATCCAGCTTTTAGTAAGAGTTTATGACTAATGGCTTCAGCCTCAGCAGGAACTTCTCTGAGGGTAGGTATGAATAATTGAGTATATCGCATGCTTAACCTCCATATTAGCAGTCTTTAAATATTATCATTATTAATAAATTAATAACAATATTAAACAGAAATAGATAAAGAAAAAAAATAACTAAAATCTAAGAATTGTAATTTGAAAACTCTAAAAATTTTCTTTTATTTAAGTATTAAGTATTTAATATTTAATCCTTTTTTATTTGATATTTATACCCTAAAATTTATAAAAATTTTACATAATATATCTTATCAGACATAATTAATAAACTTATTTTGTTAATAAATTGTTAGTAATTATTTTAAAAATTCTTTTTTCTTATGAATATAGGAAACCCTTTTAGACTCTGAATAATAAATAGGCAAATAGATTTTTTATATTAGTGAATATCTTATGAGTTAAATGTTGGCACGCCATAAACTATACCATCTTGATAATGCTTAATTATAACTTTTATCAACGAACCTTCTTCTAATTTTATGTTTTTATCAATTACTATTCTTAAGTAATCATCTGAAGTGCTTAAGTATCCATTGTCTGTTTTATTTTCAACTATAACTTCCTTGATATTACCAATATTTTTTTGAATATATTCTTCTTTTCTTTTATCTGATACATTTCTTAAAATTTTTGATCTTTCTTTTTTGATAATTTCCGATACTTGCACTTTATACTGACTTGCTTTAGTTGTCGGTCTTTTTGAATATGTAAATATATGCATATATGTAAAGGGAATTGTTTCTATTGTTGCCAATGTATTTTTAAATTCTCTTTCTCCTTCATAAGGGAATCCTGTAATTATATCTGTACCCAAGGAAAAGTCTTTGATTTTTTTCTTTAACTCTTCAATAATAGATACATAATTATCAACACTATATTTTCTATTCATCAAATTCAATATTTTGTTATCTCCGCTTTGTAGTGGTATATGAAAATGTTTACATACTCTTTTATTTGATAAAACATCTAATAATTCATCTCCAATGTCTGTAATCTCGATAGAACTTAATCTTATTCTAACATTACTTGTATTTGATAGAATCTTTTTAATAATATCTGAAAGTGTTAATTTAGGTATCAAATCCATACCATAAGCACCAATATGAGTACCAGTTAAAACTATTTCTTTATAACCTAATAATTCAAGCTCTTTGATTTCTTCTAATATTAAATTGGGATCTTTGCTTTTAGATTTGCCTCTTGTTTGAGGGACTATGCAATAGGAACAAGCATTATTACAACCTTCTTGAATTTTCACTGCTGGCCTTTTCTTACTTGTACGGTAAGATAAAGGAACAACTTCTTTGATATCTCCATCTTTTAGAAAATTAATGATGTCTAACTTTCTATCATTTTTAACAATCTCTATGTTTGGTAAGTTTTTTTTTAAATATTCATAATTTAGTACGGAATAACACCCTGTCACAATAATTTTAATGTTTTCCTTTATATATCTATTTATAAGATTTCTTGATTGTTGGTCAGCTTTAGAAGTTACTGAACATGTATTTATTATACAAACATCAATTTTGTCAGAGGAGTCTATAACTCTTTGATGACCTGCCTGACATAGTTTTTTTTCTATTTCTGCACTTTCTGCTTGATTAGTTTTGCAACCTAAGGTAAGTATCTTAAAATTCATATCAAAAAATTTCCAAATATTGAATGTTTATTTCCTTTAATTATTAGTGCTTTGACTATGTCTCCTGGAAGTATTTTATTAGATTTTTGGGAAACAAAAATCTTATTAGTTCTTGTTCTACCTGTTAGTTGATCTGCAGATTTCTCACTAAAACCTTCAATTAATATCTCTTGTATTGTGCCTTCTAATTCTTTATTTTTTCTTTCTGTGATTTCATCTTGAATCTTTAGGATCTCACTTAATCTCTCTGATTTAACCTCTTCAGCTATATGACCTTCCATCTGTGAAGCTTTTGTGCCTCTTCTTTTTGAAAATTTAAAGGCAAAGATGCCATCAAATTCAATTTCTCTCAGTGCATTGATAGTTTGCTTATGGTCTTCCTCTGTTTCTTGAGGAAATCCTGATATGATGTCTGAAGTGATTGCAATATTTGGGATCTCTTTTTTAAGAATTTCTATTTTTTTCATGTATTCTTTAAAAGAGTATTTTCTATTCATTAGCTCAAGAATTTTGTCTGAACCTGATTGCAAAGGCAAATGAATATGTTCACACACTTTATCTAAATCCCTAATTGCATGTATAAGATCAAGTGAAAAATCTTTTGGATGCGATGTAACAAACCTGATTCTTTTTATATTTTCCCCTACCCTATTAAGTTCTCTTAATAAACCTGGAAAGTCATATTGAGATTTATAAGAATTTACATTTTGACCCAAGAGAATAACCTCTTTAAAACCTTGTTCTGATAGTTGTTTTACCTCTTTAATTATGGCAGATGAAGGTCTACTCCTTTCACGTCCACGAGTAAATGGCACAATACAATAACTGCAAAAATTATCACATCCATACATTATGTTAACAAAAGCTTTAACTTTATCAATTCTTTTTATTGGTAATTCTAAATACTGAAGATGCGGGTTTTCCTCTAAAGCTAAAATCTTTTCTTTTTCTTCAAAGATGTTATTAAAAAATTCTAAGTTTTGAGGTCCTAAGACATGATCAACATAAGGAACTTTTTTTATAAGATTATCCCCTTCCTGCTGAGCTATACAACCTGCAACTGCGATTTTAAGCTTAGGATTCTTCTTTTTTAGGATTTTTAGCTTTCCTAACTGGCTGTAAAATTTTTGTTCAGCCTTCTGACGAATGCTACAGGTATTGAAGATAATTAGATCTGCTTCATTAGGATTATAAGCAAGTTCATAGTTTTTTGCAGTAAGAATACCTGCAATCTTTTCAGAATCATGGACATTCATTTGACAACCAAAGGTGTAAATATAGTATTTTTTTATTCCCAGCTTATCCATCTTTCTAATCCTTAAGCCCTTGAGCTAACTCTTCTGGTAATGTGATTATCAATTCTGATTGAAGCAACTTTTGTAAGTAATAGTCATCATTTCTATAGTTTTTATATAAATTTTGCCTTGTGATTAATTTTATAACACAATTAAGTCCTTTCAACTCTTCGCTCTTTTTATTAGAAAACAAAGTAAAATTAAAACTCAAAAAACCAAGTTTCTCATAATAGTTAAGCACTTGACTAATTCCTTCAGCGAGATACCGAATATCATCATCAGAAAGTAAAGATATATCATCAACATAATGGTGAATACCTAAAATCTCGTTGCTACCTAAGGGACTATAGGAAGCTATCCAGTGCCAATTGCCTTTTTGAAAGATATATCTTTCATCTAAGCTTTTTTCATAAAGCGAAAGATCTGTAAAATAATTAGAAGCGTTGGAGTTATAATAACGCTTACATGCTTCAATAAGTCTTTTATGTAAGGAGTAGGGAATATTTGATACTAAGAGTTGTAAATGGGGATGTACTAAGCTTGCTCCTGAAGGAAAAAGGTAGTTGGCATTAAGTGTGGAAAATTGAGCTAATTTATCATTTTTATATACTAACTCAATAAAATTTCTACTAACAATTAATGAGTCAAATAGAACTTCTGGAGTAAACTCACTTAATCTTAAAAAATGATCCTTTGTTATTGAGATAATTGCGTGATATTTGGCTATAGGAAATAGATTAGGAAATAAAACTGATTGCCCTTGTCTCAAACGACCAGAAGGACAAAGATAATCAAGATACTTAGGTGTATGGGTTTCAACCTTATCACAAAGGATGCAGTTTTGCCTACTGACATTGATCATCTCATCAATCAATTGATAATCGTTTTCCCCAAAGATTACTTTAAGTTTTCCTTTCATCATTCTGTTATAAATGCTTGTATGTTCAAGCAATGGATCGTAACGAACTTCAAACTCAAACTCTTCTTTGGCAAAATTTTTAAATACATTTAGAAACTCACCCTTTTGAATATCTTTTCTGAAAATAATTTTCTCCATTATTCTTACCTTTTTAAATTTAAATATTTCAGACTAACTAAATTAGATTTTGATTTAAGATGTAATTAAGTTATCACATGATTAGAAACATTATAACCTATTTTAAAAACAATATCTCAACTACTGTGATTATTATTAGCAACTATATCATATATATGAGATCATAGTTTTTCTACAAAGTTACCAATATATTATTAAACTTATATCTTAATTGAATAACAAAGTATTTTAAAATCTTTATTAAGAGCAGATTTGGGATGACCCAAATTTGCCGATAGAAGTTTTAAAATTTAAAAAATATCTCATTCTCTGCTTCTTTTAGGCATTTAGAAAGA
>JAOAHE010000040.1:8511-17190 GCA_026415415.1 Thermodesulfovibrionales bacterium | reverse complement strand
AAAAAGGAGTAAATATTAAAGAGAGGGAGTTTTTCTCTCTACAAAGACTAACTCCCCATTACCCTCTCTTAAGCTAAAAAGCGGATATTATAATTAAAAAATGCTAAGTATATAGGTTCTGCCCAACAAATAGATTAACTACATATTAAAAAAGATTTTAATTTAATGAAATAAAGATTTACAAAGGCTTGAAATTGTATGTTTTATATGGTTATAGTAATAACAAGATGAAAAAATCACTCTTTTTACTTTTAATTTCAATAATTCTTATTTCTCTATTTAATAATAAATTATATGCTGAGGTATATACATTTAACAAAGATTCCACTGTTATTGGTTTTCTAAGAGAATATACTATTGAGAGCTCAGAATCTCTAATAGAAGTTGCAAGAAAGTTTAATTTAGGTTATAACGAAATTGTTTCAGCAAATCCTGATATAGACCCTTTCATTCCACCTGAGGGCAAATCTGTGATCATCCCCACATTTTGGATCTTACCAGAAGCGAGTTCTTACGAAGGAATTTTAATCAATCTTTCAGAAATGAGGCTCTACTATTTCTTTCAGCAAAAGGAAAGAAAGCTTGTAAAAACTTTTCCTATAGGTATTGGCAGAGAGGGATATGATACCCCTACAGGGAAATTCAAGATAATCCAAAAAATAGTTAATCCAAGCTGGCATGTGCCAGAATCAATAAGAGCAGAAAGACCACATCTGCCTAAAGTTGTTCCCCCAGGTCCTGATAACCCCCTCGGCACTCATGCCTTAAGACTTTCTATCCCTTCTTATTTAATTCATGGAACGAATAAACCTTGGGGTGTAGGGAGAAAAGTTAGTTTTGGTTGCATTAGACTTTATCCTGAAGATATCCCTTTTCTTTTTCATCTCGTTAAAATTGGTCATAAGGTAGAGATTGTCAAGCAACCTGTAAAAGTGGGGATGAAGGACAAAAAGATATTTATTGAAGTTCATGAAGATGAAAGTAACGATCATTTCAGTGAAGCCTTTACTCTACTTAGGAAAAAAGGGTTTTTACATTTAGTTGATACCCAGAAGCTAAAAGATGCCTTAGAGACAAAATCTGGTATACCCATTGACATTACCAACTAAATTTTAGTTAGTAATTTTACTCAAAAAACTTTTCTTATAGTATAATCATCTTAAATCCCTTTTAAAGGAGGAGTTATGCGTATAGTGTTGATTGGTCAAGCAGCATTTGGTGAGAAAGTTCTTGAAGCCTTGCTTAATAAAGGCGAGAATGTTGTTGGAGTGTTTTGCCCTCCAGATCCACCAGGTAAGCCATCTGCTATGAAGATTTTAGCAGAAAATAAAGGTATTCCTGTGCACCAACCTAATCGTATGAAAGATCCAGAGGTCTTTGATATTTTCGTTAACCTAAAACCAGATCTAAATATAATGGCATTTGTAACAGATATAGTTCCACAAAAGATCTTGGACTATCCACCTTTAAAAACAATACAATACCATCCTTCACTCTTACCAAAGCACAGGGGAGGAAGCGCTATTCATTGGGCAATTATAAACGGCGAGACAAAAACAGGTTTAACAATTTTTTGGCCTGACAAGGGTATTGATACCGGACCAATACTTTTACAGAAAGAGGTGGAAATTCTGCCTGATGACACAACAGGAACTGTATATTTTAATAAGCTCTTTCCACTTGGAGTTGAGGCTATATTAGAGGCTGTAGAGATGATAAAAAAAGGAACCGCTCCACGAATACCGCAAGATGATTCTCAAGCAACTTATGAACCACTATGCACCGATGAGGTAACTTTAATTGATTGGTCTAAACCTGCACAAAATGTTTATAACCTTATTAGAGGGGCTAACCCCTCACCTGGTGCTTGGACACATTACAAAGGAATAAAAATAAGAATATTTGACTCCTCCTTTGAGCCCTCAGAACAGAAAGGAAGTTCTTTTGGAGAAGTTACATTTATTGATGATGAGAGTTTCTTAATAAATTGCAATGGTGGTTCTATTAGAGTTAAAAGGGTTCAACCTGCCGGAAGTGGCAAAATAAAAGCAAATGAGTTTGTAAGTCAATATGGTTTGAGTGTAGGCGATAAATTTCAATAATCTAAAGGCTTAAACTCAATTAACTTTATCACTATGCCAAAGAAAGAGAATAACCCTTTTTTATTTTTAAGTGGAATCAATAATGAAAAGGACTATCTAATTTTTTGCCTTTTACATACTTAGGGTTTATGATGAAATAGCCGATTCACAAACTATAAATAAGCAGTTAAAATAATACAACTATTATTGCCTGTTAATAAATAACACTATTTTTAAAAATAGATAAGTTGTATAGAGCAATTTTTACTTTAAAAGGTTATCTTTAAAAGACCAAAACTTATCAAATGTAGCCTATTTATGAAGATTAACTTAGATTTTAAAAAAGGATAAATATGGTTTAGTGATTTATATAATATTTTAGAGAAAAAGAACTTTTGAAGATAAGGAAGTAAAAAAACTTACGAAATTGTATAAATGGTGGGCAGTGAGAGAATCGAACTCCCGACACGGGGCTTTTCAGGCCCCTGCTCTACCGACTGAGCTAACTGCCCGACATTTGAAAATACTACTTCTTGTATCAAAAAGTCAACTTAAAATCTTTACTTTAAAAAAAATTCATTGATTAATAAAGCTTTCTTTGTACTAAACTTTAAAGTTTAAGTCAGTTTAGAAAAATCTGCGATACTTTGAATTAAAGTTTGCACATCCTTTATTAATGCTAAACGATTATTTTTTATCTCTTCATTTTTATCCATTACGAGGACCTTGTCAAAAAAGCTATTGATAGGTTCGGTTAAATTTTTAATCGCTTTAAGGGCAGATAAATAATCATTTTTTGCTAAAGAACTGGTTACTTGATCCTTCGTTGTTAATAATGCGTTATAAAGAGCTTCTTCTTCAGGATTTACAAATAACTCTTTTGTAACCTTTGGGACATCAAACTTAGGTGCTATATTATTAACTCTTTTTATTGATAGAATCAGTGACTCAAAATTAGGTTCATTTTTGAACTCATAGATAGTTTGTAATCTATTTTTAATTTTATAAAGGGGTGTGTTGCTTAAGAAATGAATCACAGAAGACACGTAATCGGACGGATATCCTTCTAACTGCATTAAATAATCAAATCTTTGCTCAAAAAATTTAATAAGTGAACTTATTAGTTCTTCTTTATCAGATATATCATATGGCTTAAGTGATACTTCTATCAGTTCTTTCAAAGTAAGATCATATTTTTTAGCTACTAATATTAAGATTACACCATGAGCCTGCCTACGAAGGGCAAAAGGGTCTTCAGAGCCTGTCGGAGAAAGACCAATCATAAAAAATGAAGCTATATTGTCAAGTTTGTCTGATAAGCTAACTATAGAGCCTGTATCAGTTACAGGTAAAATATCAGAAGCGTGAGCAGGCAAATATTGCTCTCTTAAAGCTTTACAGATAGAATCATTATATCCCTCTTTTGCGGCATAATAGCTACCAATTATACCTTGTAGTTCGGGAAACTCTCTGACAACACCAGTTATAAGATCAGTCTTTGATAAGTTAGCAGCTTTAACAATATTTTCTATCTTGCTTGGGCAACATTTGTTTGCTACAAACTCAGCGATTGAGACAATCCTTTGAGTTTTGCTATAAAGGCTTCCAAGTTTATCATGATAAATGACTTTTTTAAGATCCTCTATCCTTGATTCTAATGGTATTTTAGTATCTTCTTCAAAATAAAAGCGTGCATCTTCAAAGCGAGCTTTTATAACTCTTTCAGCCCCTTTTCTTACTGTATCTGAGTTTGCAAGTTTGGTATTACTAACAATTATGAAGTAATTTACAAGTCTTTTATTTGCATCTTCTAAAGCAAAATATTTCTGGTGTCCCTTCATTACATTTATTAATAGTTCAGGGGGTAATGATAGATACTCTGATGGAAAACTTCCTAATACTGGAACAGGATATTCCACTAAAAATGTAACATGTTCAAGTAAGTCCTCATCTATAATGACAGATGCATTTACTGATTGAGCTAATTTATTTGACTCTTCAATAATTATTTTTTTCCTCTCTTCTTGGTTTACTATTACAAAGTTATTTCTTAAGAGATTGGTATAAGATTTTATATCTTTAATCTCAAAAGAAGCTGGTGAAAGAAATCTATGACCACGCGTCATCGAATCGCTTCTAATACCCTCAATCTCAAAAGCTATCTTATCTTGATCATATATGGCCAAGATCCAGTGGATTGGCCTTACAAATTTTAAGTCACCATCTCCCCATCTCATATTTTTAGGGAAATTAAGGGATAGTATTAGCCTACTTAAGATCTGCGGTAAAACATCTTTTGTCTTATTGGCTTCTTCCTTTACAATGGCTACAATATATAAACCTTTGCCTTTCTCTTTTTTTTGTAAACTATCTAAGGTGATACCATGAGTTTTTGCGAATGCCTCAGCAGCTTTTGTAGGGTTACCAAAATCGTCAAAAGCTACATTCACCGGAGGACCCCATATCTCTTTTTCTTCAACTTTTTGGTGCTTCTCAAGGTCAGCAATTAAAGTAATGCGTCTTGGTGTTGCGTGAGTCTTAATATTTGAAAAGATTAGCCTGTTTTCAGTAAATAATTTCTCTGCATTGTTTTTTAAAGCAACCAAAGCATCTGGTAAAAAACGAGCTGGAATTTCCTCAACACCTAATTCTAACAAAAGTTTTGCAACATTATTTTGAGTTTTGTCATCACGATTATTTTCCATAAAGTATCACCTCTTAAGCAATGGAAAACCCATATCTTGTCTTTGTTTATAATATGCCTCAGCACAAAGCCTGGCTAAAGCCCTGACCCTTGCTATATACCCTGTTCTTTCTGTAACTGAGAGAACGCCTCTTGCGTCGAGTAAATTAAAATAGTGAGAACACTTGAGACAGAACTCATACGCTGGTAGAACGAGCCCTAACTCGATCATTCTTTTGGATTCCTTCTCTGAGGCTTCAAATTGGTAAATGAGTAATTCAGGGTTTGAGTAATCAAAATTAAATTTAGAAAACTCTATCTCACCTTGTTTATGAATCTCTCCATATTTTATGCCTTTGCACCATTCTATCTCAAAAACATTATCAATTTCTTGTAAATACATCGCAATCCTTTCAAGACCATATGTAATTTCTAATGAAACTGGTTTAAGATCTATGCCTCCTACCTGCTGAAAATATGTAAATTGAGTTATTTCCATACCATCTAACCAAACTTCCCATCCTAACCCCCAGGCCCCAAGAGTAGGAGACTCCCAGTCGTCCTCTACAAAACGTATATCGTGCTTAGTTGCTTCAATACCAAGGTAATCAAGACTCTCTAAATATATATCTTGACTATCTATAGGTGAAGGTTTAACAATTACTTGATATTGATAGTAATGTTGAAGCCTATTGGGGTTTTCGCCGTATCTTCCATCAGTCGGTCTTCTACTTGGCTCAACATAAGCTGTTTTCCATGGTTCAGGTCCAATAACCCTAAAAAAAGTTGCAGTATGAAAAGTACCCGCACCTACTTCAATATCATAAGGTTGAAGAAGGATACACCCTTTTTTTGCCCAAAAATCGTTAAGCTTCATTATCAGATCTTGAAAATACATATGCCCTCTCTTATAAATTAATAGATTATTAAAAATAGAGGATTATTAAACATAATTAGCTATCAGTAAGTTAACTTAAATTAGTTATGTGGTTTGATAGCTATTTTCATTAAAAACATAAATTGCAAGATAGAATATTAAATAAAAAGTAAGGGCTTTGTCAAACATCTAAGTTGATCATTTTTATACCAAAATTTAATAAAAAACGGAGCTTTCATTCATCAAGGTGATATATAGTGTTTTTACAATTAATATTTTATAAGTTATAATCAAAATAAAAGATTTGCTAATTTCAATTATAAAGAGCAACTACTTTGCTTAAAGCGCTCATTTATTCTTTAATATTTCATATACTGATAATCTCTATTATTTTTTTCATAAAGATACCAAAAAATGAGAGTAACCAAAAATATATTTCTACCCATCTTGTCTCCCCTGAAGAGTTACTCGAAAGCAGGAACCTTACAAAAAAACTTCCACTTCCTAACAATAGGCTCCTTTTGCCTTCAGTAAAAGACAAAAACGAGAAATCTTCAAAGAAAAAAGATAATCTTTTTAGCATGAAACCAAAAAAAGAACGTAAAGATGAAAAAGAACCACCTAAGCACTTAGAAGGTAGTGCTTCTGAGCAAGGAAATTTAAGTAAACTACCCACAATACAAGAAGATAGCATAAAAAAAGAAGGTTTAAGTGGTAAAGAGTCTTCATCAGATAAAAAAAATAGAGAATTCTCTAAAGACAACATCTTTGATAAAGACATTATTGGTAAATTAGCCATGAGAGATAAAGAGAATAAACCTGACAGTTCTATCACTTTTAGCACAAAAGAGTATCAGTATCAAGGATATATGCAAAGACTTAAAGAAAAGATTGAAGGGATCTGGAAATACCCTCGTGATGCTGCTGAAAAAGGTATCTATGGAGATTTATATATAAGATTTACTATAAAGAAAAATGGAAAACTTGGCTCTGTTGAGCTTATAAGGACTTCAGGTTATAAAAGTCTTGATGATGCTGCTATGAAAGCACTGCGAGACGCAGAACCTTACTGGCCGTTACCAGATGAGTGGGGCAAGGATGGCTTAACGATCACTGGACATTTTATCTACACCTATTATGGCAGTTATATTAGATAGTCTAACTATGTTAATCTAATCTTCTAAGCCCAACATCATGCGCCATCTTTATAGCATCTTTGTATTCTTTTGAAGTTATTCTTCTATTAATTTCAGGGTATTCATTAGCTTTATAACAAGGTCTATATTGATCCATAATATTAACATAAGTCTTTTTTGAGATTTCTTCTGCAATAAATCTAACAAATTCTTCAGTGCCAGCAATATTATTAGGCAGAATGAGATGTCTTACAAGTAAGCCTCTTTTAGCAATTCCAAAATTATCTATAAAAAGATCACCGACCTGTCTATGCATCTCAACTAAAGCAGCCTTTGCTATTTTAGGGTAATCTGGAGCCTTTGAGTACTTAATTCCCATTTCAGGGTCTGAATACTTGAAATCAGGCATATAAATGTCTATTATACCATCAAGAATTTTAAGAAGTCGCAGTGACTCATAACCACCACAATTATAAACAATGGGAACGTAAAGCCCTGATTCTTTTGCTATTTTTAAAGATTCAAGGATAGCAGGCATTTGATGAGTAGGAGTTACTAAGTTTATATTGTGACATCCAATTTTTTGTAAACCAAGCATTATCTCTGCTAAAGTAGTAGGGGAAAAATAGTCTCCTTCCCCTAAATGGCTTATTGTGTAATTCTGACAGTAAATACAACCTAAATTGCAATAACCAAAAAAAATTGTGCCGGAACCGTAATACCCAACAAGAGGTCTTTCTTCTCCAAAGTGAGGGCCCCAACTGGATATAAAAAGTCGATCAGTAGTTTTGCAGAAACCTTTTTCTCCTTTTGTTCTATTTACTCTACATTCACGAGGGCATAAAGTACATTCTTGGAGGATCTCTTTGCACTCTTTGATTTTACTTCCGAATTCTTCAGATGATAACTTTAAATAAGAAGCTACAAATGACATATTTTATTTAAATTTTATTTTTTAAATACATACCTAATTTTTTATCTACATTTGCTATATGATCCAATATCCAATCAACTACCAACTGATTGGTTGCTACAGATAGCTCATAAGAGCCTGGTTTTGAACCGCCTTCAAGTTTAAGAAGTTCAGGTTTCAGATTCGCAAGTTCCTTTTTGAAAAACTCATGTTGTGATTTATGATGCCCATAATAAGGGTATTGGTAATTAAGCATATATTTTTCTTCTTCATTAAAATGAATCTGAACATAATCCTCTAAGAATTTAATAGTATCGCTTATTTTGTATTTACAAGCGTGTTGCCTTATAGACTCTACAAGGCTATTAATTCTATCAATAAGTTCTTTATGTTGTTCATCAATTATATTAATACCTATAGCTAATTCTTCGGTCC
Organism: Thermodesulfovibrionales bacterium; assembly: GCA_026415415.1. Taxonomy (GTDB): domain Bacteria; phylum Nitrospirota; class Thermodesulfovibrionia; order Thermodesulfovibrionales; family Dissulfurispiraceae; genus DYHD01. The sequence goes on along the minus strand of JAOAHE010000040.1, from coordinate 9,065 downwards.
ATTTCATGTAGCTCACCTTTTAATATTATATAAAATAAATAAAATTCATCTCAAAGTCTTAACTATCTAAAACCTTTCTAATCCTCCGCAATAACTCATTTGGCGATATAGGTTTTTTTATAAAATTGAGATTTTCATCTAAAATACCTTTTTTATAAATGATATTTTCCGCATAACCACTTGTAAAAATTGCCTCTATATTTGGTTTTATAGATTTAATCTCATCATAAGCCTCTTTACCATTTTTCTTAGGCATCACAACATCGAAGATGAGCAGCTGAATTTTATCCTTATTTTCTGTAAAGAGTTTTACAGCCTCCTCTCCGTCTCCTGCTTCTATTACAGTATATCCAAAGGACTCAAGTGTGCTCTTATAAAGGTTTCTGATTTCAGGCTCATCCTCAGCTATTAATATTGTCTCAGTGCCTGTCATCTTAATTAAAGGCTCTTCAATTGAAATTTCAGTCATATCTTCTGCATCAATTAAAGGTAGATAAATTTTGAAAGTAGTCCCTCTGTCTTTTTCACTATACACACTGTCTCTTATACACATC
>JAOAHE010000040.1:0-8501 GCA_026415415.1 Thermodesulfovibrionales bacterium | reverse complement strand
TTTATATAGCCATTATGTTGCTTAACAATACCATAGACAATTGACAGTCCAAGCCCAGTTCCTTTGCCAACCTCTTTTGTAGTAAAGAAAGGCTCAAAAATTCTTTTTTGTGTCTCTCTATCCATACCTTCTCCTGAATCTGTAATTGACATTAAAGCGTATCTCCCAATCTTTCCATAACCATGTTGCTTAATGTACTCATTATCAATTTCAATAACATCAGTTTCGATAGTTATTATCCCATGAGTTTGTATGGCATCTTTTGCATTTGTTACAAGGTTCATGATAACTTGCTCAATTTGGTTTTTATCAGCCATTATTACGAGTTCTTTATCTGTAAGGTATAACTGTAAATCAATATCCTCAGTTATGAGTCTTAATAAAAGATAGTAAAGCTCTTTAATCAGGTTATTCAAACTTAAAGGTTGTGGATTTATTATCTTTTTTCGGCTAAAAGTAAGTAAACTATTAGTTAGGTTAGCTGCCTTTTCTGAAGACCTAAGGATGTGTTCTATATATGTATTAAGTTTCTCATCATGTCTTGCTATCACCTTTATCAGTTGAGCATAGCCAATAATGGCTGTAAGGATATTGTTGAAATCATGTGCTACTCCACCTGCAAGTTGACCAACGGCTTCCATCTTTTGAGCTTGTGTTAGCTGTTCTTGTAATCTTTTCCTTTCAGTGATATCTATTAATACACCTTGGAAATGAGATATATTACTATTTTCATTTTCCAAAGACCATATTTTAGTTTCAGCCCAACTAATCTCTCCATTTTTCTTGAGGATCATGTGTTCTATGACAAATTCTGATTTAATCTTACTTTTTAAATCTGTAATTTTATTAAAAAAGTTTGTTCTATCTTCAGGATGCAATAGGCTTAAAAAAGATGCTCTTTCACTTATTAGTTCTGATGCACAATGTCCATAGCAGTTAATGTTTGATGATATAAACTCAAGAGGTAAGCCTTCTTCATTTGCGCATAAAAAAGCTATTGCTGGACTTTTATTAATTATATCTTCAAGTTTTCTAAGTTCTCCAAGAGCATTTTTAAGGCTCCTTTCAGCTTGTTTTCTTTTAGTAATATCTCTAACTATAGAGCAGTAAAATTTCTTATTATCTATCATTAAAACCCTTGAACTTACTTCAACTGGAAAAGTCTGACCATTTTTCTTAACATGAGTTGTCTCAAAGACATAGCCATCAAACATAGTAGTAAAACTATAATTTTTGTTTAGCGTCTTTAATGCTTCTTTTGCCCTTAAATCACTTACATTCATAGAGGTAAGTTCAGACATTGTGTAACCATAAATCTCCACAGCCCTTTCATTTGCCTCAACTATGTTATATGTATCTGCATCAATGATCAAAATTATATCATTTGCATATTTAGCCAAGTGTTCATATTTTTGTAATAGAACAGCATGTCTTTTCTCTACCTCATATTGACTTTTATAAAATTGAGATCTTTGATGCCTCCATATAAAGGCAACACCAAATATTGATGATAGAATTAAAAAAATTGCAGTAAATACAGTCAAAAAATTAAGATGGTTTAAGTATGAAAAAGCTTCTATTTTATCTATCTTAGTAACTAAAAACCACTGGAGATCAGGTATAGTCGTTAAATAGGCTATTATAGGCATACCGTTGTAATCAATCCCTTCAACTATACCATGTATTCCTTTTACCGCCATTACTTCTGCGACATTATCATAGGTGAGTGGGATCCTTAGATTAAGAGCTGCGTCTTTCTTCTTTTTAAGATCATTTAAAAATAAGACACTATCACCATCTTTACGAACTAAGATAAACTCTCCCGTTTTACTTGATATTGGAAATGCCTGAATTATAGGATAAAGGGTTTTATTGGGGTCAATAGCAAGAATAAGCCAACCTAAAGGTTTTCCATTAAACCTAATTGGAACCACGATATCAATTTCAATGCTATTTTCATCTTGATGTCTGTATAGATCAGAAAATAAAATTTTATCTTCAGTCCTAGATTTTTTCAAAAGTTTTAGAGTTCTATCGCCAAGTTTTCCATGACTCTCACAAATAAAAAAACTTAATGAGCCTTTATTATTAAGTACAAAAATTCCATGTAAATCATTTGCTTCTTTAATTAATCTGAGCCATTCATAAAGTTCCGATTTAAGATTGATATCATTATAGTTAGAAAACCATTTATATAAAATCAAAGAAAATATTTTATTGTTTTTAATAGCTTCAGCAAGTTTATGTTTTTCATCTTTCCATCTTGTTATCTCTGCAGCTTTGATCTCTGATATAGATCTAAGCTCCTGATATACCATTGATTTATATGTAAAATTATGTTTTTCTCTATAAAAGAATATACCAAAAATTATAAAAAAAATTAGGGCTATCGTTATTCCTATATAAGGGAAGCTAACTTTTTGCTTTTCTTTCAACATTATAAATATAAATAAATGAAATTTTTAATTGATAATATATATATATATTTAAGAAGTATTAAAAATTAAATTATAAGTAAAAATATACTATTTAATAAGATTTTTTTATATAATATTATAAAACTAAATGAAAATAAAAGTATAAAACTATAATATAAAATTATAATAATCATTTTTTATAATATATCCCAATTAATTCTTATCTATTTTTTTTCATCATTATTTTTTTCTACTTTTCAATTTCATTTTGAAGTGTCAAAACAAAAATAAAAAACTTATAAGACTGAAAAAATAATAAATAATCTTAATTTAAATATTGTGATAAATTTAGATTATATATTTATCAATTTGATATTTATTGAGAGTTTATAACCCAGCTAAAAAGTCGGAAAGGAAGAAATCACTTCATTATATAAATAAAGTTTATATCATTTAACCCCTCTTCATTCTACTAATAAAAAGAACCATCAAAGATATACTTGTCCTAAACAGAACAGGTGATTTCAAATGCTGTCCCATTCAGCACTCCTTATTTTTAAAATTTTCTTATTTTTCAAGAAGTTAGCTTTGGCAATCTTTTTGCACTTGACCCTTATATTTTTTGCGAAGGAGGAGGCATAATCGTGAAAAAGATTTTAGTCTGCTTTGATGGTTCAGAGTGGTCAATGAAAGCTTTAGATGAAACAATTAATATTGCACAAAAATTTGGTTCAGAGATAACAGTTTTATCTATTGTTCCTAAAGTTTGTTTTTTAGAGATAGGTATTGATTGTGCAACAGTAGAAGCCATTTTCAAAACCGAGGCAGAAGGTAATCTTAAAAAAGCAGAAGAGATACTAAATAGAAAGGAGGTGAAAGGACAAACTTTAGTACTTGAAGGAAGTCCAGCAGATGTTATTGTAGAGTTTGCCAAAGACAATAAGATTAACTTAGTTGTAATTGGCTCAAAAGGCAAGGATGCCACAGAGAGAACACTTTTTGGAAGTGTTACCCAAAAGGTAACAGCAAATGCAAACTGTTCAGTTTTAGTGGTCAGATAATCTTACCAATTTGAATAAGGAGGAAAATCATGAAGAAATTTGCTTTGTTAGCTTTAATGCTACTTTTTGTATTAACAATCCCTATTACATCAATCGCAGCAGAGTTAAAGTTTGGTTTGCTACCAAGACTTTCTGAAAAAGAGATGATCGACGGATTCACTCCCTTAGCTCAATATCTTGAGAAAGAATTAGGAGTTAAGGTAAAGCTTGTAGTCCCTAAGGATTTTGAAACTTGGACAAATGAAGCAAAGGCAGGAGCTTATGATATAGCCTACACTAACCCTTATCTTTATGTAGTTGTAAAGAAAGCTGTTAAAGATGCTCAAGCAATAGCTATAGCATCAGAGCCAGAGATCGGCACAAAGCTTTATGGAACAATAATTGTAAAAAAGGACAGCCCGATCAAATCTATTTCTGATCTTAAGGGAAAAACAATAGCAGCTACAGATCCTGGTTCAGCTGGTGCATATCTTGTGCAGATGCTTATGCTTCAAAAGGCCAATCTTAAAAAAGACGACGTTAAGATAATTTTCGAAAAGAGACGTGATCCAGTGGCTGATGCAGTATTAGCAGGCAAAGCTGATGCAGGATTCGTAAGAGATGATGATGTAGAAAAACTTAAAGCCGGTGGAGATAAGTTTAGAAGACTTGGAAAAAGCGATCCAATACCAAACTGGGTTGTATTTACGGGTAAAAAGATAGATTCTAATATGGCAACAAAGATTAAAAATGCTGTCTTAAAACTTAAACCAGGTGATCTTCAGTCAATTAAAGTTCTTGCTCCAGCAAGAACAGACGGTTTTGTGCCTGCAACAGACAAGGATTTCAATATAATGATTGACGCAGCAAAAGCAGCTGGTGCCTACTAATTTGGCAAAAACAGGGGGTACTCATAAATCAAGTGCCCTCTGTATTACTCATAAGGAGGATTAAAGTATGAATAAAAGATTTTTCTTGTCTCTGCTTATAAGTGCTTTGTCTGTTCTCATATTTATTTACCCCCCTCAATCATTAGGACAATCTCAAAAAGATAACCAACTTTCCCAAACTCAAGAAGCAAAAGAAGAGCCTGCTCCAAGACCGGAGGTTTTTTTAGAGATAGATAAAAAGTCTCTAAAAAATGGTGGTATAATAATGATAACTGGTAAAGTCCCTGAAGGCAAACCAGTTTACATAGAGATCTGGACAGATGAGAAAGTTAGAGCTACAAGACTTGATGCAGAGGTAGACAAAGAGACAGGTAAAAGACCTTATATTTTTTACATGACTGATGAGATGCCTGCCTTCTATAACCTTCTCTTTCCTAAGGAATTCAGTGATGTTTTAGAATCTGAAAAACAACTTGGTAGAAAATGGAGCGTTTCTACTCTTCTTAGAAATACAGGAGCTACAACAGTTTTCGACGCCCCAGCTCAGGCCAAGATTGATAGATATCAGACGACTTTGTGGGCAAGCATAATTGGTTCACGCGGTGAGTTATTACCACCTATGGATAAGTCAGAAAATAAAAGAAGAGCAATGCAACTTGTAAAAGCAAAATTCAGAGACCTTCCTGTTGTCTTTAAGGCAACTATTGAGATAAACCCTGACGGAACTTTCAAAGTCCCTGTGGAACTGCCAAGTAATGCACCTCCAGGTAAATACTATGTAGTTGCAAAAGTTGATAAAGATTTAAAGAGTGAAAAAGTAGTGTTTGAAAACACAGTGAGTTTTCCAAGTGTCTATTTAGACAACGCAGGAAGAACTGTAAACCTATTTATACCCTTCTTTCTAACAATGGCTATAACCACCTTTGGTGTTTTGATGGGTGCAGGCGGTGGGTTTATTCTTAACCCAATACTTGTTATGCTTGGATTACCCCATACTGTTGTAGCTGGAACAGTTATGCCAACCGTTCTCTTCTCTCAAGGCTCAGGCATTATCAACTACTCAAGAATCAAGTTTATTAGTTGGCAACTTGGCGTAACCTTAGGGCTTGCCATGTTAGCTGGCGGCTTTATAGGTCCAAAGCTTACTGAGCTTATAACACTTGATCAATATAAATTCCTTTTTGGATGGGTACTCATAATTCTTGCAGCTCTAATGTTCTGGCAGACAACTCCTAAGTATCTTGAAAAGAATAAAAAAGAGCAAGCTATATTGAAAGAGTTCCAGAGGAGAGCTCAGGAAGCTACTCAGAAAAAAGAAGAAGGAGGTAAATAGCTATGAAAATAGAATTTTGGGGACAGGAATTTAAAGTCAATCTTGCCATTGGTATTCCTGGTGCTTTTCTAATAGCTGTTGCATCTTCAATGTTTGGGTTCGGTGGAGGACCTTTTATGGTGCCCCTTATGGCGGTGGGATTAAGACTTCCCATGTATGTTATAGTTGGTAGTTCTCTTTTGGCTATATTCTTTAATACCCTGATGGGTTCATTTAGACACTATGGTTTCGGCAATTTTGACCTCATTTTTTTTGTCATTATGTTCCCTGCTGCTATTATAGGAGGGTATATTGGACCTAAAATTGCCAAAAGACTAAACCCAGTAGTGGTGAAAAGGGTTGCGTGTGTTGGTCTTTTAATATTAGCACTACAACTTCTTGGTGTATTTTAAGAGGGTGCAAGTATGAGAAACTCAGTATTTAGTAATTGTGGGATGTGCTCAGTGAGATGTCCTATAAGGGTTGAAGTATCTGATGGACGAGTTACTTGGATAGAAGGAAATCCTCACATACCTGGCATGGAAGGTAGCCTCTGTGCCAGGGGAGCTGCTGGAATCGCACTTCTTTATGATTTTGAAAGACTCCAATACCCTATGATAAGAACTGGCGAAAGAGGGTCAGGTCAGTTCAAAAGGGTAAGGTGGGATGAAGCTTTTAGTTTTATTACAGAAGCCATTAAAAAAGCTCAGTCTCAATATGGTAATAGGACAGTGGCACTGCTTGATAGAGGTGCAGGTCTTTTTGGTGAAGTGCAAAGATTAATTGTCAGAGGCTTGGGCTCACCAAATTACTTTAGCCATGATGATTTCTGCCGAAAAAATGTAGACCTTGCCTATCAAAGTCTCCTTGGTTATGGCAGACCTGAGATCAGCTATGACTTTGCCAATACCAAACACATGGTCTTCTTTGGCAGGAATGCGATTGAAGCTTTGGGTGTAAGAGAAGTCAACAATATAGTAAAAGGTCTTGAAAATGGAGCAGAACTTACATATCTTGATATCAGAGCCTCAAAGACTGCCACAAAGGCTACTCGTTACTTTCAAATAAGACCTGGTACAGATTATGCTATTTGCCTTGCTCTTATAAATATAATTTTGAGAGAAAACCTTTATGACAGAGACTTCGTTGATAAGTTCATCTTAGGAATGACAGAACTTGAAGAATTTGTAAAGAACTGTACTCCTCAATGGGCTGAAAAAGAAACTGGTATTCCTTCATATGAGATTGTAAATTTTGCAAGATCATTAAGTGCAGCTAAACCACATGTGATTCTTTACCCTGGATGGTTTTCTGCAAGATATATGGATGCCTTTTATTTTGCTCGTTCAGTGATCATTCTAAATGCCCTTCTTGGCAGCATTGAGCAAAAAGGAGGTCTTATATTAGCAAAAACTCCAAAAGAAGTTGAGGCAAAAGGATTAAACAGCATTCTTGATAGAATTCCAGCACCAAAGGATAAAAGGGTTGAAGCCGAAGAAGGTAAAGGCTTTCTTTATGATGGAGCAGGACATATTCTTCACCTCTATAGAGCAATTAAGACTGGTCAGCCTTACCCTGTAAAAGCTTTGTTTGTAGTAAGGTATGATCCTTTTGCAGGGATACCTAAGAAAGATATAGAGCAAATCCTAAATGGTTTGGACCTTCTTGTAACAGTAGATGTTAACTATTCTGCAACTTCTTGGTATGCAGATGTGGTGCTTCCTGAGTCTACTTATTTAGAGAGAAATGATGTGATTGGTTTGCAGAGAGGTGCTAAGCCCTCACTTGTTATGAGAAGGCAAGCCATTAAACCTATCTACGATACAAAAGGAAAATGGGAGATTACCAAAGGGCTCCTAAATGCTTATGGAGTTGGAGAGTATATACCTTATGAGACTATTGAAGATTTATGGAATTTCCAGCTTGAAGACACTGGAATTAAGATAGAAGATTTTAATAAAAATGGACAGGTTTCCCTCTGTAAGGAGGCAAAGATGTATTCAAGAGAGGAACTGAAGTTTAAAACTCCATCTCAAAAAATTGAGATACTCTCAAACAATATGGCGGAAAGGGAAGTTCCTTACTTCTTTGATCATCAGAGCCCTCTACAACCTAAAACCGAAGAAGGTGAATTTAGGTTAGTTTTTGGAAGAATGGCAGTACACACACACGTTCAAACACATAATAATAAGTATTTAAACGAGATAGTTTCGGAAAACGAACTCTGGATTAATGATAAAGTATCATCGCAGCTTGGTATAAAAAATGGTGATTGGGTAGAGGTTTCTTCAGGTGATTATGTAGGAAAAATTAAGGCTAAAGTGACCCCCTTTATACATCCAGAGGCGGTTTTTATGTACAGAGGATTTGAAAACGAAGTGCCTTGGAAAACCCGCTCCTTTGGTAAGGGACTTAATGAGGGAAAACTTCTAAAAGGTGCCTTTGATAGAATGGCTCATGGCAGCCATACAGGGGCACTCTTTGAAAACTTTGTAAGAGTTAAAAAGGCTTAAGGGGAGGTGACAAAGATGAGCATCTACTACATATATCAAGACCATAACCGTTGTATAGGATGTTATGCTTGTGAAGTACACTGTAAAACTAAAAACGAACTACCCCTTGGACCAAGACTTTGTAGAATAATTGAGACCGATGTAAAACTTGTCGGAGGACTACCAAGACAGAAATTTGTCTTTATGCCCTGTTTTCACTGTGAAGACCCCTGGTGTGTAAAAGCATGCCCTACTGGCGCTATGCAAAGACGCTCAAAGGATGGAATTGTTTTTGTTGAGCAGAGCCTCTGTGTAGGTTGTAAGTCTTGCATAACAGCCTGTCCATGGGG
>JAOAHE010000003.1 GCA_026415415.1 Thermodesulfovibrionales bacterium | reverse complement strand
GCCTAAAAGAAGCAGAGAATGAGATATTTTTTAAATTTTAAAACTTCTATCGGCAAATTTGGGTTTGGGACAAGAAGTTGACAATAATTAATTTATCTTTTATACTTATTAGCTGAAAATACTGAATAAGAAATTCAGTTATTACTATAAGCCACGAAGGCAATATTTTTAATAATATGTCTTTGTGGCTTTTTTTATTCTAAAAGGAGGATAAATGTATGAAGAAGGGTTTTTGGGTGTTTTTAATGATTTTCATGTTTTTTCCATCTTTAGTGTTTGGGTCTGATCAGGCAAGCAAACCATATAAGTTTGAAGAGCTTGTAGTCACAGAGACCAAAATACCACAAACAGAAACTAATATTACTCAAAAGGTTGACATAGTCACTGAAGAAGAAATGGATAAAATTATTCTTTATAACAAAAATATTGCAGATATTTTTAAGTATACACCTGGTACTTTTGTTAATGTGCTATCTCGTAATGATGCAAACTGGGGATCCTATGGTGGCCTTGGGCCTAAATACAATGTTTATCTTTTAGATGGCTTACCAATTGATTCTTTTGTTGATACGATGAGTTTAGATATTCTCGCTTTAAGCCATGCAGAAGTACACAGAGGACCTGCTTCTGTTATGTACTCTAACTATTTATCCATGGACTTTGCAGGAGCTCAATCACCATTAGCAGGGATAACCAACCTTATATTAAAAGAAAAAATAACCTCTCCGATGACAAGATTTCAACTTGGTTATGGTAAATATAACACCTTAAATGGAAAACTTTACCATCAGGGTAGCAGTGGGAATTTTCATTACTTCATGGGTGCAAGTTATGAGCAGTCAGACTATACTAATTATGGCACTAATCCTTCATGGTTAAATATGCTTGATGACCCTGACTACAAAAAAATTAAGCTTTACTTCAAAACTACTTATTTTATAGAGCCTGACAAACAAAAGATTTCTTTATTTGCTCATCATACTAATCATGTAGGGGATGTAGGTAGGCCAAACAGGGATTACAAGCATAATTATGACACTATAAATATCGCTTACAGTAATCAATTAACTTCAGATCTCCATGCTCAATTAAAGTTAGGCTATAGACATTATGATAGAAAATGGGAAGAAGATAATTTCCCAAACTTAAGCTTAAGATCAGAAGATGGAGTAAAACAACACATTATACCAGTTGATCTGACATTTAATTATAAACATATGGGCAATAGCTTACTTACCTTTGGTATAGATTATCAGTATGCCAGTTATAAGACAACATCTGAGTCTGCTAACACGGGGATTAAACTAACAGGAAATGATGCAAAGGCAAGAAGCTTCGGGATATTTGTTCAGGAGAAACTTGTAATAGACAAATTTGTATTTAGGTTGGGTAGTAGATTTAACACTATAAAGAATGAATACAACCTTCTAAGTGGCATTGAGCCTGCTATAAAAGATAAATCTTGGGATAGATTTCTATGGAGTGCTGGAGCAAGATATAATGCAACAGATTCTTTGTCTTTCTTCTCAAATATTGGGACAAGTTTCATTGCTCCCTCAGCAAAATCAGTAGGCGGAACGCTCAATTTATCAGATAAAGGAGTTCCCGGAAGACACGGACAGCTGCCTAATCCAAATTTAAAACCAGAAAAAGGCATAAGCTATGATCTTGGTATGGATTATTTTATAATGCCTAATATGGAATTTGGACTTCGTCTTTTTGTTAACGAAGTTGATGATGCAATAGTAGAAAACAGAGTAAGTCTTGACCCATCTCAAAGTCAATCTGTAAATGCTGGCAAGGCAAAGTCAAAAGGCTTTGAGGTTCAACTTATACATGCTTTTAATAAAAATCTCAGTTGTTTTGCTAACTATACTTTTATAGATACAAAAGTTTCAAACAGAGTTGATCCAGTAAATGACAACAGTGATATTCCTTTTGTGCCACAATATATATTAAATCTTGGGTTAACATTTAACTTGCCTTACGACATCACTATTTCACCATATCTTAATGCTGTGGGTAAGTATTATGATACTACTTCTAAGCAAGATAGGAAAAAATTTGGACCTTATGAAACAATAAATATAAAAGCTCAGAAAATGCTATTTAAGACTCAAAATTATAAGGCAAACTTAAATTTAGAGCTTAGTAACATTACTGATAGAAAATATGAGATGCCATGGCAGTTTAAAGATACTGGTTTTAATGCATTTGCCGCTATAGAATTGATCTTTTAAATAGTAAACCAACTTATTCTAAGAAAAGGGGGTCTATCTAAGGATAGAATCCCCTTTTTATTTTTTATACTTGGAAAATGTTTGGTAAATAATGTTATTAAAGTTTAAAATAGATTAACTATGAGATAACAGCTTAAAGAAATTTTTAAAATTATCATTCAATAATTATTCTAAAAATTTAATATTAAGTGCTAAAATAAATAGGCTAATCTAAAAAGCTTATTTAAACTATCATCTTTTAGGTTGTCATAAAAAGGCTAAGGGAATTAAAATCTTAAATGACAAAAAAGAACTTTCAAAAGAGTATTATCCTCACTTTTTTTATTGGTTTTATCATACTAATACCTAATATCTCTTTTGCCTCTCATAAAGATATAAGAATTGTAGACTTTAGAGGTAAAGAGTTGGTATTTAGTAAGCCTGTAAATAGGATTGTTTGTTTAATTGAAAGTGCTTTGTCTGCTTTATATATGCTTGGCGTAGAAAAAAAAGTTATTGCTGTACCTTCAAATGTTTACACTGGTGATGTTTTTAAATACTACTCTGCAATGGATGATAGGATAAAAAACAAAACTTTACCTTCCCCTGGTAACTGGGAATTTGTAAGTATCGAGACCGTAGTTTCTTTAAAGCCTGATGTAGTAATTATCTGGTCAAAACAGACCGAGACAATCAAATCTCTTGAAGACAGAGGGATCCCTGTCTTTGCTGTTTTTATCAATAGATTTGATGATGTATACAGAGAAGTAATAGCTTTAGGTAAATTAACTGGAAGTGAAAGTAGAGCTAATGAGATTGTCTACTATACTAAAAATGAACTGCTACATATGCAAAAAGCTATCCAAAAAATACCAGACAAAGAAATAAAAAATGTCTACTTCATGTGGGCTCAAGGATATCTCCATACTTCATGTAGAGAAAGTACTGTCAACGACTTAATACAAATGGCAGGATGTAGAAATGTTTGTCTCTCAATTCCCGATGAACATGCTTTAGTGAGCATGGAGCAAATTATTAAATGGAATCCTGATTTAATAATTATGTGGGTAAATTTAAAAAATGATCCTACCGACGTAATTAACGATCCAAGATGGCGTAGTATAAATGCTGTCAAAAATAAAAAAGTTTATGAACTTCCAGAAGTATTCTTATTTGACCTTTGGACACTGAAATTTCAATATGCTGTTAAGATGGTTGCAAAATGGGCTTACCCTGAAATCTTTAAAGATATAAACATGGAAAAGGAAAAAATAAAAATGCTTAAAGTTCTTTATGGAAACAGATTAACTAAGGAGCTTTAAAGTTATACTATTATGTTATGTTATTTGAGTCATACAATTTAGGAAACATTACCCTTAAAAACAGATTAGTGCGTTCAGCTACTTATGAAAAAAGGGCAGATGTAGATGGCTTTGTAACCGATGCCCTAATAGATTTTTATACTGATCTTGCAAAAGGTGGGGTTGGACTAGTTATTACTGGTAACGTTTTAGTCCATATTTCAGGCAGAACTGCCCCAAATATGCTCTGTATTCACAATGATTATTATATTAGTAAGTTAAAATTACTTACAGAGGCAGTTCATAAATATGATTGCAAGATCTTTATTCAACTTGTCCATGGTGGTAGGCAATGTTTTCCATCTTTATTGGCAGGTCAACCTCCTTTAGCTCCTTCTGCTGTTTATGATCCGTCAACAGATATAACACCGCGTCAGATGACTCATGAAGAAATCCTTGATATAATTGATGCCTTTTCTAATGCTTCAAGGAGAGCTATGGAAGCTGGGTTTGACGGTATCCAGATCCACGGTGCTCATGGTTATCTTGTTAACCAGTTTCTTTCTCCTCACACAAATAGAAGGCAAGATTACTGGGGCGGTGATGAGGAAAGGAGATTTCATTTTTTGGAAGAGATTTATGAGGCAATCCGTAAAGAGGTTGGTAACGCATTTCCTCTTACTATTAAGCTAAATGGCGATGACTATGTAGAAAAAGGGTTAACTCGTTACGACAGCTTAAAAATAGCTATGAGGTTACAAGGTCTTGGTATTCATGCTATCGAAGTAAGCGGTGGAATGTATGAATCAAAAAATAAAACTGTTAGACTAAATATCCTTCAAACAGAGCAAGAGGCTTACTTCAGAAAAGTCTCAGCTTTATTTAAGAGATATCTAAGTATCCCTATAATCTTAGTTGGCGGCATTAGATCAAAGACAGTAGCTGAAGACATTTTACAAAAGGGTGAAGCTGATCTTATTGCTATGTCAAGGCCTTTGATCAGAGAGCCTGATTTACCTTTAAAGTTTTCTGAAGGTAAAGACAAAGCCGATTGTATATCTTGTAATGGCTGTATGAAATTCTTCAAACTTGATGTGATAAGATGTACGCAATTACAATAATTTTATTTTTTTTACTTTTTTTTCAAACTTTCTCTCCTCTTAGTGTTTCAGCAACCATAGGTATCCCTGACAAAGAAGGTATCTGTACTCAGCAGCAAGAAAAAACTCAGAACTGTGAAGAACTGCCTAAAAATCAATTGTTAGTGCCACAGAAGAAAACTATAATAACTGAGAAAAACAATAATACTAAAAGCCCCCCTTCTTATACTGTAATCATTTATTTCTTTGAAGGGAAAGGATGTCCCTTTTGTGAGAAAGAAAAACTTTTTCTAAAAGAGATGCAAAAGACATTTAAGAACCTACAGATCAAAGAATATGAAGTGTGGCACAATAAGGATAATGCCTTTTTACTTCAGCAAATGATGAACTTCTTCAATTTACCCCTTCAAGGAGTGCCTGTCACATTTATAGGAGATAAAGTTTTTATAGGTTTTTCAGAAGATATGAAGAAAGAAATAAAAAAAGCTATAGAGAGATGTTTAACCTCACCTTGTGTAAATACTATAGAACTTATTGAGAAAAAGACTAAAGCTGAATATTTACAAAAACCTTCTGAAACAATAAAGTTAGATCAGTCTTTTAAAGAACAAATAAAATTACCTCTTATTGGTAATGTTGATCTTGCAAATTTATCATTGCCGTTGTTAACTCTTTTCATAGCTGGCTTAGATAGTTTTAATCCCTGTGCCTTTTTTGTACTTTTTGCTCTTTTAGGTCTTCTTGTTCATGCAGGTTCAAGAAAAAGAATCTTTTTAATAGGTATCATTTTCGTTTTTTTCTCTGGGTTTATATACTTTGTTTTTATGGCTGCCTGGTTGAATCTTTTCGTATTCATGGGCAATGTATCAGGTATCACGACCACTGCAGGGGTAATTTCCTTACTGATAGCCCTTATAAATATAAAAGATTTTTTTATTTTTAAAAAAGGTATATCCCTTACCATACCTGAAAGTGCTAAACCGGGACTGTTTGATAAGATGAGAAAACTTATGAGATCTACCTCAACATTATCTATATTATTAGGAACTGTTGTTTTAGCTATCACAGCAAACTCATATGAGTTACTTTGCACTGCTGGTTTCCCACTTGTTTATACAAGAATTTTAACCCTACATGACCTCCCTCAGTCTATTTATTATTTTTATTTAGCTTTCTATAATATAGTCTATGTAATACCTTTGCTTCTTATAGTGGTCGTTTGTACTGTCACATTAGGAAAAAAGAAACTTTCAGAAAAACAAGGTAGGATCCTCAAGTTGCTCTCTGGTATTATGATGTTAGAGTTAGCAATATTGTTACTTTTCAAACCAGAGTTATTAAATAATGCCTTAATTGCAGTAGGATTACTTACTGTAGCAATTTTTTTTACAGCATTAATGAGTTTTTTTATTAAACAAACAAAACATAGCATTAGTTATTAAAAGTAAGTTACTATATAATAATTAATTAGGTGTATCGTAATGCAAGCAAAAATAGTCTCTATCAATATAAGTGATAAAAAAGGTGAAAAAAAGAAACCTGTTGAAACAGCGCAGGTAATTGAAAATTATGGTATCGAGGGTGATGCTCATGCATCATCCAAGTGGCATAGGCAAGTCAGTGTGCTTTCTATTGAAAGTATCAACAAAATGAAAAAATTGGACATCTCTGTTAATCCCGGTGATTTTGCTGAAAATATTACAACAGAAGGCATAGATTTGTTGTCTCTACCTGTCGGAACAAGAATTAAATTTGGTAGTGGTGTAAACGCTGTTATTGGCGAAATTAGTCAAATAGGAAAAGTCTGCCATGATAGATGTGCTATATATAACCAAGTAGGTGACTGTGTTATGCCTAAGGAAGGAATATTTTTAAGAATTTTAAAAGGTGGTCAGATAAAAATAGGAGACCCCATAGATGTCTCTTTTCGTATTTCCATAGATGAGATGACGATATAGATTAGAAATGATTACAATAGCCATATTAACAATTAGTGACAAATGCTCAAAAGGTGAAAGGGAAGACAAAAGCGGTCAGGTTATATCTCATATTATCAAAGATCTGGGTAAAATAAAGTTTTATGATATCGTCCCTGATGAAGTTGATTTGATAAAACATAAACTACTTCAATACTGTGATTACGTTGACCTTATCTTTACTACCGGTGGCACCGGTCTATCTCCAAGAGATGTAACACCTGAGGCTACTAAGGAGGTTATCCAAAAGGAAGTCCCAGGAATAGCTGAAGCTATGAGAGTTGAGGGATTAAAAAGCACTCGCCAGGCTATCCTGTCAAGAGCCATAGCAGGCATTAGAGATAAAACCCTAATTATTAACTTACCTGGTAGCCCAAAGGCTGTTAAAGAATGCTTAGAGATTATCATTGATGTAATACCCCATGCAATAGCCAAGATTAAAGGTGACATGTCTGAGTGTGCACAGGCATAGTCTTAACTAAAAATGAATGAACTCTCTTTTAGTTTTGCATTCTTAGCAGGTTTTATGTCTTTTTTTTCTCCTTGTGTCCTACCACTCGTTCCTGCCTATATATCTTTCATAACTGGCGTCAGTCTTGAAAACCTGAAAAGTTCTTCAAGACATCACATTTTTATAAGCACACTAAGCTTTGTCTGTGGGTTTTCAACTATATTTATAACACTGGGTGCCTCTTCTTCGTTAATTGGTAGTTTACTCACAGAGTATCAAAATTTTATAAGGATAGTTGGGGGAATATTGATCATTCTCTTCGGTCTTTTTGTAATGGATCTCTTCAAATTAAAGATTCTTCTCCGTGAAAGGAGATATTATTTTCAAAAAGGTCCTACTAATTATCTCGGGGCTTTCATTGTAGGGGTTAGTTTTGCTGCTGGCTGGACCCCCTGTATAGGACCCATTTTAGGTACTATCCTTATTTATGTCAGCTCTCAAGCATCTACAACCTTCGGGGTTCAATTACTCTTTCTTTACTCCTTAGGGTTAGCAATCCCATTTCTAGTATCTGCTTTAGGTATAAACCTCTTTTTTAATTACACAAGGAAACTTCACAAATTTATGCAATTAATAAGCGTCCTTAGTGGCTTAATATTAATCTCTTTCGGGATATTACTTCTCACAGATAAGTTAGGCATCCTTTATAATCTATTTCTACAATTAAACATTAGTCCTTAGTTGTCTTCTTTGGTCTTTGACCAAGACTTTTAGCACTTTCAAAGACTGCTTGCGATGATCCTTTTTATCTCAAGAGAATAAAGATGACAGAACGTATTAATTCCCTTATAGTTTAATTTTTTGTCTAACTGATTTTTGGCTAAATGACAGAACTTTCTAAGTATATCAAAGCGACGATTTTTAAAAAAAACTTGGAAAGCTTCATCTAAATTCTCATAATTAAAATCATCACCCAATTCATCAATGCTTGTAAAAATGACTTTTAAATGATCAGACGAAGAAACTTCAGAATTCCAAGAAGAAACCTTCAATAGATTTAGCCAATTTAATACTAAATGTAGATTTACAGTTGGCAATTTTGAATAATTATTAAGGCTTTCAAATAGTCTTTCAATATTATCCAATAAAGACTCTTTGTCTAAATCAAGATAAGACTCATCTGTGAAAGAGAAAAGTTCTTTATGGGCTTTTTTTGCAATCTCTGTGTCAATTAACACTAAATTATTAAAAGAGGTAATTTTGTCTAAATCATAAATATAGCTCATTTTATTTTAGATAAAGCCTTATCGTAAAGAAAACGGATAGTTTTCTCAACAGCCTCTTTCATCTTTTCTTTAATATCTCCACTAACTATATAAGGTTTATCAAAAATAGATTCATCTTTAAAACCCCAAGACTTGTATCTATCAAAGAATTCTTTTGGTAATTTTTCAGAAAGCTTAATATCATTCATCTCAGCCCATGCAAGGGTCCATCCTTTTACTACATTTATAATATCGTAACCACCACCTCCTAAAGCTACCCATCTTTCTGAAAGGTTCTTTAACTGCGAGATTATCTTTACAAAAGCATTATTTGTTATATTTAAATGAGCTAAAGGGTCGGTAACGAATGAATCAACTCCTAACTGGGTTACTATTATATCAGGTCTAAAATTCTCAAGAGCTGCTGGTACAATCTCGCTGAAAGCATATATAAAAATCTCATCATCACAGAAAGGCGGTAATGGAACATTAAGTGAGTATCCCTCACCAATTCCAGATCCTATCTCAGTCTCAAAGCCACTGCCCGGAAACAGTAACTTTCCTGTTTCATGTATAGAAATAGTCAGTACATCATTCGTACTATAAAAAGCTTCTTGAACACCATCGCCGTGATGGGCATCTATATCTATATAAGCTACCTTTCTACCTCTTCTTCTTAAGTATTCAATTGTTATAACAGGGTCATTAACATAGCAGAAACCTGAAGCTCTATTTCTTAAAGCATGATGTAGTCCTCCTGCTATATTAAATGCAATATTCACCTCATTACTGTCAACTAATTCTGCTGCTTGAAGGGATGCCCCAGTTACAAACAACGACCAATCCAAAAGTCCTTTAAATACAGGATTGTCGCCTGAACCAAAACCGTAAAGGTAAGCTTTTTTAATATTAGCACCTTCATTGAGAATCTTTAAAACTTCAAGGTATTCTTTGTCGTGAAATAGTAATAACTCTTCTTCTTGAGCTTTTCGTGCCTCTACAAACTTACTATTAGGTATATCTAAGAGTCCTAAGGACTTAATAAGCTCATAAGTAAGTTTTAGACGGTATATTTTTAATGGATGAGCATCACCATAGTCAAAATCAGAGTATCTATCTGTATAAATAAAGGCTGTCTTTCTCATGTTTTTTCTCCTTAATTCTTTATATATATTCCTTCAAGATTATATTTAATTAACTTAAAATCCTGCTCTATTCATAAACTTTTGAGTTTGACTAAAATATATCATCAGGAATTTGTTACCAAAGATTATTTATTTAAAACGGTCCTTTACAGAATTTTAATATATATGATAACCTATTTAGGCAAAGTTTTTTGCTATTTAGAACTTTTTAATTAAAAACTTCCCTCATTTGAAATTATTAAAAATATAAAAGGTGGTGAAGAAATGGCTTTAAGTATTTCAGAAAAAAAAGACATAATTGGTGAATACAAAAGACACTCAAATGATACAGGTTCACCAGAAGTACAGATAGCTTTATTGACGAAGAGAATTAATTCTTTAACAGAACATTTCAGGGTTCATACTAAAGACCATCACTCAAGGAGAGGACTTCTAAAGCTTGTAGCTCAAAGAAGGAAACTTCTGAGTTATCTTAAAGCAACTGATAAAAATCGCTATGAAGTCCTGATTGAAAAGCTTAACTTAAGAAAGTAAGCTAAAAGAATTTACATGCCAAAGGAAAACCTTCTTTATTTTGGTAAAATGCCTTTTTTAAAATATGTTTTTCTCCTAAGTAATAGTCTAAACACTATAACTAATTACTAAAAAATTAAAATACATCAAGGAATAATAGTTACATGACTAAAGTTGAGCTTGAACTTAATGGTAAACAACTGATTTTAGAAACTGGTTTAATGGCAAAGCAGTCAGATGGTGCTGTTGTCGTAAAATATGGAGACACGATGTTATTAGCTACCGTAGTAGCTGATAAAAAACCTAAAGAAGGTCTTGATTTCTTCCCTTTCACAGTGGATTATCAAGAAAAAACTTATTCAGCTGGCAAAATACCAGGTGGTTTTTTTAAAAGAGAGGGCAAACCTTCAGAAAAAGAAATCCTTACCTCCCGTCTCATTGATAGGCCTATAAGACCATTATTCCCTAAGGGTTTTTATCATGAGACTCAAGGAATTGTGTCAGTCTTATCTTATGGAGATGAGAATTTAACAGATGTTTTAGGTATAGTTGGCATCTCGGCTGCATTAAATATCTCTGACATACCTTATAATGGGGTTATAGGTGCTGTTAAAATTGGTCTTAAGGGTGACCAACTTATTATTAATCCCAATCTTAACGAGAGTAATGACCTTGATTTAAATATCGTAGTTGCTGGCACTGAAGATGCGATCATAATGGTGGAAGGTGGTGCTTTAGAGGTTTCAGAAGAGGATTTATTGAGGGCTTTAAAATGTGCTCATAATGAGATTAAGAAAGTTATCACTCCTCAGGTTGAACTAAGAAATTTAGCAGGAAAACCAAAGCGAGCAATCCCTGCTATTTTTGAAAATCCCGAACTTAAACAAGAACTTATAAATTTCATCTCGGTAGATATTCAAGAAGCTATCAGAATACCTGATAAATTAAGAAGACAAGCCTCCTTAGATACTATACTTACTGAAGCCATTGAGCATTTTAACACCTCTGAATATCGCCTTAAGTATGGATACCTATCAGAAGATGCAATTATAAAGGATATAGCTAATATCTTTCAGAGCTACGAAAAAGAAGTCGTTAGAAATATGATAATCCATGAGAATATTAGAGCAGATGGTAGAAAACCTGAAGAGATAAGAAAGATATCATGTTATACAAGCATTCTACCAAGAGCTCACGGTTCAGCACTTTTTATCAGAGGCGAAACCCAAGCTTTAGCAGTAACAACCTTAGGTACAGCTGCTGATGAGCAAAAAGTAGACTCTCTTGAAGGGGAAATTTATAAAACATTCATGTTACATTATAATTTTCCTCCCTTCAGCGTAGGTGAGGTCAAACCTCTCCGTTCTCCAGGCAGAAGAGAGATAGGGCATGGCTCATTAGCGGAAAGAGCCTTGAAAGCTGTCATTCCACCCAAGGAGACATTCCCTTACACTATAAGGGTAGTATCTGACATCCTTGAATCTAATGGTTCTTCCTCAATGGCAACAGTATGTGGAGCTACATTATCTCTGATGGATGCAGGTGTCCCTATAACAGCGCCTGTTGCGGGTATTGCTATGGGTCTGATCAAAAGCGACGAGAAAGTAGTAATTCTCACAGATATTCTCGGACTTGAAGACCATCTCGGTGATATGGATTTTAAAGTTACTGGCACAGAAAAAGGCATAACAGCTTTCCAGATGGACTCAAAGATTGAAGGAATTGATTTTGAGATATTAAGAGAGGCTATATTAAGAGCTAAAGAAGGAAGGCTATTTATCCTTGATAAGATCAAGGAAGTAATGCCAGAGCCAAAGAAAGAACTATCGCCCTTTGCACCCAGAATCTTTTCTATGAAGATAAAACAAGACAAAATAAAAGATGTGATAGGCACAGGTGGCAAAGTAATACGAGGTATTATTGAGCAGACAGGAGTTAAAATCGATATAAATGATATAGGGATAATACATATCGCCTCATCAAATGAAGAGTCAGCACGAAAGGCAATTGAGATTATAAGTGGTATAGTTGAAGAACCAGAGGTTGGAAAGATTTATACAGGAAAAGTAAAGAGAATAGTTGATTTTGGAGCTTTTGTAGAAATTATGCCTGGCGTTGAGGGCCTACTTCACATCTCTCAGATTTCAGAAAAGAGGGTTTCAAAGGTAACAGATGCCATTAACATAGGCGATGATATTTTAGTTAAAGTAATTGAGATTGATAATCAAGGAAAGATTAGACTTAGTAGAAAAGAGGCTTTACGGAAAAAATAATATTAATCTTTATGTTTACCCAAACTATCATACCTTAAAAAAAAGTGTGAATGTTTGGGTTAAATATTTTTAAAAATTAAAGAACCTGAGAGACATATAATGTATATAAAAGCTGAACTTGAAAATGGTATTCCTGTGGTAATGGAACAATTAACAAGTTTTCGTTCTGTCATATTAGGAATTTGGGTCAAGGTAGGATCAAGAAACGAGAGCAGAGAAAAGAATGGGATCTCACATTTTATAGAACATATGTTTTTTAAAGGTACTAAAAAAAGAAATGCCAAAGATATAGCCATTGAGATAGACTCTATAGGTGGTGAATTGAATGCCTTCACATCACGAGAAAATACAGTATTTTATGTAAAAGTTTTAGATGAATTTATAGATAAAGGAATAGAACTGTTATCTGATATTTTTTTACACTCAACATTACCTGAAGAAGAAATAGAGAAAGAAAAAAGTGTTATTAAGGAAGAGATTAAACTCACTCAAGATACACCTGATGATTATATCCATGATCTTTTTCTTAAAACTATTTGGGGCGATGAAGGATTAGGGCAATCTGTCTTGGGGCGAAAGGAGACAATAAAAAACTTAACCAGAGATGACCTTATACATCATATCAGAAAGTATTACGGGATCTCTGACACAATAATTGCTTGCGCTGGTAATTTTGATCCAAATCACATTGTAAGTCTCCTTAATGAAAATCTTGGTTCTTTAAGGAGAGGTTCTCAGCCAGACAGTTATCCAACTCCAGATTTTAATGGAAATATTTCTATTTATTCTAAAGATCTCTCAGAAGTTCATATATGCCTTGGAGTGGAAGGGCTACCTTTTTCTTCTCCAGATCGCTATGCTCTTGCTTTAGCTAATTCTATACTTGGCGGTAGCGTAAGCTCAAGATTATTTCAAGAAATTAGAGAAAAAAAAGGCTATGCCTATTCAATTTATTCTTTTGCTAACTCCTATTATGATACAGGCTTTTGGGCTATATATGCAGGAGTTGCAAGAAAAAAGGCCAAGGCTGTCACTCATCTTATAATAAATGAGTTTAAAAACCTCCATAACACTATAACCACCGAAGATATTAGAAGAGCTAAAGATCAACTAAAAGGTAGTGTAGTGTTAGGGATGGAATCTCCAAGTAGCCGAATGCAAAGCATAGCAAGACAAGAAATTTATTTCAAAAGAAATTTCACTATAAAAGAGATATTACAAAGTATAGAAGAAGTTACCCTCAAACAAACAAAAGAACTTCTTAACCGTCTTACTAATAGCGGAAAGATAGGTTTAACTGTGATGGGTCCAGTAAAAGAAGAGGACTTTCTGGACATCGCCTCACCATAAACTTATAAGTTTATATCCTTCAGGAAAAAGGATCTTTAAAAAATGATAATCCTTTTTGAGAGTCTACTTCTAATTATTTAAACCATTGTTTTCTTGTAAGGAAATGTTTGAAGAAAAATAAGAGTTTATTTAGTCTGCCATTACTTTATATAATAAACTAACGCCCTATCAGCTTTAAAAAAGTGGTATCGGATATTAGATTTAGAGGTAAAATAGTATTAAATGAAATGTTTGTTCTTCATTTTTCAGAAAAAAACATTCCTAAAACTACAATATAATTAAGAGACTTATCCTTTTGTTTTTATACAAAGATTCTCTGTAACTATAAAAGAATATTTTTCAAAAAAATTTATATGCCTTTTTCATCTGTTTGCTTCCGTACAAGTGCAATATATGCACTGAAATTAAATGCAAAGCTATAATTTAGACTTAGTATTCTTTAAAGCAAATCCTAACTTTATACCTATTAACCCCATTATTTTAAAGCTAAATTAAGGGAATTCTAAAACAAGTGATGCTCATATAGAGAGATCTATAATTCTGATTTTGGCAGTCTAACTTTATACCTGTGTACTTTTTATTATCAAAGCAAATAAGCTCAATTTTTCTGACTCTTTAATAAAATAATTAAGAGAGTTTAAAAATCTAAGGCTAAAATATTAAGATATTATAGTTTATACACCCATTGCTTAATTATACTTTTAAATTTAAAAAGATAAAATATACTACTCTTAGGCAAATTAAATTTCATGATTAGATTTTGAATTTACACAAGCTATTGACAACTAAGCTATTTTCATGTATTTATATATTATGACCGTCGTAGGTGCATCCCCATTTGGCCTTTTTTTATTGAAAAATAAAATCATTACAGATGCCCAGCTTTTAGAAGCTATGAAAATTCAGAAAAAAGAGCGTAAAAGCTTAGGGCATATTCTGCTAAAATTAGGCTATATAACAGAGGATAAACTAACAAAAGCTTTAAGCACCCATCATCAGGCACCCGTCATACACCTTAAAGATATCCAGTTAGACCATTCTTTATTAAAGCTTATTCCTTATGAGGTTGTAGTAAAACACCAAGTAATTCCTTTAGCTAAGAATGGTGATGCATTAAAGGTTGCTATGGCAGACCCTTCAAATAGTATTGCTTTAGAGGATATAAAATTTCTAACAGGTATGAATGTAATTGTACATATAGCTCCTGAGACTGAGATTTTAGAAACAATTGAGCGAAATTACCAGAAGAGAGAGACACCACAAGTAACAAAAGCTAAGACTCAAGAAACTGATGTATTAGAAGATGAAGCCTTTAATAAAGTTATAGATTCTGCTTTAGATCAGCTTGATGTTGACGAAAGGAAAGAAGAAGAAGATGTTATTAAACAGATCGATGCACCGATCATAAGATTGGTTAACAATATATTTCTTAATGCTATTAATTCAAGAGCCAGTGATATTCACATTGAGCCATCAGAGGTAGATTTATCGGTAAGATATAGGGTTGATGGTATTTTAACTACTGCTATAAAACTTCCTCTTAAGATCAAAAATGCACTTATCTCAAGGGTAAAGATAATGGCTCATCTTGATATTTCAGAAAGAAGACTCCCCCAAGATGGCAGGATAAAACTCAAGATTGGTGAAAAAAGAAAAATTGATCTTCGTGTCTCTACATTACCTACAATTTTTGGTGAGAAGATCGTTATAAGAATTCTTGATAAATCAAGCTTACAATTAGATCTTACAAAATTAGGTTTAGAAGAAAAATCTCTTAAAGATTTTTTAACCGCCATTCAGAGACCTTATGGAATGATCCTTGTTACAGGTCCTACAGGTAGTGGAAAGACCACCACTTTGTACTCTATCCTATCTCGTTTAAACAAGCCAGAAGTAAATATAATGACCGCTGAAGACCCTGTAGAGTATAATTTTGTAGGCATTAATCAGGTCCAGATTAAAGAAGAAATAGGTCTCACCTTTGCTTCTGCATTGAGAGCATTTTTACGACAAGATCCCGATATTATAATGGTAGGCGAGATAAGAGATTTTGAGACAGCAGAAATCGCAACTAAAGCTGCCCTTACAGGACATCTTGTTTTAAGCACACTACATACTAATGATGCTCCAACAACTATTACTCGACTTGTCAATATGGGGATAGAGCCTTTTTTAGTTGCCTCATCGGTTATCCTTGTAGCTGCCCAAAGATTAGTAAGAAAGATATGTTCTTATTGTAAAGTTGAACAACAAGTGCCCGAAAACACATTGATTAACATAGGTTTTACCCCTGAGGATGCAAAAAAAATTACTTGTTATATTGGAAAGGGATGTCAATATTGTAATAACACTGGATATAAAGGCAGAATAGCTCTTTATGAAGTGATGCCCATGAAAGAAGAAATTAAAGAACTGGTCTTACAAGGGACAAATGCCCTTGAAATAAAAAAAGAGGCTATAAGGCTGGGTATGATAACACTGAGGCAAAGCGGTATTGAGAAGATAAAACAAGGGATCGTATCATATGAGGAAGTTTTAAAGGCTACATTTGAAGATTAAAATAAAAATTAAAAGGAGAAATATCAGTGGAGAGAAAGGCAAAGAAAACAACTCTTTTTGTAGGATTGGGCATAGTTTTTGGTATCACTCTGCTTTTTTCTATGGCTACACTTCTTGCTTTGGCTATTAATATTCATAAATCACATCTTAAAAAAGAATCAGAACTAATAATCACTGAGTTTCTCTCTTTAAACGATTTTATGATTACTACTTCAAACCCTAAAAACCATTTTGCTTTTATGGCTGATTTAACAAAAAACTACTCAGAAAATACTAAGCAGCAATATAACTTAAGCATTGTAAGTATAAATAACTCCAAGGCAATTAATCAACAGGAGTTCCTTAGCAAATCGTTGAAGTTTTTTAATGATAATAAAGAATCCCCCTTTTTTGATTCATATGAGGGTGGAACCTTTAAATACTCTAAACCTCTTAAGATGACAACTTTCTGCTTAAAATGCCATACAAGTTTCAAAGCAGGTGATATAGTAGGGATTGTATCTGTTGAGATCCCAAAAGCTGGTATCCTGCCTTATGTTGAGATAAAAGATTTCGCTACTTATTTAGTAGCTACAATAACACTTATCGCCTTAGTGTTTAATTTTATTTGGTTTAAAGCAAGGATTATCAGACCATTGACTGAAATAGACTCTGTTTTAAGAGAGGTAAGAGCAGGTAATTTTAATGCAAGAATCCCTATAGCTCATCATGACGAGTTTGGCTCAATAGCAGAAACCTTCAATACTACTATGGATAGGCTTACAGCTCTTATCCAGACTGAGGAAGAGAGAAAGGAGATGCAGAGGAATATTATTAGATTTTTAGAAATCCTAAGCGCTGCATCAGAAGGTGACTTGACCCAAAGATCAGAGGTCACTCCTGATATATTTGGCTCACTTGCTGATGCCTATAACTTGATGGTTGATGGACTTACTGATCTTATTGAAAAGGTTAAGATTTCAATAGAAGACGTTACAGGGGAAAGTAGCAAGATGCTTAGTGTTCTAAAAGAGTTAGAAGATGGTGCCTCATCTCAGATGGTGCAAGTCAAAAAAGCTACCGATTCTGTTAATGCTGCTGCAACCTCAGCTACAGAAATAACAGATAAAACAAAAATCGCTGAGCAAATTTCTGAAAATGCTAACCTCGCTATAACTAAAGGAAGTAAAGCTGTTGAAAGCTCCATAGAGAGCATTCAGCTTATAAGACTTACTATTCAAGCAATCAATAAAAGGATGAAGTATCTCTCAGAGAGACTTATGGAAATTGTTACGATTTCCCATTTAATAAATGAAATAGCTAATAGGACCAATATACTCGCCATAAATGCATCTATTGAAGCAACAAGAGCAGGAGAACAAGGGAAGGGGTTTGTGGTAATCTCTGACGAGATTAGAAGCTTAGCTGAAAAAGCAGCAAAATCTACTAAACAGATTACTGAGATTATAAACGCTATCCAGACCGAGTCTGCCTTAGTTACAAAGCACCTTGAGGAAGAGATAAAGTATGTGGAGATGGGAACGAAAACAGCTGAAGATACAGAAAAGGCTTTTAAAGAGATTGAAAAAACTATAAAAGACACAGGAGTTATAATTACCGAGATAAGCTCTTCTGCTGAAGGACAAAAGAAACTGACCACAGATGCTGTTACATCTATGCAAGAAGTTCAAAATGTATCTCTACAAGTTTTAAATCTTGTGCAAGAATTTACAAGCATATCTTCATCGTTAATGGAGACATCAAATAGGTTAGTCTCATCAGTTGAGAGATTTAGACTGCCAGAAAGGGATATAATAGTCAGTTAAGAAGATGTTATTTTAGTTTATAGTAGATTTTTTGCTTTTTTACTAAGATTTATAAAGTTTTTAAGTAGATCTTTACCTACAACTGTTAATATGGATTCAGGATGAAATTGGACTCCTTCAACAAACACCTCTTTATGTCTTACTCCCATTATAACTCCATCTGCTGTCCAGGCTGAGATCTCTAAACAATCTGGTATTGTTTCTCTTTTTATTACTAAAGAGTGATATCTTGTTGCCTCAAAAGGTGAAGGTAGACCTTCAAAAATTGTAAGGCCATCGTGAAAGATCAAGGAAGTCTTCCCATGCATTAAGGTTGGTGCTCTAACTATCTCACCGCCATAAGCTGCTCCTATGGCTTGGTGCCCCAAACAGACCCCTAAAATAGGGATCTTCCCCCCAAAATATTTTATTACACTTATTGAGATACCAGCTTCCTTAGGTGAGCAAGGACCTGGAGAGATTACTATTCTGTCAGGGTTTAATTTCTCTATCTCCTCCAAAGTTATTTTATCGTTTCTATAAACCCTTATATCTTCACCAAGTTCACCAAAGTACTGCACAAGATTATAAGTAAAAGAATCGTAGTTATCTATCATTAATAACATAATGTTAGCTTAGGCAGTTTTTCTACCCCTCCTTTTCATCATTCTTAAAAAAATCTATTGCTTTCATCATGGCTGTAGCTTTATTAACGGTTTCAAAATACTCATTTTCACCAATAGAGTCAGCGACAATACCTGCACCAGCTTGTATGTAGATAATGCCTCCTTTAATTAAGATAGTCCTGATCGTTATGCATGTATCCATATTTCCTGAGAAGCTTAAGTACCCAACAGCTCCAGCATATGGACCTCTTTTAACAGGTTCAAGTTCTTCTATAATCTCCATAGCTCTTATTTTTGGAGCACCTGTTACAGTACCAGCAGGAAAGCAAGCTCTTAAAACATCAAAAGCATCAAGTCCTTCTCTTAACTTACCCTCTACTGAGGATACGAGGTGCATAACATGACTATACCTCTCAATAGTCATTAGTTCTGTGACTCTCACAGAACCTATTTTAGATACCCTGCCTACATCATTTCGCCCCAAATCAACAAGCATGATGTGTTCTGATCTCTCCTTTGGATCATTTCTTAAGTCTTCTTCTAACAACTTGTCTTCATAATCTGACTCACCTCTTCTCCGTGTACCAGCGATTGGTCTAAGGATTATTCGATCACCTTCAAGTCTAACAAGGATCTCTGGTGAAGAGCCAACCAATTGAAAATCCCCTGAGTCTATATAATACATATAGGGTGAAGGATTAATAAGCCTGATAGCCCTATAAATAGTAAATGGTTGAGTATCTGCGAATTTTTGAAACCTTTGAGAAAGAACAACCTGAATTATATCGCCAGACCTTACATACTCCTTAGCCTTTTCAACAGCTGATAGAAACCCACTCCTTGAAAAGGATGATGAAAAATTTTCATAAATAGAGCTCACAGGACCTTCTTTCTCTGAAATTATCTTCATCGGGTGATGATTAATAGTTGAACTGCCACAGCTTCCATTTCCTTGTAATCTGTCTATGATAATATTTATTCGCCTTTCTGCCTTTGTATATATCTTTTCTAAATCCTCCTCTCCGCTGATAAAGGCATTATATACCACCTTGATTGTTTGTTTAAGATTATCAAATATTACAATAGTATCAGTAAGCATTAAGAATATATCAGGCATATCAATAGATGGCTTCTGGAAATCAGGAATTTTTTCAAAACATTTAACTACATCATAGCCAATGTATCCTACAAAACCGCCTGTAAATCTTGGCAGTCCTTTTACATAGATTGGATTATATCTTGATAAGATTTCCTTAATTAATTTGAGTGGGTCATCGGTTTCAATAATTTCATTCTTATTTGAAGAATTAATATAAACTTTTTTGTTGTTATATGTTAGAATTAAAGTTGGTTCTATCCCAATAAATGAATACCTTGCCCATATCTCCCCTCCTACTACACTTTCTAAAAGAAAGGAGGGTCTAATATTCAGCTTTAAATATGCATTTACTGGGGTCTCTATATCTCCAAGTATTTCTTTATAAAGGGGTATAAGATTGCCTTTTTTAGATAAAATCTCAAATTCTTTAAATGAAAGATTCATGGTTTTATTATTTTACTCATTTTTTTCTATATTTGACAATTGACAACTATGATAAAATTATGATACTGTTAATAATGTTATTTTAAGCGGGTGTAGCTCAGTTGGTAGAGCACAACCTTGCCAAGGTTGGGGTCGCGGGTTCGAATCCCGTCGCCCGCTCCATTTTGTTTAACCTTCTCCGATATTAGCCTTCATTAGCCTTTATAAAGTGGCGGCGTACCCAAGTGGCTAAGGGAGAGGTCTGCAAAACCTCGATTCAGCGGTTCGAATCCGCTCGCCGCCTTTTTAATTAATTTAAACTATATTTACAATTTCAGCGGTCATCTTTTCAATATTAGCTATAGCAACCGTTGCCTTCCCATAAAGCCAGCTTCCTGCTTCACCTGGGTTAATAACAAGAGTATTTTTAACTTGCTTTATTAAAGCTTTATGAGTATGTCCATAGATAACAAGATCATAATGTCCACTTTCTGCTAAGGCATCTACTACAGTAGGTTCATGTAAAACAACTATTTTCTTCTGAGAAAGATTAAACACATAAGGCTGCGAAAATATATTACCGTTAAAAGCCTTTGAAAGAAGTAGTTTATCTCCATCATTATTGCCAAAAATCCCACTGAACCCACCTTTAAACTCCATTAAGATCTTTGCTGTAAAAGGTGATGTAAAATCGCCGGCATGAATGATGTGATTAACATTTTGTTGATTAAAAATATCCAAAGCTTTTTTAAGATTTACAAGATTATCATGAGTATCTGATATTATACCGATCTTCATTTTTACTCCTATAATTAACATAAAGGCAAATATGCTTTTGGGTTTAAATCTAAAGATGCAATATTGCCTGATAAAAATTGGTGATAACCAGCAGCTGCTATCATAGCAGCATTATCTGTACAAAGGGGTATTGAAGGAAGGTAAAGATTAAGACCCCTCTCTGATGCCATTTCTGCCATTTTTGCCCTTAAATGACTATTTGCTGCTACACCACCAGAGAGGACGATTTTTTTTAGACCTGTTTTTTCAATAGCCCACTCTACTTTTTTAACTAAAACATCTACTACAGCTGACTGAAAAGAGGCACAGAAGTCTTTTATGATCTGATCTTCAAGGCTATAGTCTTGGATGTTTGGAAGAACTCTTTGTACTGCTAACTTAACAGCTGTCTTTATTCCACTAAAACTAAAATCAAAGGATTCTGGAAGATAAGCACGAGGAAAATTAAAAGCTTTTGGGTTTCCATCTTTTGCCAGTTTGTCAATTATTGGACCACCTGGATATCCTAACCCAAGGATCTTAGCTACTTTATCATAAGCTTCCCCTGCGGCATCATCTCGTGTTTTGCCTAACTCAGTATAATAACCAAAGCCATCAACAACATAAAGGCAAGTATGCCCACCTGATACTAAAAGCGATATAAAAGGAAAATCTAAGTCACTATGTTCAAGAAATACGGAAAATATATGACCTTCTAAATGATTTACTGGCACAACTGGTATCTTGTTAGAAAAACCAATAGCTTTTGCAAAGGCACATCCAACTAAAAGAGAACCTATTAAACCAGGTCCGTAGCAAACAGCGATAAAGTTAATATCCTTTAGTTGAAGATCTGCAATTGTAAGAGATTCAGTTACCACTGGGATAATCATTTCTATATGCCTTCTTGAGGCAAGCTCAGGCACAATACCACCATACTTTTTATGTATAAATGTCTGAGAAGATACGACATTAGACAGTATTTTTTTCCCATCCGCTACTACCGCAGCTGATGTATCATCACAGGATGTATCAATTCCAAGAGATATAACTTTAAATCCCTCCATAAGCGTGTAACCCACTTAAGAGTAAATTTACTCCAAGATATGTAAAAATAGTACTGAAAAATCCTATTACAGCTACAATGGCAATTTTTTTACCTCTCCAGCCTCTTAAAAACCGGGCATGAAGATAGAAGGCATAAACAAACCATGTGATTAATGACCAAGTTTCTTTGGGGTCCCAACTCCAATACCTGCCCCATGCTTGATCAGCCCAAATAGCACCAAAGATTAATCCTCCCAAAGTAAATACAGGAAATCCTATAGCTATATTCTTGTAAGTTAATTCATCCAAGATTCCCTCTGTGATGGAAAAAGACTGTATTATCTTTTTTAATAGATAACCATATCGCCATACTACAAATACTAAGAAAAGAGATATGACGTAACTAACTATAACTATAAAAGTTGACTCGTTTCTAAAAGTGGCTTTAAAGAGATATTTTTTAACAAACGATTCTTTACCAGATGGTAAAACTTTGAAAACTATCAAGTCAATGACCATATAAATCAATATAACCGAAAAAATCCCTACCGTGATAGTCCAAAATAAATAACTTTTGCTTTTTCTCTCTTCAGTAGTAAGTATTAAATACATTAAAGCTGTTGCAAAAGATATTGCAAAAGTGGCATAGGCAATAAAGCTCATAGTGACATGTGCTAAAAGCCAATTACTTTGAAGAGCTGGTATAAGAGGATGTATGTCTTTTGACATGCCTGATATATCAATGAATGCTAATATTATACCTGCTATGGGTGTTACAAAGGCTCCAAAAGTTCTATTTTTATACTTAAACTCAATTATAAGGTATGTGAGGATAATACACCAGATGAAAAAAACAAGAGACTCATAAAGGTTTGTAAGAGGTATTGCTCTTAGTAGTCCCATTTGCATTAAATCGTTGAACTCTTTCCATCTAAGTCCAAAGGCTATAGTCTGGGAGGAAAAGCCAACAAGGGTCATAAAGGTCGCAGATTGACCTATTATCTTGTTTTTAAAAGCTAAATAGGCAATATATATGATCATCGCTAAAAAATAAGCAATAGTTGATATCCCAAAGAAGAAAGAGCTATCCATCTAACCTCCAAAACGGTTTTTTTAAGTCTATTTTAATGAGTTTAAGATTTTGTCAATCTTTTGCTCAAAGGCGTTTCTAAATTTATTAGTTGTTGCTTTAAGGATAATTTTTGTTCCTTTATTTTCTGGTCTTAAGTTAACGTAAATTCTTAAATGATTCTTAAAGAAGGCTATATACAAACCTATACTCATAAAAAGGCACCCTAAATAAACTATCCACACTCCAGGGTCTTTTCTTACTTGAAGCCCAGTATATTGAGACTTCCAAAGATCTTGAAATTCGATAGTCCCGTAAGGAACTTTCCATGTTTCAGGATATCTTCTTAATATCCATTGGCTATATAAGGGTTTATTATTATCAAAAAACTCAATGAAAACAGCTGGATTATTCATAGACTCAGCATAAGTAAAAAGCCTACCTCTTTTGTCAATAGCAAGGGCTGGGCTAAAATCAGATATCACCCCTTTTATATTAGATTCAGGAATCATAAAAGACTCTCCAAACTTAAGAGCTAATTCCTCTACTTTGCCGTTTTTAGAAGCTACCTTCAACTTAAAGAGTGACTCCATAGAAGGTGCAAACCCATAGCTTGACTGGTAAAAGGTGATACCTTTGTATTTAAGTGGCTCATTTACCGATAAAGTTTTTTTGATAACCTCTTTACCATCTTCAATAATTGTAATTAAGCTTGTAAATGCTTTAGGTGTATCACTGTTTTCATAGAAAACTACATCAAAGTCATCACATCTAATCTCAAAACCTAAGGGTATTTCTTCCTCATTCATTTTATAAGCAACTGAGGATTGAGTTCCTTCTAAAAGGTTAAGATATGCATTAAAACCAAAATAAATACCTACCACAGCGCCAAATAATATTAGCAATATGCTTAAATGAGTTATATAAACTCCTAATCTACTATATCTGCCCTTTTCGGCGAATATTTGATCTCTGTCTTCATGTGAAAATAAAAAAACTTTAAAACCTGCTTTTTTCAGTGCTTCTTGAACATTAGATAAACATCTATCATAAGTCTCGGCCAAAAAAATCTCTCTACTAATTGGAAGTAAGTTCAGGTGTTCATCTTTAAGAAAAGAAGGTTTTTCTTTAATTGATTTAATAATTCTTGGTAGCCTATCTAATGAACAAATTACAATATTTGCTGCAAACAAAAACAACAATGTTATAAACCACCAGGAATGATACATGTCAGTGAACCCTAAGGTATCTAAGACTTTAAAGATTATTGGAGCAGCTGAGTCACCAAAAAGTCTCTTAAGAAGCATGAGATTTTTTTGTGGTTCAGCTTGTTGTTCTAATACAGTTCCTACTATAGAAGTTATAGATATTAAAGTAAATATAATAATAGCAAAAGTAACTGAGGATAAAGAGTTCCATACTTGGTCAACAAAAGATTTTTTAGTTATTTGTTTATCTTTATTCATAACACAAATGTAGTAAAAGTTATCTCCTTTCTAAGTAACATTAACTCTAAAGAGAGAAAATAAAAGAGGCATGAAGCCAGCTTTAGAGTATAAAGATAATTCCTATAAGCATTTAGGTTAGCAATAATAAATTTTATCTTACTATTAATTTCACTTTTTGTGCAAGTGAGATTCATTTATTTAATTGATGAATAAAAGATTTACTGTATATAATTATATTTAACGTATTAGGAGTAAAGGCAATTTTTTTTACAAATTAGTTATAATAGCTTAATGAAATTCTTTTAAATAAGGAGAAACTCAATGGGGTATGTGAATAGTCTTAAGTGTAGAGAATGTGGTCGTGAGTATCCTGTTGACCCTATATACGTCTGTGAGTTTTGTTTCGGTCCTCTTGAGGCAGCATATGATTATAATAAAATCTCATCAGTTTTAAGTAGAGAACTCATTGAAAAAAGAGAAAAAAATCTCTGGAGATATAAAGAATTACTCCCAATAGATGGAGAACCTCAAGTTGGGTTGAGTTCAGGGTTCACGCCACTTATAAGGGCTGATAATTTAGCTAATGCTTTAGGTATTGATCACCTTTATATCAAAGATGACACAGTTGTGCATCCTACTCTCTCATTTAAAGACAGAGTTGTATCTGTAGCACTAACAAAAGCAAAGGAATTTGGATTTGATACAGTAGCATGTGCGTCTACAGGTAATCTTGCACATGCTGTATCTGCCCATGGTGCAAAGGCAGGTTTTAAAAGATTTGTTTTTATTCCAGCAACTTTAGAACCAAGCAAAATTGTCGCTTCGTTAGTTTATGAGCCAAATGTAGTAGCTGTAGATGGTAATTATGATGATGTAAATAGGCTTTGCACCGAGATCGCAAATAAATATCGTTGGGCTTTTGTCAATATTAATATAAGACCTTTTTACGCAGAAGGCTCAAAAACTCAAGGCTTTGAGATAGTTGAGCAATTAGGGTGGAAGACACCTGATAATGTTGTAGTGCCTTGTGCAAGTGGCTCTTTGCTAACCAAAATATGGAAAGCTTTTAAAGAGTTAAACTATATTGGGTTAATAAGTGAAGTAAAAACAAAGGTTTTTGCTGCCCAAGCTTTAGGCTGTAGCCCCATCTCTACTGCTGTAAAAGCCGGAACTGATATAATTAAACCAGTAAAACCAGATACCATAGCTAAATCTCTTGCCATAGGGAATCCAGCAGATGGCTATTATGCTGTCAATGTTATAAAGGAAAGTTCAGGCTGGGCTGAGACAGTTACGGATTTAGAAATAATAGAAGGTATCAAATTACTTGCAAAAACAGAAGGTATCTTTTCTGAAACCGCTGGTGGTGTAACAGTAGCAACAACAAAAAAATTAATTGAGCAGGGCATAATAAAAAAACACGAACTTACCGTAGTATGTATTACTGGCAACGGCTTAAAAACACAAGAAGCTTTATCAGGACATACAAAACAAGTTTTTTATATAAAACCAAATATTAATTCTTTTGAAGATATTCTAAGGAACGTATTATAACACTCATCGGGATGATTAAGATTTATTTAAGGAGGATTAACTAATGGCAGTTAAAGTAAGGATTCCTACACCACTTCAAAAAATTACTCAAGGTAAAGAAGAGGTTGAAGGTAAAGCAGGCACCATACTTGAGCTCATAAAAGAGCTTGATAAAGACTACCCCGGGATATATGAAAGATTAGTTGAAGGTGATAAAGTAAGAAGGTTTATAAATATATATCTAAATGAAGAAGATATTAGGTTTATTAAAGCAGAACAAACAATTGTTAAAGACGGAGATGAGGTTTCAATCATACCAGCTATTGCAGGTGGTTGTAACAATCTTATGCCATTAAGGGTAGATATTGTTTTAAGTACGGAATTTATTTAAAACTTCTTACAGGAGGCTTTTATGAAAAAGAGGGTAAAATTGACATTTCCGCAACACTTAATAAAAGAACCTGTTATATTTACCATGGCAAAAACTTGTGATGTAATGCCAAATATTAGAAGAGCAAGGGTCACCGAGACTATAGGAGAAATGGTTCTTGAGCTTGAAGGTAACGAGGCAAACCTTGAAGATTCAATTCAGTATTTACGAAGCCGAGGAGTTACTGTTGAGTTGATAGAAGGTGACATTATAGAATAATGGAGTTCTATAATAGTACAAATATTGTAGGGAGATATAATGGACTTAGGAGAAAGTAACGAATCAAGAAACAGGTGGCAAGGGATAATATACCAATATAGAGCTTTCTTACCAATTAGCGAGACTACTCCCATTATTACCCTCTTGGAGGGCAATACACCTCTTATCAAAGCAGTAAACCTACAAAAAACCCTTGGACTCCAACTAAGGGTTTATCTTAAATTTGATGGAGCTAATCCTACAGGATCATTTAAAGATAGGGGTATGACTCTCGCTATATCTAAAGCAATAGAGGCTGGTTCAAAAGCAGTTATATGTGCATCAACAGGTAATACTTCTGCCTCTGCAGCTGCTTATGCAGCAAGAGCTGGAATCGAATCTATAGTATTGATTCCAGAGGGCAAAATAGCAATGGGCAAATTGGCTCAAGCCCTTGTTCATGGTTCTCAAGTTTTGCAGATTAGTGGTAATTTTGATAAGGCTTTATCTATAGTTAAAGAATTAGCAGATACTTATCCTTTAACCCTTGTTAACTCAATTAATCCCTTTAGAATTGAAGGTCAAAAATCAGCTGCCTTTGAGGTTTGTGATCAGCTTGGTTTTGCACCTTTATATCATGCCTTACCAGTAGGAAATGCTGGCAACATTACAGCATATTGGAAAGGGTATAAAGAGTATTATAATGCAAAACTCATATCGTCTTTACCAAGAATGCTTGGTTTTCAAGCAGCTGGTGCTGCACCTATAGTATTGGGACATCCTATAGCTAACCCTGAGACAATAGCAACAGCTATAAGAATAGGAAACCCAGCCAGTTGGAAAACAGCTGTTGAGGCTGCTAACCAGTCAAATGGGCTCATAGAGTCTGTAACAGATGAAGAGATATTATCAGCATACAAACTAATAGCTTCTTCAGAGGGTATTTTTTGTGAACCTGCATCTGCCGCCTCATTAGCAGGTGTGATTAAGTTATATAAAAAGGGTTTTTTCAAAAAAGATGACTTAATTGTTTGCACTTTAACGGGTCATGGGTTGAAAGACCCAGATACAGTCTTCAGCGTTATTGAACAGGCAATCAGGGTAAAAGATGACTTTCAAGAGGTAAGAAAAATAATAGAAAAAATATTATTAGATACCCATAAAAGTAAGATAAAAAAAATAAATTTGATGAGATGAGGTAAAGAGTTGAAATATGTAATCTTAATTGGTGATGGCATGGCTGATAGACCTGATCCTGATTTAAACGGCATGACTCCTTTACAGATAGCAAATACTCCTAATATGGACATGCTCGCAAGCAAAGGCAAGATTGGGATGGTTAAAACTATTCCAGATGGTTTTCATCCAGGCTCAGATGTTGCTAATCTTTGTATATTAGGCTATGATCCAAAGAAATATTACACAGGTAGAGCTCCTCTGGAAGCTGCAAGTATAGGCGTAAAATTAGAGGATAACGATGTAGCTTACCGATGTAATCTCGTTACTTTACGGTTTGAAAAAGACGGCACTTACATGGATGATTACAGTAGTGGACATATCAAGACAGAAGAGTCAAAAGTCCTTATTGAAGCCATAAGATCTGAGCTGGAAAGTGCAGAAGTCTCTTTCTACCCAGGCGTAAGCTATAGACACCTTATGATATGGAAAAATGGAAATGTTGGTATTAAATGCACTCCACCTCATGATATCTTAGGCAAGGAAATATCAAATTTTCTTCCAATAGGCGACGGTTGCGAACTTTTAAAAGGTTTAATGAAGAAATCCATAGAGATTTTACAAAATCACCCGATCAACAAAGATAGAGTTAAAAAAGGAAATAAACCAGCAAACAGCCTCTGGTTTTGGGGACAAGGTAAGAAACCTTTGATCCCAACTTTTAAAGAAAAATACAACTTGACAGGCTCTTTAGTATCGGCAGTTGATTTAGCAAAAGGACTTGGTATTTATGCTGGATTTCAAATCCTAAATGTCCCAGGTGTAACGGGGTGGATAGACACAAACTATTTAGGAAAGGCTGAATACTCCTTAGAAGCCTTAAACACGCTGGATATTGCCTATATACATGTGGAGTCCCCAGATGAAGCAGGACATTCAGGCAATTATAAGTTAAAAATTAAGGCTATAGAAGATTTTGATTCCTTAGTTGTTGGCACTGTAATAAAAGGATTAGAAAGTAAATTTAGAGATTATCGTATCCTTCTTCTTCCTGACCATGCAACACCTTTTAGGGTAAGAACACACACTGATGAACCTGTGCCTTTCGTTATCTTTGATAGTAGATTACCAGAGAATAAAAAACTCTCATATAGTGAATCAATCCAACATATGAAAGATATTATGTTCTTTGAAGAAGGATATAGACTAATGGACTACTTTTTAAAAGGGTAATTTTTGTTTGGATCAAGTTATAGATATTTTTCTAAATATAGATAAATTTCTTTTTGTAATAATAGAGAATTACGGTTTTTGGATATACCTCTTAATCTTTTTAGTAATTTTTTGTGAGACAGGGGTAGTAATCACACCCTTTCTACCTGGAGACTCTCTTCTATTTGCTTTGGGAGCTCTTTCTGCCCAAGGAATAATTAATCTCTCTTTAATTTTCATAATAATTAGTGCTGGAGCCATTTTAGGTAATATTGTTAATTATCAAATAGGCTATTTTGTAGGTCCTAAGATTTTTTATAAAGAAAATGTTAGGTTCTTTAACAAAGAATATCTTGATCGCACCCGACTTTTTTATGAAAGACATGGAGGTAAAGTTGTAATTTTAGCCCGTTTCCTTCCCATATTCAGAACATTCGCACCCTTTGTTGCAGGGATTGGCAGGATGAACTACGGTCGTTTCACCTTTTTTAACATAATAGGTTGCTTAGCATGGGTTATAACTTTTTTGTTAGGTGGATTTTATTTCGGAAATATCCCTGTAGTAAAAGAAAACTTTTCTATAGTTATTGTTACTATTATAATAGTATCAGCGATTCCTGCTGTCTTAGAGTTTTCCCGTAGCAAGTTCAAAAAACATAAAGAAAGGAGGAACTAATCAAATAGTTTATACTGAGAAAACAAAAAAGTACCATTTAGTACCCTATATGAGTAAAAGAGTTTTATTTCTATACATAAAAATCAGCCAGAAAAAAAATTTGGCTCTTTATAAACAAAGATTGTAAAGTCATACTTTATTCTATCATGCCTGACAGAGACATAAGGGGTTAGATTTTTAACAATAAAAGAAAACAGATCTTCTGGGTATGAATAATACAGTTCAAAATCCTTTTTTGGGTTATGAGCTGAAAGACCATTGTAAGCAAGTGCAATTTTGCAGTGTTTAAAGAGTTTAATAAGGACATCCTTAATAGTTTCTGCTAAACCCTGAACCTTCAGGTTAAACACCCCACAAAGAAATATATAATCAAAGTCCTCTGTAAGTTCTTCTTTATCTATATCAAAAACTTGAAATTTGCAATCAGGATATTTCTCTTGAGCTAATCTAATCAACTTTTCATTAATATCATAACCTGTATAATCAACAATAATGCCTTTTTCTCTAAGAAATTCGTAGAAATCCCCTTTCCCACAACCGAAATCAAGTATCTTGCTTCTTTTGATATCTCCAATATCTAATAAACTTCTGTAGTGGAGATATTGTCCCCTTTTTGTCCATCTGACTGCTTCAGGTTTATCACCATGAAGACTTAGTTGCGTATTAAAAAAAGAGATTACATACTCCTTTGAAAGCTCATCCATAACTGCCTTCCTCTTTATCTATCATAATTTCTTTAAGTCTCTCATAAAATTCTTTAGAATTTTCAAATAAATTATAGGCTGATAAGATTTTCTCTCTTACTCTAAGGCTCTGATTGTAAAGCTTCTGCCTAAGAGACTCTAATATTAACCAGTCCTGGGATCTTAGGAAGTCCTCAAAAGCAATTCTTAAATGAGAGTAGAAAGCCTTATGATAAATCTCAAGTAAGGAAATATAAAAACAAAGGGAGGCTTTGTCTTGATTCTGTATTATTCTTTTAAGAGGTCCTTTTGGTGAGGTATCAGAAATCTTATCTTTAAGATCTCTTAAGAAATATTCTATTTTTCTATCTTCAGTTGATAAGACAATTTCCCTCAGATTTTCTGAGGCTTCATGAGCCTCTGCAAGCTCATGATCAAGAATGATATGAGAAAAATTCATGGTAAGATTATCAAATTTTTCAACAAATTCTGAGCTTAAAGTATCTTCACTTGATATCTCTAAATTAGAGAAGACCATCTCAAAAAGGTCATTTTTTCTGCCTTTTAAATCACAGAATACCTCCCAAAGGAGAGTTTTAATCTGATCAAGTCTTATAAATATTACATTATTTTGTAACATCCCTGCAGAAGCAAAAAGATCTCTGGCTATCTCGTTTTTAACGTAGTAAATATGAAAATCATCTATCTTTGTCTGATAAAAAAGTTCCCCTATGAAAAATAAAGGTTTTTTGTATAAGCCTAACCCTGCACCATATATAAATTTCTCTTCAAGAAGTAAAGAGTTAATCTCTGAGATCTCAAAAGGATTAAAAACAGAGCTATTTATGGTAAGATTTTTATAAGATTGGTTTTCAAGACTTGCCCATAAGCTTTCTTTATTATTTATCCATTCTCCTATATCCTTTAGTTCTATATTCGACCATGGAGGGAGGTTTTTCTCTGATCTATATAATTGTCGTAATCTTAATAAAAGCCCGCAAAGAGAAAAATAACCCCAATACTTTGCATCGGAAATGTCACAATTTCTCTTTATTTGAAACGAAAGATCTAAAATATCTATCATCTTAATGCTTTTTTTCTATTTAGATAGTTTACAGCATAAATTAAAGCACCCGTGAATAGTAAGGCGAGTATTATATATGGTATTTTTTGAAAATGAGAGGGTACTGAATCATAAAGACTTAGTAAGCCAAAAACAATAAAAATAAATGCAGCAACCCATTTTATAAATCTTGCAGGAATTCTCTTACCCATAAGCAAACCTGCTATTATACCAAAGGCGTTTGCTATAACCATCCCTAAGGTTGTACCTAACCAGACAGGAAAAAAGGTATTAAAATCTGCTGCTAATGCTATAGTTGCAAGTTGTGTTTTATCCCCA
Source organism: Thermodesulfovibrionales bacterium (assembly GCA_026415415.1). GTDB lineage: Bacteria > Nitrospirota > Thermodesulfovibrionia > Thermodesulfovibrionales > Dissulfurispiraceae > DYHD01. The sequence continues at coordinate 60,167 of JAOAHE010000003.1, read as the reverse complement.
GTTTCAGCAATAAAAAAGGCTATAAAAACAGTCCAGAAAGGATTAAGCTTAAACCTTTGTTGAGTATCACAGCTTATCTCATCTCCTCTTAAAGTCCACAAACCGAAAATAATGAACCCTACCGAGGAAGCTATTTTGATATAATTCATAGGGAAGAGATATGTCAAATAATTACCTAAGGCAACAGCTAATAAATGATTCACTGCTGTTGCCCAGAAAACTCCCCATATTACTGTTGTCCAATTATATCTGGTTGCAAAACATATAGCTAAAAGTTGGGTTCTGTCGCCTATCTCAGCTAAGATTACAAAAAAAAGGGATGTAAAAAAAGAGCTCACTTTTTTCTCATAAAATGTTATTCTTTCAAAAAAATATTAGCGGTTTCTTCTATTGTAACCAAATCTCTCTTCAAAAACCTGAGCTATTAAATTATCAACAGGGGCATAATCATCAGTAAGCAATATAGTCTTTTGTCTATTAAGGAAATTCTTTATCATATACTCTGGGACAACAGAGGCGGTAGCATCTGATTTGAGATATTCTTTAACATAGGACTGAAATTTTTCTATATCAAACTTTCCATTACTTGCTAAAACTATAAAAGTACTGATCCCAATATCTTGAAAATTTGGGCTTATAGACAGCAGAAAGACATTATCTTCTCCAAATACTGATCTTACAGTATTTATATAAGATGGTAAGAAAGAACCACGCTGAAAGTTATCAATAATATTTGTAAGTAGAATACCCCCAGGATTCATTCTCTCTTTTAGTAATTGGGCAAACTCTTTGGTAGTCAAGTGATAGGGAATGGATAGATCATTATAAGCATCAACGAATATTACATCATATTTCTCTTTAGTTTGCATAACAAACCATCTTCCATCAGTATTGTAAGATTTTATCCGGGTGTCTTTTGGAAGCCCAAGAAATTTATAAGTAACCTTTGTTACCTCAGGATCTATCTCAACAACATCTATAACTGAGTTAGGGTAATAGACCTCCAGATATCTTGGAAAGGTATAACCACCACCTCCGATCGTAAGGGTTTTGAAGGACTGCTCTCTGTTGAATTTCCATTTAAGTACATCAGAGTAAATTCTCTCATATTTATACTCAATATGAAGAGGGTTTTGTAAGTTAACATATGAGTGAGTAAGGTTATCAAGAATGAGAGCCTCAAGAGGAGTCTCTCCATCTGAAGAGGTAGTTCTTTTTACTTTAATAGTATAGTAATCACTTTCTGTGTAATAATAGGTCTCCGCTGATAAAGGTGGTTTTATAGCGATGTCGTAGATACCAAATATTAGAAGGGCAGGTATGAGAATTAAACTTATAGCTGTTCTTTTTGATATAAAAAGAGCACCATATAAAAGTCCCGTAAAAATAAGAATAGCTCCCATAAGTAATATTACGTTTCTTGCACCCATAAATGATATAAAGAAGAAACCAGCAGCGAAAGTGCCTATTATAGAGCCAAGCGTGGAAAAAGCATAAATTTTACCTACCACATTCCCAACCCTTTCAAGATTCTTAATAGCAAGCTTTACTACAACTGGAGAAATCATACCTAAAAGGCAACTGGGTATTATGAAGATAATTGTCGTCACTATTACAATTCTTAACATTAAGGATACAGGGAACTGTTGAGCAGCTACTATATTCGTCATAGGAGGAATAAGAAGGGTTGACATTCCTGAAATGACCAAAAGCCATGCTAAAGTTTTGCCACCAGGGAATCTATCTGCTATTTTACCTCCTAAATAAGCTCCTAAGCTTATCCCAGCTAATACAATTCCTATAATGCTTGTCCAGGTATAAAGTGATACACCTACAAATGGTGCAAGAAGTCTTCCAGCAACAATCTCGATTACAAGGATGCAAAAACTTGCAATAAACGTGATTAAATAAGCCGTCAATAAATTCATGTATTTCCCCTTCTTCTACTATATTGTAAATATGGTTTTAAATATATCATCAATGAAAAAAAAAGACAAGTTTAACGACTAAAAGTTGGTCTAAAAAGATCTTTGAAAAGCTTTAAAGTTATGTTATTTTTAATTTAATATATTAGCTAATTTTTATAGCAAGATTTTCTTTTTTAAATTCAAGACTATGATAGAAAACATCACAAAGACTGCAGGCATAATTATCATAGGTAATGAGATACTATCAGGAAAGGTAATGGATGTTAACTCTTACTTTCTTGTTACCGAACTCAGAGCCTTAGGGGTTGATGTATTAAAGATCTCCATAATACCTGATGATGTGAGAACTATAAGTCAAGAGGTTCGTTTTTTTTCTGCCCTTTTTGATTATGTATTTACAACTGGCGGGATAGGTCCTACTCATGATGACCTTACTATAGAAGGCATTTGTACCGCCTTTGGGGTTAAAATGATTTACAACGAAAGATTAGTAAGTTGCTTAAAAACAAGATATGGAGACTCTATCAATGAAGCTGCTCTTAAAATGGCTCTTGTTCCTGAAGGTGCTGATCTTTTAATGACTGAGGGTAATAACTTACCTATTGTATCCTATAAAAATATAATAATTTTCCCAGGAGTTCCTCATCTGCTGAGGAAAAAATTTCATGCTCTCAAAGAGAAGTTTAGATGTTCAGAATATTTTATTAAAAAGATCTTTTTAAACACTGATGAAATCCAAATAGCCGATTTTTTAAATAAAATTGTATCTGCCTATGGTAATTTATTAGTTGGCTCGTACCCTGCTGCAGGAACTGAAGATTTCAAGGTCTTGGTCACCTTAGAGTCTAAGTCATTAACAACTTTAGAAAAAGCTTTAAAAGAACTACTTTCATTAATGCCTTCTGAGTATGTTATTAAAATTCAGTAACCCTACCCTACTCTTCACTTAAATTATAAATCTACATCCTTTAAAAAAATTTATTTATTAAAAGAAAAACTATTTTAATTATTGCTAAGTCTCTCTTTACTTTTTGTTAACCTTTTCATTCGATACCTGAAACTTTTTATCGTAGAAAAATAAGTATTTTGTAATTCTTGCTACCTAATTTAGTTATTTATTATTTTGGGTGAGCAGATTTATATCTTTAGTTACATGTATTTTTCACCTTCAGTTTTTATATAATATTTAGACTTTGATCTTTACATGTTTTTGGAGGAAATATGAATAAAAAGAAAATCACCCTACCTGATAACGAAATTCCCCGTCAGTGGTATAACATCCAAGCCGATTTACCCAATCCTATACCACCTCCTTTAAATCCAGCAACTAATACACCTATTTCCCCTGATATGCTCTCTGCGGTTTTTCCGATGAACTTGATTGAACAAGAACTAAGCACTGAAAGATGGATTGATATACCTGAAGCGGTTTTAGAAAAACTACTGATGTGGCGACCAACACCACTTTATAGAGCTTATGCATTAGAGAAAGCACTTGATACTCCAGCACGTATATATTTTAAAAATGAGGGCGTAAGTCCTGCAGGTAGTCATAAGCCCAATACAGCAATCGCCCAAGCTTACTTTAATAAAGTCTTTGGTATCAAAAGAATCGCAACAGAAACAGGTGCAGGACAGTGGGGTAGCGCACTTTCCTTTGCTTGTAATCAGTTTGGACTTCAATGCAAGGTATATATGGTCAGGATAAGTTATAATCAGAAACCTTATAGAAAAATGCTTATGGAAACATGGGGTGCCCAATGTGTGCCAAGCCCAAGCCCTGATACTAACGCAGGGAGAAAATTCCTTGCTGAAAACCCTGAACATCCCGGAAGTTTAGGGATATCTATATCAGAAGCAATTGAAGACGCAGTAACCTCTAAGGACACAAGATATTCTCTTGGAAGTGTACTAAATCATGTCATCTTACATCAAACAATTATAGGATTAGAAGCCCAGAAACAGATGGCTTCCATTAATGAATACCCTGACATTATAATTGGATGCGCAGGAGGTGGAAGTAATTTCAGTGGATTAGCTTTACCTTTTGTCAGAGATAAAATAAACGGTAAAAAGGTTAAAGTTATTGCTGTTGAACCAGCTTCCTGTCCAACTTTAACAAAAGGACCTTACATATATGATTTTGGTGATACTGCTGAAACTACACCATTGTTAGCTATGCACTCCTTAGGTCATGCTTTTGTCCCAGCCCCAATTCATGCAGGTGGCTTAAGATATCATGGGATGGCACCTATAGTTAGCAGGTTACTTGTCGATGGACTTATTGAAGCAAAAGCTTATACACAACTTCAAACTTTTGCTGCTGGTGTTACTTTTGCAAGGACTGAAGGGTTTGTGCCTGCACCAGAGACAAATCATGCTATCGCCTGCGCTATTGAGGAAGCAAAGAAAGCTAAAGAAGAAGGTAAAGAAAAGGTAATACTTCTAAACTGGAGCGGACATGGTATTATGGATCTGGCAGCTTATGATGCTTATCTTTCTGGTAAACTTGAAGACTCAGCAATGGGAGATGATGAGATACAAAAATTATTACAAGATTTAAGCAAATATCCTAAACCGAAATAAAATGATAATATACTGTTCTAAGTTGGGATTAATAGAGATTTCTTATTGTTTGTCGTTAAATGAGGGTTTTCCATGTAAGAATATTATAGGTTGTTGGAAAGACAGGACAGATATTTTAAGGATACTCAAGGAAAAATTTTCTGAAAAAGAACTAAGAGAAATTTTTGCCATTGAGGGGAGTTCTAAGATTTCTAAAATTTTGGAGATTATTAAGAAACAATAATGATAGGACCTCGCCTTAAGTCTGCGAGGTCTTACAAATAAACTTTCTTTAAGATGAAAATAAAAGTCTGTGGGATTACTAACTTTGAAGATGCCCTTACCGCAGCAAATTATGGAGCTGATGCTTTAGGCTTTATTTTTTACAGAAAAAGCCCCAGATACATAGAACCAGAACAAGCCAAGGAGATCATCTCTTACCTTCCTCCTTTTGTTACGACAGTAGGAGTCTTTGTTAATGAAGACCCTGCCAAAATTAGATTCATAATGGAATTTGCAGGGTTAAATATACTTCAACTTCACGGAGATGAACCACCAGATCTATGTCGAATATGGCCAAGAGTAATTAAAGCATTTAGAGTAAATGATCTTACAGAATTGAATTTTTTAGTTAATTACAAAACCTCTGCTAACTTGTTGGATACATACTCACCAAATATGTATGGAGGAACAGGTATGACCTTTAACTGGGAAATAGCCTTAGAGGCTAAAAGATTTGGACTTGTTATCCTTTCAGGTGGCTTAAATATTGATAATATTGAAAAAGCAATAAGGATGGTTAAGCCCTATGCTGTAGATGTCAACAGTGGCATTGAGAGTTCTAAAGGGAAAAAGGATCTTCAAAAAATGAGAGAGTTTATCGCAAAGGTAAGAGCGATTCAGAGGACGCTTTAATAATTGTTTTTACATTGCCTCTAGGGTTAAAATCTCCTATTACTTCTATAAATCTAGGCTGAAGTATATCCTTTAAAGCATTGAAAATCTTATTTGTTGCCTCTTCATGAGAGATGTATATATCTCTAAAAGAGTTCAAAAAAAGCTTAAGCGATTTAAGTTCAATAATTTTTTTATCGGGGACATATTTTATTCTAATGGTAGCAAAATCAGGATATCCTGATCTTGGGCAAAGACATGTAAACTCACAAAAGGTAATCTCTATCTCATAATCTCTATCAGGATAGGGATTATCCCAAACTTCTAAAGATGATTCTTTTATCTCTCTCTCACCGTATAGCATTATAATTAAAATTAGAGTTTACGCCTTATGCTTTTATAAAGACAACCAACCAAAGTTATGTAAAGTAACAAAAATAAAGTTCATAATTTTAAAAATTTAAAAACTCACTACCTCTATACTATTTAACAAACTATTAGCATTATAGATTTATATAAATTTTATCATAAAGCTATAAAAATGTATAATAGGTAAGCTTTCCAAAAAAAGAGATGAATGTTCTGCTTGAAAAGTTTTTTTTACCCATTTCTATCTTATTACTTCTCGCTCTAATTTAGTTTTCATATATAAAAAAAGGCTTGAAATATTTATAACTACTCAAGTTAGTATAGACTAATATAGATAATCTTCAGAGAAAAAGACAAATGGTTTTCTAAAAGTATTAACCATTAAATTATGATTTATCTAAATAATTTTTAGGATAAAATTTCTTATCAGGTGATGCATGGGATATTATGAGTTTAACATAAAAGTTAACCACAACTCCTCAGATGCATTAGCGGAGAGGCTTGCCAAAATTGGTTGTTTAGGCATAATCATAAATGATGACTCACTCACTGTGTATTTCCCCGATGCTATTTATTTAGACAAAGTCAAGGAGGAACTAAGAGTATTTAAAGAAATCTTAAAAGATGCTGGCCTTTCAGAATATCTTTCTTATAATTATGTCTATATATCAGAAAGGGACTGGAGTGAGTCATGGAAAAAGAAGTTTCAACCGATAGATTTAGGAGACTCTCTAACCATTATACCACCTTGGTTAGAACTTAAAAAGGAGAGGGTAAATATAATAATTGATCCAGGTATGGCATTTGGAACAGGTCATCACGAGACAACTATGAGATGTCTGATGCTTATAGAGAATCTTTCAAAAAAGTTAGAAAATAAAAAAGACTTTCTTGACCTCGGAACTGGGACAGGTATTTTAGCTATAGCCGCCTCAAAGTTAGGATTTGAAAATGTTTTTGCAGTTGATATAGATCCTCTTGCTATAGAGGCTTCAAAAAGAAATGTTGCTCTAAATAATCTAAAGAACATCAAGATTAGTTGTGATAGTATCAGATCATTGAGACAACACTACGATTTTATAGTGGCAAATCTTTTAGCATCTACTTTGATTAAAATGGCTGATGAGATAGTTTCCCATCTTAAAAAACAAGGTATTATCGTTTTATCAGGCATTATGGTAGGTCAAGAGGATGATATAATTAAAACTTACAGTTCATATAAAATTTATTTTACAGACAAAATAATAGATGGCAGATGGGTAACTATTTTGGGCAGTAAAGTCTAATGAAAAATTAAGATAGAAAGGAACTAGATAATTATCAGAAAATGTAGAAAATTAGCCAGGATTAATTAAACCAATATTCTGGCAAGATACATAGTTTATCTTACAATGTTAAACTTTCAAGGGGTAGAAGATGGAAAAAAAGGTTTTATACTTTGAAAAATTTGGCAAAGAAAATACAGAGGCTTGTTTGCAGATAGTAAGAGATGCAATCGATAAGTACAAATATAGATTTGTCATAGTTGCTTCTGTTACAGGTGAGACGGGATTACTATTTTCAAAGGCTTTAAAAGATAAGGATGTTAAAGTAGTTGTGGTTACACACTCTGCAGGATATAAATTACCAAATACTTTTGAGATGCCTGAAGAGATTAGAAGAGAGATTGAAAACACAGGCGCCAAAATATATACAGGTACAATGCTAACTCATAGCTTAGAGACCTCCTTTACTTCAAAATTTAGTGGTATATATCCCACACTAATAGTAGCTCATACCCTAAGAAGGTTTGGTGAGGGGACAAAGGTCTGCTGCGAGATAACAATGATGGCAGCTGATGGCGGTTTGATACCTGAAAATGAAAAGGTTTTAGCAGTAGCCGGAACCGCATCAGGTGCAGACACAGTGTTAGTTTTACAGTCAGCCGCATCCAAAAGATTCTTGGACTTAAAGGTTTTAGAAATACTTGCCAAACCTATAGAATTTTAAAAGTTGAATGTAACTGTTTTGTCCTTAGTCTTAATAGTGAGGCGATCAAAATAAGTGACTGAGTCAGCTTTAGTCCAGATACCTACATATCCTTGCATATCCCTTTCAGTATAGTACTCAACAAGGAGCTCATCATCTACATATCCTTTGATATATTTACCTTCAACCTCAACTTTTAGAAGATACCACTTTTCCGACTCAACTTTTTTCTTAGTCTGAACTCTTGATATTCTTTTATTATTAATATACTCAAATAAAGTTACATTATCTTCAAGGGCGTTAATTCTAAAGACAAAATAATTTCCTACATCTTTAAGACCAAAAGCTATACCCCCAGCTCTGTCAATATTGCCAGCTATTGGCATTACACTAAGAGTAATGACGCCATCAGTGATTTCGCTATTTTTTGCTATTGCCAAGGGGAAATAAAAATAGGCTTCAATGTTATCCAAAAATTCAGTAAAGGCATGTCCTATAATCTTACCCATTATGCCAGCAACTCCTGAGGAAAAACTAAAACCAGCTTTAAGTCCATCTTGAACGCAATAAATATTACCGTTTTTCTTAAGGCGATACCAGTAGCCACCATGAATGTAAAAATCAACAGGGTGATCCTCCTTTTTCTTTGAAAGAAAATTATAGTCACCATTCATGAAAGATTCTGTTAAAGATAGTATATCATTTTGATTGGATATAGCTAAGTCTAACAATCTACTTGATGCAAGGAGTCTCCCTAATATGTCCAGCTTCTGCTGCATAGATGCCTGATCATATCTAAATAGGCTTGCCTCTAATAGATCACCCTTTATGTTAAGGTTGAACCCTATGTTTTTTAAGATATTTCCTAAGAATTGTAACCTCATAGTTCTACCAGCGTATGAACCAGCTCCGCCTGCAAACTGCATAGTTATATAGTTTTGATCACTATTTTCCCCACAAAGTGTGTCAATTGTTGCAAAATGATAGCCAAAACGAGCGCTTAGGTTCATATAGTCCTTTGATATAATGGCATAGCTTGTTATATCAAGAGATTCACTAAAATCATGAGTTGCTGAGGTAACCAAAAGGTTCATCAGTTTTTTCATATCTACAGATATACCACCAGACCAGCTAATTCCAGGATGTGAAAACCCCTTCCAGATAGCCTTCAATGGTATAGAATCGATCTTTTCTGGTGTTAGCTCAGACACAGGTGTCCAGCTTTCTTTTATTCCACCCCCAAGATCAATTATATATAAGTCAAGTGGTATATTAGTTTTTAGTTTAGTTGATAGTTGATTAGTATCCACAGATTTAGCAAGTCCAAACATTTCTTTGATAGCATTTTCATGGGCAAATCTAATAATGTCATGTATTGTTTTACAGCCCTCTGGAGAAAAAGATGAATGTGAAGGATCTGTCAAGTTAAGAGGCGATATTAAGTTAAGAATCTGGCGAGTTTTTTGGTGAACAGGGCTTTCATATATCATCTTTTTAGCAGGTCTTACTTTTTTAATTAGTTCTTCTACTTTGCCTCTATAAACAGTAGCGATGTCAGCAAAAATAGTTGCGGTTTCACCTGTCTTAAGTATCTCGGTGGCATTTTTTGTGTCTACTATAAAAGGAATCTCAAACTCACGAGCAACTGAGGAAAGATGGCTTGTAATACTACCAACATCAGTTATAATACCTCTTATCTTACCAAGAACGTTTACATAATCAGGTGAGGCAGTTTTAGCAACTAAAATAGCATTGTCTGGGATATTATCTAAATCATTGTCTGAGTGAACTACATAAATAGTGCCATAAGAAATTCCTGAAGAGGCAGCTTTACCAGCAGAAAGCAGCACTGGGTTATCTGGATATTCTCTTTTTTCAATTTTTTGAGCAAGGGTAAGGGTTGGTATCTTAAGAGGTCTTGACTGCAAGATGAAAAGATTATTATCCTTATCAATAGCCCATTCTATATCTTGTGGTCCTTGGAAAAATTCCTCTAAAAGTAAACAATAATTTTTTAGTTTAAAGACTAAATCGTCATCAAGAGATGGAACGGTTTTTTCATTTTCTTTTGATCTGACAAGGCTTACCCCTCCTGATTCTAAAAGAACCATTTTATGCTCTTTTAACCCTATCCGCCTCTCTATAATCATGTCTTCTGCCCTGTCTACTATATAAACATCTGGTGAAGCACCTCCGCCTACTAAGTGTTCTCCTATTCCCCAAATTGAGGTGATCTTAATTGTATCTTTATGTTCACCTGTAGGGTTAACCGTATAAGCCACCCCACTTGCTTTTGAATCAATCATAGCTATGGCTAAGACAGACATGGGGGTCTCTTGTTCACTTAAACCGTACTGAAGCCTATAGTTTATCGCACGAGTTGAGTACTTGCTGGCAAGTACTGTCTTATAAGCATAAAGTAATGAAGACTTATTAACATTTAATACTGATAAATATTGTCCAGCAAAGCTTGCCTCGGTATCTTCGCCAATAGCGCTACTTCTAATTGCAACTTTGATGTCTTTGTATGTTTCTTCTTCAAGTTTACTGTAGGCTTCCATAATCTGTGTAGCGACTTCTGCAGGAAGAGGTGCTTGCATAATCATCTCTCTAAGTTTTTCGCTCATTTTTCTCATCCCATAAACAGAATCAAGAGATTTTATTCTTGAAAGCTCTGCCATTATAGGCTTTACTAATCCTGATTGTTTAAGGAACTCCTCTGTTGCATAAGCGGTAATGGAAAAACCAGGCGGTACAGGAAGCCCTAAGGTATTTCTTATAGCCGCTAAATTGGCAGCTTTTGAACCTACGATGCACTTCATCTCTGGGAAGATATTTTCAAGCCATAATATAACGCTTTTGTCTTTTAGCTTGAGAGGTACATAGGGAGTCAATTCTTGAGAGATAATCTTATCAATTTGAGAAAATTTATCTTTTAAAAGAGGAAACTTATTGTTAGACAAAAGATCAAGATTATGCAGTAAACCAATAACTGCCTCCGAAAGCTCTTGATACTTCTTCATCACAGAAACAAGGCTAAAAGGCTTACCTGCATAGTAAAGTTGCTCTAAATCAGCTATACAGTTAAGAGCTGTTTTATTGTGATCAAGAAATTTTCTAAAATTGGTATACTTTGGTGCTTGTTGGAGCACAGTGACTGTAGGTTTATTTTGTTGGGGTTTTGCAAAGAGATCAAATATTTTCATTTTAATTCTGCCTCAGATTATCTTTTAATTTAAAATAGTTACTTTTTTATACATCCTTTATATTAATGATTTTCAGATTTTTGTTGTTTCAGTAAGCATTAATGTAAAACCATTGATAAGATTTTCTATTTAATGTATTTTAATGCAAATATTAGACCAGACTATAATTTTTAGCAATAATTCTTAAACCTTCTAAAGAGTTTTTATAGCATCGGGGCGAGAGGATTTGAACCTCCGGCTCCACGGTCCCGAACCGTGTGCGCTACCAGACTGCGCCACGCCCCGATCTAAGATATTACAAAAATAGTAAAACTCAAAGATAATGAAAAAGTAAAGAGTTTATTCTCAAAGACTTTGCCCTTCTATATTGACAATAGGTATTAAAAAACTTAGAAACCCCACTGCATACTACTTAATAGACTTAAATATGATTATTAAAAGTTGATTTTTAAAGTGTTTCATTCAACTATATTAAATATAATATTAGATTAAGTGGGATTTGAGCATGCTAAAATATACCCTTTTGTTAGTTCTACGAAGACATCACTAATTTATTTAGAGCCTTTCTTTTCACTTAAATTAGTGCATTTTTTAAGGAAAAGATATTTCTTTAGTATTTTTTATCTTTAAATTTGAGTTTAAAAAAAATTTTATTTTTTATGTTTAAATTTTGTATCATTTTTTATTTCATAAATTAAAAAGAGGAGGCAAATGCAGATATAATGGAAATCGTTAAAGCTCTTGAAGAAAAAATATCTTATGTAGTAGAAAAGGTAAAAGAACTCAAAGAAGAAAAAAACCAGCTTCAAAAAAAAGTAGCTGAGCTTGAGGAGATCATCAGGACAAAAGATAAAGAGATAGAACAACTTAATCTTGACAAGGCTAATGTAAAAATGCAACTTGAAGGACTTATCAAGGAACTTGATTCAATGGAATTCAGGTAATCTCCATGGGGAGCATAGAGGTTTATATATTAGGTCAAAAGTATACAATACGGGGAGATGAATCCCCTGAGTATATAAAACAACTTGCTAATTATGTAGATAGCAAGTTAAAGGAGGTTTGCTCTAATACCCCAAACCTCACCCCTTTGAAAGCAGTAATTTTGGCATCGTTGAACATAGCTGATGAGTTTCATAAGCTTAAAAATGAATATAATGCTATAACCTCAAATCTCTCAAATATCGGGCAAAAAACAGACTTTCTATTGGAAATTGTTGACTCAGAATAAAAATCTTATTAGAAAAGGATAAAACATGAAAGAAATTATCATTAAGATAGCTGACTTCGAGCTAAAAGCCATATTATATTCTACTGATTGTGCTAAAGCCATAATTGAGAAACTCCCTATCGAAGCCGAACCTAATGAGTGGGGCGATGAGTTTTATTTCACAATACCAGTCCAGTGTGGATTGGATGCTACCGCCACTACTAAAGTTAAAGTTGGAGATATTGGTTACTGGCCACCTGGGAGAGCTTTAGCTATATTCTTTGGTCCTACTCCTATCAGTATAGGGTCAGATCCAGTACCTGCCAGTGAAGTTAATATAGTTGGTAGATTGGTTGATAATCCAAAGACTCTTAGAAAAGCTAAAGGAGCAAATAAAATAATAATTAGAGCCCTTAATTAAATTAAGTAAGGAGTATTTATGCTTGATGCGAGATTTGTGAGCGATAATGTTGATAAGATTGAAAAAGCTTTAAAAGACCGAGGCTACGATCTTGACCTCACTAATTTTAGAGCTAAAGAACAAGAGAGGCTTCAACTCTTAAGAGAGGTTGAAGAGTTACGGGGAAGAAGAAATAGTGTTTCTGAGGAGATAGCGAGGTTAAAAAGAGAAAGAGCTAATATACAGCCTTTAATAGAAGAGATGAGAGCTGTAGGAGAAAAGATAAAAAAAATTGAGGAAGAATTAACAAAACTTGAGAAGGATACTCAAGATTTTCTCTTAAATATACCTAATATTCCCCATTACTCTGTTCCTATAGGTAAAGACGACTCTGAAAATATAGAGATAAGGCGCTGGGGGAGTATTAGAGAGTTTGATTTTACGCCCTTAAACCATTGGGATATTGGTGAGATACTTGATATTATAGATTTTGATCGTGCAGGTAAGATTACAGGTTCAAGATTTACTGTGATGAAAGGCTTAGGTGCAACACTTGAGAGAGCTCTAATAAATTTTATGCTTGACCTCAATACCTCTAAAGGTTATAAAGAAATCTTGCCACCTTTCATGGTTAATGCAGATAGTATGTTTGGGACAGGCCAATTACCGAAATTTGAGGTTGAGCTCTTCAAAATAATTGATCCTGAATATTACTTAATACCAACTGCCGAGGTCCCTGTAACAAATCTACACAAAAATGAGATCTTAAGAGAGGAGCAACTACCTATATACTATACCTCTTACACACCATGTTTCAGACGAGAAGCAGGTTCTTATGGGAAAGATGTAAGAGGGTTAATTAGACAACATCAATTCAACAAAGTAGAGTTGGTTAAATTTGTTAAACCTGAAGAGTCCTATGATGAGTTAGAGAGGTTGACTCAAGATGCTGAGGATATCTTAAAAAGCTTAGATTTACCTTATAGGACTGTAGCTTTATGTAGTGGTGATCTTGGTTTTGCATCAGCTAAAACTTATGATATAGAGGTCTGGTTACCTGCCCAACAACGATACAGGGAGATATCATCTTGTTCTAACTTTGAAGACTTCCAAGCAAGAAGAGCTAATATAAGATTTAAAAGAGCAGGTAAAAAAGGAACCGAGCTTGTCCATACTTTAAATGGATCTGCTCTCGCCGTTGGTAGAACACTTGTAGCTATTTTAGAAAACTACCAACAAAAAGACGGCTCTGTACTTATCCCTGATGCCCTACAACCCTATATGAAGATTGATATTATAAGATAATTATTCCTCCTCCATGCAAAAAAAAGAAGGCTTAAAACTCTTTTTCTCTGGTATTGGTGGCAGCGGTATGTCGGCAATAGCTGCTTTTATGGCTAAAAAGGGCAATTTTGTAAAAGGATCTGATAGAGCCTTTGACCTAAATCCTGATTGTTCTTTATTGCGTCTTTTAAAAAAACAAGGCATAGAAATACTTAAGCAAGATGGAAGGGGAATTAGTAGAGACATAGATTATGTAATATTTAGCACAGCCATAGAGAAAAATAACCCTGATTACATTAAAGCCCAGTCAGAGCGTCTTAATATAAAGAGCAGACCTGAATTTCTTATTGATATTGCCCTTAACTACCAAACCATAGGAGTAGCAGGTACAAGCGGAAAATCCACTACAGCTGGGCTTTTAGCTTTTTTACTAAAAAAATTAGATTTAGATCCTAATTTGATAGGTGGAGGTATTATAAAGAACTTAAAAAGTGAGTTTGAGCTCGGCAATTTTTTATGTGGGAAATCTGATTTAATGATCATAGAGGTTTGTGAATCCGATGGAACTATAACAAATTATTTTCCAACACACTCAGTGTTACTAAATCTCGCCTTTGATCATCATGATATAAAGACTACCGCTAATCTGTTTCAGGTTTATCTGAAAAATACTAAAGAAAAAAAGTTTTTAAATAGAGATGATTCAAACTTAAAATCACTATATCAGCAAGAAGCTATTTATTTTTCTATAGAGAGTGACTCAGACTATAAAGCAGAAAATATTTATTATATGCCATTTTCCTCCACATTTAACGTGCGTGGCACAAAATTTCACCTTTCATTACCTGGTAAACATAATATTTATAATGCCTTGGCAGCAATCTCAGTATTATCAGAAATGGGGATCTCTTTGAAAGATATCGCTTTTTATTTACCTCAATTCAAAGGAATAGAACGCAGGTTTGATATCTTACTCAACACAGAAAAGTGTTTAGTAATAGATGATTTTGCTCATAACCCGCATAAAATTCAAAATCTTATGGAAACAGTATCAAGATTAAAGGATAGCATTTGTTATATTTTTCAGCCTCATGGTTTTGCACCTACAAGGCTTATGAAACAAGAATATATAAATACTTTTACAAATTATCTTAGAAAATCAGATCACCTCTATATACTTCCCATATATTATGCTGGTGGCACTACAGTGAAAGATATCTCTCACAATGATTTAGCTTTGGCAATAGAAAAAAACGGTAAGTCTGCTAAGGCAGCAAGCAGAAAGGCTATCTTAAGCAATATTGGAGAATGGAGGAATTATGTTGTATTTGGAGCAAGAGATAATTCCTTAGCTACCTTTGCTAAAGAGATAGCTCATCTTTTAATGAGCTGATTTATTCTTTAAATCCTTCAAGAAAACTTCTAACATTTATGCCTAAAACATTATGATTATAACCTCCCTCTAATACTGCAAACCTTCGATTGTTACAGTTACTTAAAGAAAAATCTTTTAGCATCTTACCTATTGTCTGATAATCCTCAGTTGTTAACATCCCTCCCCAATCATCTTCGTGTCTATCAAAACCAGCTGATACACCAAGGATATCATATTTATCTTTTGTAGAAAGTTTTTTCTGGATATTTTCTATGAAATCTGTTCTAAAATATCCCTTAGGATGGAAATACTCTACATCCCTTGAGCCAGCAAATGTATTAGCTGTACCATCGCCATAATGTAAATCAAAATCTACAATAAAAGCCTTTTTAATTTTTTCATCAGCGATTAATCTTTTAATAGCTATGGCTATATTGTTGAAATAACAAAA
This sequence comes from Thermodesulfovibrionales bacterium, assembly GCA_026415415.1. Taxonomy (GTDB): domain Bacteria; phylum Nitrospirota; class Thermodesulfovibrionia; order Thermodesulfovibrionales; family Dissulfurispiraceae; genus DYHD01. Next base: position 44,517 of record JAOAHE010000003.1, on the reverse strand, counting down.
ACCCCAGCACGACTCAGGGGATGCATGATGTCCGGGAGGTCTGATTAGAGCAAAAGCAGGGGTTCCATTAAAAGCTAACTTGGCAGATTCAATTGCTGCACCAGCTGCAAGAATAGCCATATCATAAATGCGCTTATCATGTGAGACATATCTTAAGTGAGGTTTGCTATGCACAAGGAGTATGTCTTCATCATTAGCAGGTAACGGCTCTATAAACTCATACAAACCCTCTAAAGCTTTTGTTATTGACATCATTCTTCCCTCTGCAGAAGCAGGGTCATAGGTATAGACTTCATGAAATTTTTTATGAAATACAATCTTCATGCATACAACTCCTCTATTAAAATAGGTTTAATAAGATATAATTAACCTTAAGAATTTTTCAATAGGCTTTTTGTCCTTGACTTATTAAATCTTCTGTCAATAACTAATTATATTCTAAAGGTACCATTACAATAGATAACTAATCACATAGTTTGAAAAAATCTTTAACTCCTCTATAAGCTTTCAATCTTTATAATGAATCATTTCAGAGGTATCTAAGTACCAAATAAGAGTTTTCTCTAAGTAGCTATAGAGATTTTAATAATAATTGACAAAAATACTAAACTATTTTAATATTAAGCATGCTAAGATTATCTACAAAAGGTCAATATGGGGTAAGGGCAATGTATGAGATCGCAAACGGCTACCCCAAAAAGCCTGTTACTATTAAAGAAATAGCTGAAAAACAGAATGTATCTGTTTCTTATTTAGAGCAGATAATGAATCAACTAAGAAAAGCAGGACTTATTAGAAGCATCAAAGGACCTGGTGGTGGTTATTTGCTTACAAAAAAACCAGAAGAGATAAGTATAGCTTCAATCTTGAAAGAACTTGAAGGTCCTTTTGCGATAACATCTTGTCTTGACCCTGATGAAGGTTGTATAAGGGTTGATTCATGTGTCGTGCATCTGCTTTGGAAAACCTTAGGTGAGCAAATAGATGCCTTTTTAAACACTATAACTCTTCAAAATCTCTTATCAGGACAATTTCAAAACCATAAAAAGGGGCAAGATATATGTGTAGAAAAGTAAGGAATTTTCCTTAGTATAAAAGTACCAGCTTTTTAAAGCTTTAATAAGCAGTTTTTTATAAAATGTTAACTGAAATTCTCAAGTTGAGGTATTAGTAAGAGTGATGAAATTTGTTCATGATGTAAAAGCAGACTTTACAGCAGACATTGTTTATATGATGTGTCCTATGCATCTTCTAAAACTCGATGAAATGATAAAAGAACTAGAAATCGGACAAGTATTAGAAATATTAACTGACTATGATGGAGCTCTTGAGGATATACCTGCATGGTGTGAGAAAACAGGCAATGAATTTATTGGCATAGATGAAACAGAAGACTATTATAAGTTTTATATCCTCAAGGTAAAAAATTAAAACTTTTAAATTAAAATGCAGTAGACTTAAACCTTATACATAGTAAGGCTTTAAGGTTGTTATGATAGTTTATAAAAATTTAATATTCTTTTTTTTGTATTTTAAGGAGAGTCTATGAGAAAATGTTACTTTGACCATGTAGCTACAAATCCTCTTTTACCAGAGGTTTTTGATGCTATGGTTCCTTATTTTAAGGAAGAATTTGGTAACCCTTTGAGCGTTTATGAATTAGGCGTCAAAGCAAGAGAAGCCATAGAAAATGCGCGGCAGTCAGTAGCTTCCCTTATAAACGCAAAACCCTCAACAATTGTCTTTACATCAAGTGGTGCAGAGGCAAACAACTTTGCTTTGAAAGGTATAGCATTAGCAAAACAAAATGAAGGTAAGCACCTTATCGTCTCACGAGTAGAACATCATTCAGTGTTAAATACAGCAAGGTCTTTAGAAAAAATGGGGTTTATAGTAACCTGGTTACCCGTTGATAAATATGGACTTGTTGACCCTGATGCTGTAAGAAAAGCTATAGTAAAAGAAACAATCTTAATATCAATAACACATGCAAGTAGTGAGATAGGGACATTAGAACCGATACAAGAAATAGCTAAAATAGCAAAAGAGAAAAAAGTCTTGTTACACTCAGACGGTGTTGCAACAACAGGTAACATTCCAGTTGATGTTAAAGAACTTGGCGTTGATCTTTATAGCATGGCAGCTCACCAGTTCTATGGACCTAAAGGAGCTGGCGCCCTTTATATTAGAGAAGGCATAAGAATAGTTCCTTTAATATACGGAGGCATACAAGAGTCTGGTCGTAGGGCAGGAACTGAAAACGTACCAGCAATAGTTGGTATGGGAAAGGCAGCAGAGATATCAGCTAAGGAAATGGATAAACGGTTTAATCATTGTAAAGTATTGCGAGACAAAATTATTGAAGGGGTCAGTAGTATTGAAAATGTTTATTTAACAGGGCATCCAGATAACAGGCTTCCACATCATGCAAGTTTTGTAGTTGAGTATATAGAAGGAGAGGCCATGTTACTAATGCTTGCTATGAAAGGAATATATGCAGCAAGCGGTTCAGCATGCTCCTCAAAGGCTTTAAAATCTTCTCCTGTACTTCTTTCTATGGGGATCCCATCAGCTCTTGCCCAAGGTTCCGTAGTGTTTAGCGTGGGAATAGATAACTCCGAAGAGGATGTAACCTATTTTTTAAATGAATTCCCTCAAGTAGTTAAAAAATTAAGGGATATGTCTCCCTTTGCAAAGGGATGGAAAACTAATATTGAAAGTGATAAATGTTATACAGGAGGACAATAGATGTATTCTCAAAAAGTAATGGACCATTTTACTAATCCAAGAAATGTAGGAGAAATCCCTGATGCCGATGGTATAGGTATGGAAGGAAATCCTACCTGCGGAGATGCTATGCAGATTTTTATAAAAGTTGAAAATGATATCATAGTAGATGCTAAATTTAAGACCTTTGGATGTGGTGCTGCAATAGCAGTAAGCAGTATGGTAACAGAAATGGTCAAGGGTAAGACGGTAGATGAGGCATATCAAATATCAAAGGAAGCTGTAGCCGATGCTCTTGATGGGTTACCACCCCAGAAACTCCATTGCTCAAACCTTGGCGCTGATGCTCTTAAAAAAGCAATTGAAGATTACAGAAGCAAGAAAAAAAAATAACACACCATGACTTTTAAGATCCTAATAGCAGAACAGGACCAGTTACTATTAGAAACAATAACAGAAATTCTCACTAAAGAAGGGTTTGAGGTTAAAAGTATAGCCACAGCCTCAGATGCTCTTAATGAGATTGACATATACGATCCTCATTTAGCTTTAATATCAAGTGATTTTCCAGATACCGACTCTTATGAGCTTTGTAAAAAAATAAAGACATTAAAGACTAACAAAGAAATACCTATTATTCTTCTTGCTGGTGCCTATGAGCCTTTTAACGAAGAATATGCCTGGATTATCGGTATAGATGATCATATACTAAAGCCCTTTGAAGCCTCCGAGTTATTAAGTAAAATAAAAAGGTTTTTAGATAAAGTGAAGAACTCTCTTACTATTGTATATACTCATGATTACAAAACCACAGATACTTACTCACTTATAACTCAAGATAGAGCTGATGATGTAGAGATAATTTACAACTCCGAAGAGATTCAAATAAATAGCAAAAGGTCATACGAAGTTGAGAAGCGGAATAAAGAAGATTACCAAATTGTTACTTCTTCTGAGACTATAAATCATGAAAAACTAAATGAGGTATTACCTCATGAGGAACTTACTTTTATGCTTAAAAAACATTTTTCCGGAGAATTAGATAATTATATTAAAATTATTTTTGATGAAAAATTCTCAACCTTATGCAAAGATAAGATAACCTCTAAAATATACGAGTTAGCACCAAAGATTTTAGATGAAATAATTGATGAAAAGATAAGGGTTGTTTTAACTACTGTTACCCAAGAAATTGAAGAAGAGCTTAAGAAGGTTTTACCTGATATTATTAGGACAATCATAAATAAAAAGTTGGAGAAGGTTGTTTAAACATGACTACTTTACAGCAAGTATTTAACCCACAAGACGTAGAAGAAAAATGGTATGAATTCTGGAACAAAAATAATCTTTTTTATGCTGAACTAAATTCCCCAAAACCCTCTTTTAGCATCGTAATACCACCCCCTAATGTAACAGGCTCTTTACATATGGGGCATGCCCTAAATGCAACCCTACAAGACATACTTACAAGATGGAAGAAAATGTTAGGGTTTAATGTATTATGGCTTCCTGGCACCGATCATGCTGGAATAGCAACCCAAAATGTAGTAGAGAAAGAACTACTTAAAGAAGGGCTAAGTCGTTATAAGCTTGGAAGGGAAGAATTTGTCAAAAAAATATGGGAGTGGAAGGAGTTATATGGTGGGAAGATCATCCATCAACTAAAAAAACTTGGATGTGCTTGTGACTGGACAAGAGAGAGGTTTACCCTTGATGAAGGACTATCTAAAGCAGTAAGAGAGGTTTTTGTTAGACTTTTTGAAGAAGGATTACTATACAGAGATAATCGTTTAATTAACTGGTGTCCCAGGTGTCATACCGCCTTATCAGAACTTGAAGTAGAATACGAAGAAATAGAAGGAGCTCTTTACTTTATTAAGTATCCCTTTGAAAATAGCGAAGAAGGCATAATTGTAGCTACTACACGCCCTGAAACTATGCTTGGTGATACTGCTGTGGCAGTTAATCCAGATGATGAGAGATATGCAAAATTCATAGGCAGGTGGGTTATCTTACCATTAATTGGAAGGAAAATCAAAGTAATAGCTGAGCCCACTGTTGATAAATCTTTTGGGACAGGTGCTTTAAAAGTCACACCTGCCCATGATTTTAACGATGAGACAATAGGAAAACTTCATGGACTTCAGTCAATCTCAGTCATTGCTGAAGACGGCAAAATGAACGAAAACGCTGGTAAAAACTATGAAGGACTTGATAGATTTGAGTGTAGAAAAAAAGTATTATCAGATCTAACAAAATTGGGTCTTTTAGTAGATATCAAAAAACATCTTCATTCTGTAGGTCATTGCTACAGATGCAAAAGCATCATAGAACCTCTATTAAGCATACAATGGTATGTAAGTGTTTCATCTATGGCATCTGAAGCTATAAGAGCAGTTGAAAATGGCAGTATACGCCTCATCCCTGATATATGGACTAATAACTATTTTGCTTGGATGAGAGATATAAAGGATTGGTGCATATCAAGACAGATATGGTGGGGACATCAGATACCTGTTTGGTATTGCCCAGACTGTAAAATATCTGATGACAAGACCCAAGGTGATATAATTGAGCACATCTTTTACTCACCTGTAAGTATAGACAATAATAACAATGTATTAGCTAGTTCTTATTCAAAATTACGAGCATTAGGGTTATCTCATAACCAGATAATTAAAAACTCCAAAATCATCCGTATCCCTAAGGAGGTTAAGCCGATTACCCAAAGATACGATTTAGAGCTATGTCCTATCTGTAACAGTAACAATCTAATAAGAGACCCAGACGTATTAGATACCTGGTTTTCTTCTGCCCTTTGGCCCTTCTCAACACTTGGTTGGCCTAATGATACAGAAGACCTTAAAACCTTTTATCCTACAAGTGTCTTAGTCACTGGTTTTGACATACTTTTTTTCTGGGTAGCTCGGATGATAATGATGGGACTTAAGTTTATGAACGATGTGCCTTTCAGAGATGTATACATACATGCCCTTGTTAGAGATCAGAAAGGCCATAAAATGAGCAAATCAAAAGGTAATGTAGTAGACCCACTCGTAATGATAGCTAAATATGGTACTGACTCCTTCAGGTTTAGTTTAGCTGCCTTTGCAGCTCAAGGTAGGGATATAAAATTTTCAGAAAAAAGGGTAGAAGGATATAGACATTTTATAAATAAATTATGGAATGCTTCTAAGTTCATTGCTAATTATAGTGAGTTTAAAACTAACAAAGATATCCTAGACTACAAAGATGATGATATAGATCTTTTCTCTAAGTGGATATTAAGTAGGCTTAACCATACCATTATCAATGTTAATAAAGAATTGGAGGCTTACCGCTTCAATGATGCCGCCAATAGTATTTATCAGTTTGTATGGCATGAATTTTGTGATTGGTATATTGAAACTGTAAAATACTCCTTATACAAAGGTACAGAAAAAGAAAAAGCCATTATAGTAGATTGTCTTTATTTTGTTTTGAAAAATATTTTGCTTCTGCTACATCCATTTATGCCCTTTGTTACTGAAGAATTATGGTGTAAGATGATAAGTAAAAACAGTATTCTTCTTCAGTCTTATCCACAGAATTTTAAAGAATTCCCAGAGGCAGAAAAAGATATGACATATTTCATAGATGCTGTTTCAGGAATTCGTCATATTCGTGGAGAGCTGAATATAAATCCATCTTCAGAAATCAAGGTTAATATTAGAACTTTATCTAACACCTCTAAGGATATTTTAGTTAATAACCTTAATGCAATGATAAAACTGACAAAAGCAAGCGAGATCAACATTGGTGATGACATTCAGAGAACTAAGGATTCTGCCATAGCTATTAGAAACGAGATGGAGATTTATATACCCTTAGGAGGACTGATAGATGTAGAGTCAGAAATTAAAAGACTCTCTAAGGAGATGTCTAAAATTGATAGCGAGATCTCCTTTGTAAATAAAAAACTCATGAATGAGGATTTTTTAAAGAATGCTCCTGAGGATATAATTGAAAAGGAGAAAAATAAGATAGACTCATTAATAAACAAAAGTATAAGGATACAAGAAAGCATCCATTTATTAAAAGCTATTAAGTAAAAACTAAGAGGAAAATATGGAAAAGATTGAACAAGAAATCGAAGGTAAAAGTCTTGATATAGTTGAGGCTGATATTTTAAAAATAAGACAAAGTACGATGAGAGCGGCTGAAGGTATTCATGTAGAGTTACAGCAATCAGCTGCCTTAACTGTAGATGCTGATAGAGCAGAGATGACCCAAGGGGGTTCTGTTGTAGTAAGAGGTAAAAATCTCTCTCTAAATCAGAGTATAGGTATAATTTGTTGTGGTGACAATACTAACATGAATCTTTCTTTCTCCCCTATCTCGGTCAATACAGGTGAAGTAACTATAAATAAAAGCGCCATAGGCATTATGGCATCTAAAGACATTCAGGCTAATAACTCTGCCACCCTTTTTATGATAGGGAGAAACATTAGCGGTGAGGTTAATACCATAATAGACTGGCGTTCAGCCCTTGCCTTTGGAATAGTTGCAGGTGGTATTTATGGTTTAATACAACTACTTAAAAAAAGATAAGATTCTTCAGCAACTAAAAGTTGGTTAAATGAACACTTCAGTTTATAGACAAGAAGATACCTCAATCCCCTTCTATGTAAAGGAGTTTCTAAAGATGGCGGTCTTAGAAGACGAGGGGCAAGGTGATATAACTTCTCGTTTATTAATTTCTCCTCAAAAAGAAGCTATAGCATACATAATAGCAAAAGAGGATTTTGTTTTAGCTGGCATCCCCTTTGTTCTTGAAGTTTTCAAGATAATAGATGACAACATGGAACTTAAGGTTTTTATTAATGACGGAGAAGATGTTAAAAAATCTCAAGTTATAGGTGAAGCTGTTGGGTTAGCAAGAAGTTTGCTTCTTGCTGAGAGAATATCACTCAATATACTACAAAGGCTTTCTGGGGTTGCCACACTTACTCGTTCTTTTGTCGAGCAAGTCAAAGGATTAGCTGTTAAGATCATTGATACTAGAAAAACCACTCCTTGTATGAGGTTTATGGAAAAATACGGTGTCAGAGTAGGCGGAGGAGTTAATCACCGTTTTAACCTATCTGATGGACTATTGATAAAAGACAATCATATCAAGATGGTAGGGGGCATAGAAAAGGCAATTAAGCTTGCCAGCAATGCTCATCATTTGTTGAAGATAGAGATAGAGGTCAAAAGCCTTGAGGAATTTGAAGAAGCATTGATCAGCGGTGCTGATGTTATCATGCTTGATAACATGAGTATTGAAACAATGATTGAAGCTGTGAGGATAAGGGATAAATATTGTAGTGACTTCAAAAAAAAGATACTGCTTGAGGCATCTGGTGGGGTAAATATTGAAAATGTTAGAAAAATTGCTGAAACCGGAATAGATTTCATCTCAATAGGTGCTCTTACTCACTCTGCAAGAGCTGTAGATATTAGTATGAAATTCCTCTAATTAAGCTCCAAGGTCAAAATCTTAAAAGCTGTAGCCTCTTAATTTGACTTAAAATCCTTTATTAAATCTATAATAAGAATCTCTATTCTAAAACTATCTCATCACCACATGTCTCCAAGTTAAGCAATTATAATTTAAAGCTATTTATTCATAAGCAGTGTTAAAATCAATTCGCATATTTAAAAAAATACAAACTACTTTTCTTAAGAAGTTTACCGGCACATACCATACACAGAAATTTAATAAATTTGCCATTAGTTTTATAATTATATGTTATGTATTTGTCTGCCCTTCTATAGATAAATTTTAGATTAGGTCATAACCCGCCTTTTCATAAGTTTGTAAGATACTGGTGTCAAAATTAAACAGACTACTAATAACCATATTAAGTCTTCCCATATTGTAAGCTCTCCAAAAGCTAAAGCTCTTGAGATGTTTACAATATGATAAAGGGGAGTTAAAAAAGCAATACTGGATACGATAGGAGGAAAGCCTTCCAGGGGGAAAAAAATACCAGAGAATAGAAACATAGGGGTTATGAAAAGTGTATAGAAATAATTGAAAGAATCTATTGCAGGCACTAAAGCTACAGCAATAAGAGATAGCTGGGCAAAAATTACACCAGATATAAAAAGGATTGGAATCAACAGGACAATTAGTATTGAGTCAACTAATCCAAAAAAAGAGATCACAATTATTATACTTAAACCATAGAAGGCACTTTTTGTGGCACCCCAAAGTATCTCCCCAGTTATTAATTCATAAATATTTATAGGCGCCGACAGAATGGCATCAAAAGTCTTTTGGTAATGCATTCTTACATAGGTTCCATAAGTGCATTCATAAACTGTGGCAAACATAGCAGATGAGGCTATAATACCTGGGGCGATAAATCTTAAGTAAGGAATACCATTTATATCTTTTATAAAAAAACCCAGCCCCAACCCTAAAGCAGCAAGGTAAAGAATAGGGTCAACAAAATTCAGGACAAGACTTGACTTAAATATCTTACGATATAATGTAAAATGTCTTTGCCACACTCTGATAGCTTTTTTCAGGCTCAATGTTTCTCCGTTAATTTCATGAATACCTTTTCAAGGTTACCGCCAAATCTTTTTGTTAAGTTTAACGGTTTATCAACAATTATTATCCTTCCAGACTCCATAAAAGCAACATAATCGCAGATCTCTTCTGCTTCTTCCATATAATGGGTAGTAACTATAATAGTGACACCCTTTGATTTTAATACTTTAAGGCTATCCCAAAGGATATGCCTACTGTGGGGGTCCAAACCCACAGTAGGCTCATCTAATATTAACAACTCTGGATCATTTATTAAAGCCCTTGCAAGCAGTAGTCTTCTTCTCATACCGCCTGAAAGTTTTTGTATAGAGATGTCTGCTTTATCAACTAATCCCACAAACTCAAGAAGTTTGATTGCTTTAGTTTTTGATACTTTCTTAGGTATATCAAAGTATCTCCCATAAACTATTAAGTTTTCTATAACTGTCAAATCAATATCAAGGTTATCATCTTGAGGCATTACCCCTACCTTAGCTTTTATCAATCTTGCATCTTTGTACACATCCATACCAAAAACTTTTAATTCCCCCTTGGTAGGTAAAGTAAAGCAATATATCATCCTCATAACAGTAGTTTTGCCTGCCCCATTGGGTCCTAAAAAACCATAACATTCACCTTTATTTATCTCAAAGTTAATATTATCAACTGCTCTAAAATTACTATAATCTTTTACTAAACCTTTTCCAAACACTACGACCATGGATGTAATTATAGCATTTAATTACTAACTTGTTTTTGCATTTAAGAAATTTAAAACATCAGTCTTTGCAAAGTTGCAAAAAAACTTAGCTCAAAATCTTTATTTCTCAAATAGTTTTGAAATGGCACTAACTTTGCTTCTTTATAATAAAAAAGAGGAGGCGATATGAGTAACAAAGAAATAACAAAAAAGGGAATGATAGTAGGTGCCATATCAGGTCTGATCCTTTTTGCAGTTGTTGGGTTGTTCCCCAGCTCTTTTATAGGAGGTGTTGTTGGGCTCAAGATTGCAAGGTTTCTTTTTGGTTTGTCAATTGGCACAGAGATATTTTCAAGAGCCATTGTTGGCTTTTCAATGGTTGTAGGGATAGTAGTAACAGGACTAATCTTTGTAGGTGGGGCGTCTTTGGTGGGTTGGTTATTTTCTAACTTAAGAGTAAACTTCAGAAGAAAAACAGTACCCAAGATAGCTTAAATTAAAAGGAGGAATTATGAAAACAATGGATTTATCTAAAAAAGGCTTATACACTGGTGCAATTGTAGGGATTATTTTATTTGCTTTTATAGGATTATTGCCCAGCTCTTTTATAGGTGGTGTATTAGGATTAAAAATAGCAAGCCATATTTTTGGAGTTCCTCTTGGTATGGCAATACTGCCAAGAGTAATAGTTGGGATTACAATGGTTTTAGGGGTTTTAATAACAGGTGCTATTTTTGTAGTTGGTTTATCTTTGACAGGCTGGTTATGCGGATATGTGATAGAGGTTATAAAAGCAAAGAAAGAGAATCTAAATGAACTACAGACAAAGGTAAATAGGGCTTAATTTCAAAGGAGGTTAGAAAGATGGCCGAGACAAAAACACAACAAGTTGCAGAGGTTGTCATACCAACAAAATGGGATATTTTAATTGGTAGACTTACAGGACTGAGCAAGTCTTTTTATTTAGCCCTAGGATTATTTATCTTAATGGCTATAGCTGGAGTAGGTGCAGGACTTCATGCAATGTATATTGGGTATCATCATGCATATAATGTAACCCGTGAGGTACCATGGGGGATATTAATATCTACTTATGTATTTTTTGTTGTCACCTCAACAGGGCTATGTCTTGTATCATCAATAGGACATGTCTTTGGCGTTAAAGATTTTATGCCAATAGCAAAAAGATCTGTTTTCCTCTCTATCGTCACTATTGTAGCTGGTTTTACGGTAATTTTCTTTGAGATAGAAAATCCATTTAGGATGGCTATATACAATGTAATCTCACCAAATCTCACTTCTAATATTTGGTGGATGGGGACTCTTTATGGAGCATACCTGTTCTTTATGATATTAGAGTTTATATTCCTTCAACTTGATAAACACAAAGTTGCTACTTATGCAGGCTTTATGGGAGTAATCTCAGGTATAGCAGCTCATAGCAATCTTGGTGCTGTATTTGGTATGCTTCATGGCAGGGAGTTCTGGTATGGTCCATACATGCCTATATATTTTATCGCCTCTGCCATTATGTCAGGATGTGCTACTATATTATTCTTCACATATTTAGCCCACAGAGTGAACAGTGAAAGAATAGACAGTGCTGTATCAAGAGCTTTAGAGGTTACAACAAAAGTTGGAATATTAGCCATATGTATTATAATGTTCTTTACTGCCTGGAAGATGATTACTGGTTTTGTGGGAACTGAAGGAAAGACAGAAGCATTCATGACTCTCTTAGCTGGTAAATATGCGCTTAACTTTTGGTTTCTTGAGATAGGTATGGGAATGATTGCACCTTTAGTTATGTATATACTATCAAAAGGTAAGAACTTAAAAATGATTTTCGCAGGATCAGCTTTAATGATATTTGGAATATTCTTTATGAGATATGATCTTGTCGTTGTAGGTCAGATTGTACCTGTTTATTATGAGTTAGGGGTAAACGAATACGAAACCCTTCTTTCTTACTCTCCGTCTATTCATGAGATACTCGTTGTATTAGGAGGTATTGGCATCGTCGGGACTGTATTTTTATTAGGAGAGAAAATCTTCAATGCTCACAAAGTTGAAGAACATGAGTACGAGACTGCCACTTCTGCCCTTAAGGTACTTGAACCAATAAAGACTGAGACATCAAAGTAATAAAGATTATTACATCAAAAAAAGGAGATACAATGATTCCAAAGAAACTGGATTTAAAAGATTCTCAAATAGAATCACCTGATTTACTCCCGAAAATAGAAAGAAGAAAATTCTTAAAGATGGGATTTGCTGTAACAGGACTACTTGCAGGAGGCAAGATTCTTTCCCTCTTATCTATTGCAAATAAGAGTTTTGCCTTCTCAAAAGAGCAATATCCCTATAAGCCTCATTACAGCATGTTAATTTATCAGAATAGATGTATTGACTGTGAGCTATGTCTTGAGGCATGTATCAAGACCAATAATGTTCCTACCTATGGATATAGAACTAATATTCTTCATAGAAAAGTGTCTATGGCAGTAGATCAGCAAGTTGAGTTCATACCCGTTTTATGCAATCAGTGTAATAGACCTCCTTGCGTAACAGGGTGTCCTACTAAAGCAACATACAAAGATAGCAAAAATGGCATCGTAATGATGAACTACAAAAAATGCATAGGCTGTAAAACCTGTATGACTGCATGTCCATATAACGCACGGTATTATAATGAAGAGATACGATCTGTTGACAAATGTGACTTTTGCTATACTAATAGGCTCTCAAAAGGGTTGACAACTACTGCCTGCTCCGAAGCTTGTCCTGCAAAGGTGAGAATATTTGGTGATCTTTCCAACCCTGGTAGCGAACTTTACCAAATGATTCATCAAGTTGAAAAGACAGTTTGGGTAATACGTCCAGAAAGTGGTGCAGCTCCAAATGTTTTTTATACAAGGGGATAGTTCAATAACCATTATCAGTAACTGGAGGGTAAATGAAAAAATTAAAAATTTTGTTATTAACTTTGATGCTTTTAACTGGATTATATTTTCTCCTTACAACTAAATCATCACTTGCTGAACAAGGAGGAAATGAAGACTTAATTATATATACAAAGCCTGTTAAAGCTGTAAGTTTCAACCATAAGGCTCACTCAGAAGACTATGGAATAAGCTGTAACATCTGTCATGATAAGATCTTCCAGATGGAAGCTTTAAATGTTGAAAAGAAAGATGATTTTAATCATAAATCCTTTAGTAAAGGTAAATACTGTGGTGTATGCCATGATGGTAAAAAAGGGTTTGCTATGGATAGACAGTGTACAAGGTGCCATATTGGTGTAAAGGGTCTAAACAAGATTAGCAAGAGATAAAAAGTTTTAAACAAAAATTAAGGGTGTCCTTTCGTTATATTATATAAAAAAGGGCAACCCTTTATTTTTTCCCTCTTGGATATTTCAGCATACTTAAAAGAGATAAAAATAAAAGAATATAGATAAATCAAAAAATCTACTAAGTTGAAAAATAATTTTTTACTTAAGCAATAACGATCATCAAAAGTATTTACTTAACCTATGCACTTTAAAAAAGCCTCTCAAAAGGATGACTAATACCTAAAACTCCAGTGATAGAAAACTCCTCAAAAAAACTTATCTTCTCTCTTTACTTTCAATATCTCTGCTGTGCTCTAAAGCCTGTATTTTATATAATAAGAACTTTAATGACAGAAGTGAACAATCAATTAATCTTCTCTATAGCAGAAAAAACAATATCTCTTATAACTGGATCAGGGTCGCTTTCAAGTATCTTATTTAAATAGGGTAAAGCCTTTTTATCTCCTATATTAGCAAGTGCCTTAATAACTGAATGTTTAATGGCAAAGCTTTTATCATCAAGAAGTTTAATAAGGTGTTCAGTAGCTTTAGGGTTACCAATCCTACCAAGTGCCTCTATGGAAGATTCTCTAATCAAAAGCTCAGGGTCATCTATCCCTGCCAATAAAGCCTTGAAAACTTGTTCATTATTTTTAAAGTTCCCAAGTGCGGTAGCTGTATAAGATTTAATAGAAGGACACTCACTATGTAGAAAAATATCATTGTAAATCTCAAGCAAAACAGGTATCGCCTCGTTGTCAGCCCTTTCACCCAACAGTTGAATAGCTTTAATCTTTACGGGCCAATATTCACCTCTTGCTCCTGCCACTTCAAGTAGAAACTGTAAAGATCTTTTGTCGTTAAATTCTCTAAGTTTTTCAACTGTTGAAAGGCGAACTTGCCAATCTTTACTGTTAAGTGCAGCTTGTATCTTATTTAGATCATATCCCCACGAAATATCTAAGCCTGCTATTTGAAAGCAAAAAACTAATATAAGTAAAGCTATAAATTTCATTCTTAACATTTTTTCTTCCACCCCTTATGTTTTTTTTCACAGATAAATCTATATCAAAAAATAGGTTTTACAAACATAATCATTATAAAGCGGCTTTTGAGGACAGATTAAGAATAACCACTCCTCATACAATTAGACAAATACCTCTTATTGCAGCTAAATACAACGTTTGCCTATAAAAAACCCAACCAACAATAATAAGTTATACCGACCATAGACCAAAATAGCATATGCTATACCTACTGTGATTAAGTTGAGGGGGGAGGGAGGAGAAATAAAAAGCCAAAGCATACCCTATTAATATTAAGGATAAACCTAAATGACTGAACCCTTCGAATATTTTAAGTATAGAGGTTGCAATTACTTCTGATACAATTGCTAATATTGAATAGATCAAGTACATAAAAGCCTCATGATTACTTTATAAAAAATAACTCTATCTAAAAATTTTTAATTTGTCAAAGGATTGAAAGTTACCCACTGTAAGTATCTAAATTTTATTTTAAACTTGTAAATCATCTACCTCTTTATTCAGACCACTATTTTTATTTACTCATAAAATAAACTTAGGTTAGCTATTTTAAAAAAAGATAGTTGATTATAATGTAATAATACCGCTAACCATAATCTATGAGATGAAAAGGACTTAAGGCTCAGCTATTACTTCTTCCCTCTGACCATTAAATATTAAACCCTTATTTAGCTAACTCTTTTTGAAATTAGCTATTTATCTCTACATGCTCAAAGATCTCATCATTAAAGAGTAACAGCTAAAATAGATAGTCTCATCAAGGTAGTCTATAAACTAAGCCTATCATTTGACTGTCTGATATATCTTTATAATCTCCCTTCTTGCCTCACCAATAGTTAAAGGTATCTTATCAAAAGGTAGTTTATCTTCATGTTTAAGCTTGTAAATAAGCTCTGCTATCGCAGGCAGCCTTAGCTTAACATTTGACATCTCCTCAGGGGCTGTAAAGACCTCTTCAGGTGTGCCACCTCTTACAATAGTGCCTTTGCTCAAGATATAGAGTTTATTAAGAAAAAGGGGAACAAGTTCAACGCTATGGGTTGCCATTACGATTGTTACTCCCTTTTCTCTATTAAGATTCATCAAAAGATTCATCATCTTGTACTCAGCCATTGGGTCTAAACCTGCGGTAGGTTCATCAAGAAGCAGTATCTCATG
Source organism: Thermodesulfovibrionales bacterium (assembly GCA_026415415.1). Classification (GTDB taxonomy): domain Bacteria; phylum Nitrospirota; class Thermodesulfovibrionia; order Thermodesulfovibrionales; family Dissulfurispiraceae; genus DYHD01. The sequence continues at coordinate 28,990 of JAOAHE010000003.1, read as the reverse complement.
TCCCATTGACAGTAGGCCAGCGATGCAGACCCTTTTTTTCTGTCCATAGCTTAAGCTATTGATAGCTTTTCCTGCAAAACTATCCATCTCCACTGCCCTTAATGCCTCATTAACCCTAAGGCTAACCTCTTTTTCATCCAAGCCCATATTCATAGGACCAAAGGCTACATCTTCAAAGACTGTAGGGGCAAATAGTTGTTCATCGGGGTTTTGAAAAATTAGACCCATTTTTTTATAGATTTCCTTAGGTGAGAGCCTCTTAATGTTAATACCATCAAGGTGGACTTCACCTTGAATGTCCTTAAGCAGTCCATCCATGACCTTAAGGAGAGTTGTCTTGCCAGAGCCATTTGAACCAAGAATACCGATAAAGTCTCCCTTGTTAACCCTTAGAGATATATTAGATAGTGCTACGGTGCCATCAGGATATTTAAATGATGTGAGATTTACCGATAGACGGGTTATATCCTCCATAGGGCTCCAAGGGTTATCATAAATAGGACAGAGATTGCTATTTCTAAGTGTTTAAAGGGCTTGTGTTTAATAAAAGGAATGTTACCGTCATAACCTCGCTGTACCATAGCTATGGTAGTCTTCTGGCTATGTTCAAATGCCTTTAGGATTAGAGAACCAGTGAGTGTTGAGAAAGAGTTTATTCCCCTTGTAATACTTGAATAGCCGAGGCGATTTTTCTGAGCATTATATATAACCATTGCGTCTTCTAAAAGGACAAATATGTATCTATAAGCAAACATAGTTATCTCAATCAGTGTCTTAGGCACCTTGAACCAAGAAAGCCCTGCCATTATTGCCGTAAAGGGGGTTGAAAAACCAAGCACTATGATTACAGAGACAGCAGCCATAATCCTTGAAGCAAGCATTAAGCCATTTAGGAGGCCATCCTGATAGCCTGTTAAAGTAAATATATTCATATCCAGTGTAAAAAGGACTTCACTGCCTGATAAAAATAGTTTAAGCAATATTAAAACTATGGCAATAAAGGCAGGCTCTGAATACCTAATGATAAAGACCTTGAAAGGCACTTTCATCTTAAGGCATAAAAGGGTGCAGCCAGCGATAATGATGAGAGGAAAGAGAAAGCCTTCATAGCTGATTACCAAAAGTAAGGTAAATACAGAGGCTACTATCTTTACCCTTGGGTCAACCTCTATGAGAAAATGCCTCTTTCTGAATTGTTCGGTAAAAAATTCCATACTTAGGTTTTTTTACTCCCTACTAATACCTTTTCAGCCTTTCTGTCTTTGTAATCAATAAGCTCTCTCCAGTAGTAGCCAGCGATGAAACCACCAACCACCCCTGCTAGTAAAAAAACAAAGAGGAGTAAGTCTCCCTGATCAGTATTAATCAATGGTTCCTTAGGCTCTATGCCAAACTCTTTGGCGAATTTTTCAATGACTGACTCATCCACCCCTGCCCACTTTTCAGAGGCAGTAAGGTCAGTAGGTAGGGAAAAATAAATAGAGAATGCAAAAACAATAAGAAATAAATAAAAGATTTTGTATTTTCCAGTTGCTTTCATCCTTTAACCTCCGAGGGCTTTATCACCATCATTTTCATAAGTAAATCAGGTCTCTTTTTATAAAGGAGCATAACCACCCCTGATGTCATAAACCCTTCTAAGATACCCAGTGGTATCTGGGTTGGTGCAAAGGCTACTATTATCTGTGTAAGAAGTGGTAGAAATGGGGCATCACCTCTTATCCCAAGGGCAAGCTCTACAGATGTCATAAGATAGGTTGCCCAATCAGCAAGGAGTCCTGCAAAAAAGCCTGAGATCATAAGGTTCAGCCTTAATGATCTTAGTATCTTAAAGATTATAAAACCTGCCAGTGAGCCCATTACTCCCATAGATACTATGTTTGCACCGAGTGTAGATAATCCACCGTGGGCAAGAAAGAGAGCCTGGATAAAAAGAGCTACCGAGGCAACAAGGGCACTTATTGCGGGACCGAGTATTATAGCTGTAATTCCAGTGCCAGCTGGGTGTGAGCAAGTTCCTGCTGTGGGGACTGGCACGGGCATGCAAGAGATTATAAAGACTACTGCAGCAAGGAGTCCTACAAGGGGTTTAAAGGATAGATCGTCCTTTGAGAGGACCTTAAGTCTCCATATCCCATATCCAATAAAAGGGATTGCTAAAGCCCACCATATTAATGACCATGTAAAAGGCAGTATCCCTTCTGCAAGGTGCATTGCATAGGCATCAGATAGGGTAAATAGGGAAAAGTAGATCATTACTAAAATTAGAATAATTAATTTTGAATTTTGAATCTTGAATCTTGAATTCATTTCTCCTCCTTTGCCATTTTTAATAGGGCATTTACTATAGCTACCGCTACAGGTGTGCCCCCTTTGCGGCTAAGATTTGTTATAAAAGGGAATCTTTGGGTAGAAAGCAAAGTCTTTGACTCAACAGCATTTACAAAGCCTACGGGGACACCAATAAGAAGAATAGGCTTAAGGCTAAAGGCTGAGGCATTCTGGTTTAAGATCTCCACTGCCTTAAGAAGCGCTGTAGGTGCATTACCGATGGCAATAATTCCAATATTATTTTCACCCCTTAATGCCTCTTCTATGCCCCTTTCTGCACGGGTTTTGTTGGTATGCTCATCATCTTCTAAATTTTGGATATTACAGATGACCTTTCCACCCCATTGACTTAAAAGCCTTTTGTTTATACCTGTCCTTACCATCTCCACATCGGTAAGTATGTCTTTGCCTGCCCTGATTGCCTGAATCCCTGTTTTAATTGCCTCAGGATGAAAGATTAAGGTCCTCTTAAACTCAAAATCAGCGGTTGCATGGATAACCCTTTTGATGATTGGCAGTTGCTCATCAGGAATACCTGTAAAGTCATCTTCCTTAGAGATTATGTTGAAACTCCTTTTTTCTATCTCTGCACCCTTAAGACCATCAATTGAGTTGACCCTGTCAAGGATTATCTCTACAAGTTTCTCATGGATACCGAGAGGTTCTGAGTAGTAAAATTTCACATCGGGGTATAAGTTTCTTGCCTCATTAATTAATTCTGGAATGTCTTTTGTAACATGCATACCTGAGCTTAAGAAAAAGGGATGTATTATTACCCTTTCAACGCCACCATTGATACAGTCCCTAAGAGCTGTCATAAGGTCAGGTTCAACAAACTGAAGATAGGCTACCTTAACACAATCACCTCTACATCCAGGATGGATAGTTTTATGAAGTAGGTTTCCTATCGCTTCTATATTATTAGCCTCTTTTTTTGGGCTTCCGTGACCAATTAGTAAAATTCTGTCTTTATTGTTATACATTGATTAATCACTCCTTGTGAAATTTATAAGGTTGTATGCTAAATTAGGACTACTCCCAAAGTGTAGGTGTATATAGCTTGCAAGGGTATTTTTGTATGAATAACCCTCATCATCTAAGGCTAAGCCTTCACCATCTTTAACTAAATAAAGCCTTTTTAAGTCTGAAAAATTAATCAAATTATTTATCTCTGAGTAGTGAAACTCATGACCTCTTAAGGTCTCACCTCTGTAGCCAAGCAAAGAGTCTTCTTTGAGAGTAGCCTCTCTATAGCCAAGAAATGCTCTCTTATTTAAACTTATTGATGTCTCAAAGGGAAAAACCCCAGCCATCTCAAAAAAAATGCCATCTTGATCATAGATACCCTTTGACAGATACATTAACCCCCCGCACTCTGCATATAGGGGCATACCAGATAAAGACCACTCCTTTATATCTTTAAGCATACTCTTATTTTCAGATAGTTCTTTTGCATATAGTTCTGGGTAACCACCACCAAGATAGACAGCATCAATGCTAAGGGGTAGCCTTGAGTCTGTTAGGGGGCTGAATTTTACTATCTCTGCATAGGCATTTCTGAGCGTATCAAGATTGTCTTCGTAGTAGAAACAAAAGGATTTATCATAGGCAACGGCCACCCTCTTAAACTGGGGTTGACAGTTTGCCTCTTCAAGGGCTGCTTGAGTAGGTGGATTATCATAAATATTTGCCTTTATTAGACTCTCTGAGATAAGGGTTTTTAATTCAATGTTTTTTAAGATAGCCTCTGAAAGCCTATTTATATCATCTCTTTGGATTGGGGTCTCTTCAGCTACCATAAGACCTAAATGTCTCTGAGGTATCTTGAAATTAAGGCTTCTTGGAAGGTAGCCAATTATCTGTACATCTCTTATGCTATTTTTCAATCTCATATAATGCCTCTCAGAGCCAACACGATTAAATATAATCCATCGGAGATTGACCCCTTTCTCATCTGCCCAGTCTCTATAGCCCTTTATAAGTGCACCTGCACTTTCAGCCATCCCGTATGCATCAACAACGAGTATTACAGGTAAGTTAAGAATCTTTGCTAAGGATGCTGTACTGTATCTGCCATCATAAATGCCCATTACCCCTTCAATCACGGAAATATCTGCTTTTATACTATGCTTATAGAAGCATTTTTTCACATAGTCTTCACCACACATCCATATATCAAGGTTTCTTGAAGGCTGCTCAGTAATCAGTCTGTGGATGCCAGCATCTATAAAATCTGGTCCACACTTAAATGGTTGAACCTTAAGACCCATGGCTTTTAGAGCTGCCATAATCCCTAAGGTAACCGTCGTTTTACCACAGCCGCTATGGGTGCCTGCTATGATTACCCCGCGCATAGAAATGCTAACTCCTTAAGAAGTAGCTTGTTTTCTTCTTCTGATTTCACAGCAACCCTTATATATGAGCCATTTAGCCCTTTAAAGTTTGAGCAGTCTCTGACCATGATATTTGCCTTTTTAAGAGACGAGATAATACTATGAGCATTTTCAATTTCCAAAAGATAGTAATTCACAGAAGAAGGAATATATCTGATTGAGAGCCTTTTAAAGCCCTCTTCAAGGAAAGCCTTTCCCTCTGCGATTACTTTGTATGTCTTTTCTTTGTATTCTTGATCTTCAAGGGCAGTAATTCCTGCAATCTGGGCTAAGGTATTGACAGTCCAAGGTTCTTTGTATCGTAGGATATGACTTAAAATAGATGGATGAAAAACACCAAACCCAAGCCTAAAGGCTGAAAGGGCGTAGAACTTAGTCATAGACCTAAGAACGATTAAATAAGGGTTATTCATAACCTCATGGATAATAGAGTAGTCTGAAACAAAATCTATAAAGGCTTCATCAAGGATGAGATAACATCTAAGGTCTTTTGCACTATTTGCTATTTTAATGAGTCCGTTCCTGTCAATCAGGCATCCTGTTGGGTTATTGGGGTTACAGATAAAAGCCATCTGGCATCCTGTCATATGGGAGGTATACTCATCAGGGTCAAGATTGAAATTATTTTCCTTCTTTAACCAGAAATATTTAATATCGGCATCTAAAAGAAGGCATGCCCTTTCATACTCAGAGAATGTGGGAGCAGGTATAAGAACCTTCTTTGGTTTAAGTGCCCTTACGCATAGATAGATTAGCTCAGTGCTACCATTTCCACATATTATTGCTTCTAAAGGTATTTCATAAAATCTTGAGATAGTCTCTTTAAGAGTCAATGTATCTGGGTCAGGGTAGTGATAAAAAGACTTATCAATCTTTTTTAATTGCAAGATTACTGACTTAGGAATACCTAAGGGATTTATTGAAGCACTGAAATCAATAACTTGTTTTTCTGATAAATTATTGTCCTTTGCAAATCTATATATATTACCACCATGTCCAGACATAGTTTATTTAGTACTGTAATATGAAAAGTATAAAAATATTGTTGCCAACGCAACCCCTATCATTGAAGAAAGCCAAACTATATTTAAAGCTATCTTAGATGCTGATAAATAGTTATTATGTCTTGCCTCACCAATATAAGGTTTTTTAACGATAATCCCACCATAAGACGAAGGACCGCCAATTCTAACACCTACTCCGCCAGCTATAGCAGCCTCCGGTATTCCACTGTTAGGGCTTAGATGATTGCTCCCATCTCTTCTCATAATCTGGTAAGCTATACGTGCTATGGATAGAGAACGAAACACAATAGCTGTAGATATTATGATTAAAAAGCCACTAATCCTTGCTGGTAGATAGTTTACAATATCATCAAGGCGAGCTGATGCCCACCCAAAGTGTATATACCTTTGGTTTCTATAACCTACCATAGAATCAAGAGTATTAATTGCTTTGTAAGAAAGGGCAAAGGGTAGTCCGCCAATAGCTAAGTAGAAAAGTGGTGCTATCACCCCATCGGATAGATTTTCAGAAAGGGTCTCTATAGTAGCTTTTAATATATCTTCTACGGAGAGGTTTTCCGTATCCCTACCAACTATCATACTGAGTTTATATCTTGCAAGTTGAGTATTGCCTCTTTCAACAGCGTCAATTACTGATTTAGCTGAACTTATTAGTTCTTTAATCGCAATAGTTGAAGAGGTTAAATAAATTATTAAGATTGATGTTAAAGAAATAAGTAAACCAGAGGTGATAGATCGTGCAAAATCTAAAAAGAAATATGTAAAGAAAAAAGTAGGAACTACTATTGAGAGCACTAAAAAGATACCTGCCGATTTCTCAGCAAAAGGCGTCTTACAAAATCTTCTTAATCCTCTTTCAAAAAAGATTATAGTTTTCCCAAAAGCTCTAACAGGATGTGGCAACCATCTTGGATCACCGATGACCGAGTCCAGTATAAAAGCTATCATTAAAATAGCTGGTGGCAAAGTAAGGGGAGAAAAGGGGATCAAGTTACTCATAAGTTTAAAAGCCTCTCAATGAAATCCATATCAATGTTTTCAGAAATATTTTCAGATAGATTCTCTATTGCATCATCTTTTAATTGACTATAACTAAAATTAATAGGAAGAGGTGATAGACCTTTAATTTCTCTTATATAATTAAGAACACCCCTTCTAAAATAGTCATTATCAAATATTCCGTGAATATACGTACCCCAGCAGTTTGAGTTTTGTGATCCATCAAGGTAAAATTTTTTAGAACCTGATAACTGACATTCTGAAATCCTTTTAACCTTAAAAAGTCCAACGTCCCCCGTACTTTCACCCATATGTATTTCATACCCTCTTAACTCTTGAGATTGGCTATCCTGCCCCAAAAGTGGTAGAAAAGGAAATATCTCACCACCCTTCCTCCCGTTAAACTCAGCTTTTACCTGAGATGTAACCTTTGTTTTCTGAAAAGTAGTTTCAATATCCAGGATACCTAATCCTTCTACTTCTTTAGTTTTACTTTCAACTGAGAAAGGGTCAAATATTTTTCTTCCTAATATTTGGTAACCACCACACATGCCCATAATATACACACCATTGTTAAAGGCCCTTTTAATACTTTCGTCAAGTTTTAATTCTCTCAAAAAAAGCAAATCCCTTATTGTGCTTTTTGTACCAGGGATGATGACCATATCAGCATTTTCAATGTCTGTTGGATTTTGAGAATAATTTATATCAACATCAGGTTCATAAAAAAGAGGATCAAAATCGGTAAAATTTGACATGTATTTTAGCCTTACAACTACTATCTTTATCTTTTCATAGCTCTTACCAGTGTTTACTGGCTTAATCGAAAAATAGTTTCTTGACAGTGAAAGGCTATCTTCCTCTGGCAGTCCAATGTGATGTAAATATGGTACTACCCCTATAACAGGTTTTTTTGTCTTTTCTTCTATAAGTTTTAGTCCAGGATTTAAGATTTCTGGATCGCCTCTAAATTTATTAATAACAAATGCTTTTATATAATTACTAAGCCTGCCAAGTAGTTTTATAGTTCCATAAAAGGAAGCAAAGACCCCTCCTTTGTCTATGTCTCCTAAAAGGATTACTGGTGCTTTACAGTAACGAGCTACTGCCATATTAACTATATCCGCATCCATGAGGTTTATCTCAGCAGGGCTACCAGCACCTTCAATGATGATTAAATCATACTTCCTTGAAAGTCTTTTAAAGGAAGACTTGACAGCTTCCCAAGCCATTTTTTTATTAGCATAGTATTGACGGGGCTTCATATGTCCGATTGGCTTACCGTGGATGATCACCTGTGCACCCATCTCACCTGATGCTTTCAACAAAATAGGGTTCATATCAATTATTGGAGGAACCCTTGCAGCTTCTGCCTGAAGAGCCTGTGCTCTGCCTATCTCACCACCGTCTATGGTTATGTAAGAGTTCAGAGCCATGTTCTGAGCCTTAAAGGGTGAGACATTAATCCCTTTATTATTAAAGTATCTGCATAACGCCGCAACAAATAGGCTCTTACCAACTCCTGAACCTGTTCCCTGTATCATCAATGTCCTGCTCATAATGTACCTCTCTTTATAAACTAAAAAGATATTGATAGATGTAAGTAAATTAGCTGTCGCTTTAAGCTCCTCCTCATCCAAATTATCTTTATGAAGATAACACTTTCGCTAAAATATTTAATCCCTTGAGATATTGATTCTGCATAATTTTTTTGTATGATATCTTTAATAATACACCCCATTAACCAATTTGATTACAGGGTATCTATCCCAAAACTCAATTATATTTACTGAAGCGTGATCCTGTTCAATCCTAAATATATTTTCAAGTGGAACTCCCATGAAATAGCACAAGATAATTCTATTGACACCTCCATGGGCAACAACTGCTATGTTATCACCTTTGACTTTATGAATGTTTACAATATTTTCTATTGCTTTTATAACCCTATCTCGTACCTCTATTGTACTCTCTCCACCTGGAGGACAATATTTAAGAGGATTTGATGCCCATTTACTAAACTCTTCTGGGAATTTTTCCTTAATCTCAAGATAGGTCATGCCTTCCCAGCTACCAAAGTTTCTTTCTGTAAGATCAGCTACTTCAATGGGTCTTATGCCATAATGGTTTGCTATTATCTCAGCGCTTTTTACTGCTCTACTTAAGGGTGAGCAATATACAGCTTTAAGGGTTCCGTCTCCATTAGTTTGTCCACCATGTATATCTACAAGATAGTTCTGCTGTCTATGAAGAACAGTTTTTTTAGAGTGTTCTTGTATAAAGTTCAAAGATCTATTTATCTGTTCAACACCTCTTTCAGACAAAGGGACATCAATACTACCTTTGTATCTTTTAACATCATCCCCTGCAGTTGCTCCATGCCTTATAAGATATAAAGTCGTGACCACACTATCACCAGCAATAAAAATATTGTCTCAGTAATCTCACTAAGGGCACCCAAGGTATCACCTGTGAGTCCTCCAAATTTTTTATCACAAAGCATTATCCACAAACGACTAAAGAGATATAATGTAACTAAAAGTAGCATATTAAAAATATACTGCCACTTGGGAGCAAAAGTTATAAATCCTACGTGAACAGTTAATAATAGAATAATGAAAATTATCGTAGAAAAGATAAACTCTTTTTCCTTGACCCCTTCTATAAATATTCTGCCAAGACCTTCTTTCTTAGCAGATTTACCATAAAACATAGCTGTCACCATTGTCCATTTAGATACAACAGGCATAAAAAGAAATGTTGAGTAAAGAATAAAATAAGACATATTGGTTATGGCTTTTAAACAAAGATACTTTAATGCAAGTATGAAAATGATAGAAGTAATCCCGATGGGTCCTGCTGTTGAGTCTTTCATTATCGCCAATCTTTTATGCATGTCCTTTTCTATATCCCCAGATGACTTCACAGAGAGTGCATCAAAGGTGTCTGAGAGGCCGTCAAGATGAAACCCACCATTTAAAAGTACAAGAAAAAGAAGCATTAAGGCTATGACAAGTTCTTCATTGAATATAAGACTTAAAGCAAGGCTAATTAATATAAGCATTAGCCCCTGCAGAAGACCTACAAATATAAATGCTGATGAGCTTTTTGCAATATCCCTTTCAGTATATGTAGTTTTTACATCTATTGGTATAATCGTCAAGAACTGTAGTGCGATCATAAAACTTCTCATAAAATTAGCAAACAATAATCTCTAATTTTGAACCTCATTTGAGACACCAGCGTCTGCAAAGGTTGCCATCTCTTTATAAATCTTAAGACCCGCCTCTATCAGCATCATCGCAAGAGCAGCTCCTGTACCTTCTCCTAATCTTAAATCAAGATTAAGTATTGGTTTCAACCCAATCATTGCAAGCATAGCCATATGGCCTTTCTCTACAGAATTATGAGCAGCAAACATATAATCAGCAACCTTAGGTTCTAAACAGTATGCAATCAAGGCACCTGCTGTTGATATAAAGCCATCTATCACAACAGGAATCCTATTCGCCGCGCCACCCAGAATAATCCCAGCTATGCCTCCTATTTCTGAACCTCCTACCTTTGCAAGCACATTTATTGGATCTTTTGGGTCAGGATTATTAATCTTTATAGCCTTTTCAATAGTTTTAATCTTCCTAAGCAGCGACTCATCAGTAATTCCTGTACCTTTACCAGTAACCTCAGCTACAGATCTCCCCGTTAAAACCGCAGCTATGGCGCTTGAAGGGGTTGTATTGCCGATACCCATATCCCCTGTCCCAAAAAGATTATAACCTTTCTCTGCATATTCATTTGCAAGTTCAATTCCAACCTCAATACATTTCTCTGCTTCTTGGGTTGTCATGGCAGAGGTGTTTGCTAAGTTTTTAGTGCCTTTGACAACTTTTTTCATAATGAGTCCTTCAGGATTATTAAATTCATAATCAACCCCTATATCAATAACAACTACATCAGCACCAGAATGCCTTGCAAGGACATTAATTCCAGCTCCTCCTCTTAAAAAATTAAAGACCATTTGTTTAGTTACCTCTTTTGGATAGGCTGAAACGCCTTCTTCTGTAACACCATGGTCACCAGCAAAGGTAAAGATTGCTTTCTTATTAATTAAGGGCATCCTACCTTCTGAGATTGCATATAGTCTTCGGGCGAATTCCTCAAGCCTACCAAGACTTCCTGGTGGCTTAGTAAGATTATCAAGATGTCTCTGAGCAACTTCATAAAGATTTTTATCAACAGGTTTGATTTTTTTTAAAGTTTCTTTCAATAAACTCATCTTTTATCCCCATAAAATTATTTACCAACTATGTATAAACTTTAACTTTTCTACCATACTCCTTTAGAATCCCCCCTAAGTTTTTTTTGTCTTAGAGGAAAGACACCTTTGATTTTTACTAAAAAGGATAAGCAATTGTAAAAGATAGTAACTTCTGTCTTTGATCTAACACTTGTAAAAATAACATATAAACACACTTTATCAAAAAATTGACATTACTTAACCTTTTATCTTAAGAGGTATTCCTGATACAGCCAGATATACCTCATCAGCTACTTCTGCAACCTGCTGATTTATAGAACCAGCAATATCTCTAAATAATCTTGCTAAGGAGTTATCAGGTACGATCCCCATTCCAACTTCGTTAGATACAATAACAAGTTGACAGCCATAACCATTTTTAAAATTATTAATAGCATTGATAAAGTTTTGCATTTCTTGTTCTACAAAACCTCTGTCATCTTGTTTTGTTAAGAGATTTGAGATCCAAAGTGTAAGGCAATCAAGAATGATAGAAGCATACTTCCCTTTAACTGAATTAACAGTATTGCTAATTAATAGTGGCTCTTCAAAGACTTCCCAACCACTATCTCTTTGTTTCTTATGTATCTGAATTCTTTCAAACATTTCAGAATCAAGGGGTTCAGCTGTGGCGATATAAGCCTTTTTGCCTAAATGAGAAGAGGCATGCTTTAAAGCAATTGAGCTTTTGCCACTCTTTGCACCACCTATTATGAAGATAATTTTATTTCTTTGATTGATCATCTATTTTTTGTCATGGGCTTCCATCTCTTCTGCAAACATGCCCTTCAAAATACCGTTTGCACAGAACTTACCACACATAGTACAAGTTGAGTCATCGCCATTGCCTCTTTTTGATTTAATCTCTTCTGCCCTTTCTGGGTCTATAGCAAACTCAAACTGCCTTTTCCAGTTCATATCCCTACGAGCCTTTGAGATAAGTTTGTCAGAATTCATATCCTTTCTCTTAATCATGTCTCCCACATGAGCTGCTATCCTTGCAGCTATAATGCCTTCTCTAACATCTTCAGGGAAAGGAAGTCCTAAATGCTCGGCAGGGGTTACATAACATATAAAGTCTGCTCCATAGGCTGATGAAAGAGCCGCACCAATTGCTGATGTGATGTGGTCATAGCCAGGGGCGATATCAGTAGTTATGGGGCCCAACATATAGAAAGGAGACTCACCGCTCATCTTTTTTTCCAATATTATATTAGCCTCAATCTCGTTTATGGGGATATGACCAGGTCCTTCAACCATTGTCTGACATCCTGCTTCTCTGCCGATCTCGGCTAACTCACAATTAATAATCAGCTCTTGAATTTGTACCCTATCGTTTGCATCATGGATGGCACCAGCCCTGAAGCCATTGCCAAGGCTTAGTACAACATCATATTTTCTAAGTATCTCTACCACTCTATCAAAGCGTTCATATAGGGGATTTTCTTTATTATTATGCTCCATCCAAGCAACCATGTAGGAGCCACCTTTTGAGACAAGCCCACCATACCGATAGTGCTGTTTCCTGAGCATCTCAACAGTCCTCCTGTTTATCCCACAATGAATCGCCATGAAAGATACCCCTTCTGCACACTGCTTTTCTGTAATCTCAAAGAGAAGCTCTTCAGGCATCTTGACAGCAGCACCGTATTTTTCTATCGCCAGAGCAAAGGCTTCATAAAGGGGTACTGTTCCTATGGGAAGGTTAACTGAACTCATCACAGCCTTTCTAATCGCCTCTATATTGCCACCTACGCTTAAATCCATTAAAGTATCTGCACCGTATCTTTCTGCAATCTGAGCCTTTTTAACCTCCATTTCAATATCAATGATATCAGTAGATGTACCTATTGAAGCATTTACCTTTGTCCTTAACCCTTTTCCAATACCAACTATTTTTGATTTTCTTTTACTATTGGCTGGAATAACTATCTTTCCAGAAGCTACTCGCCTTCTGACAGTCTCAATTTCTACACCTTCATCCTTTGCTACTTTTTCAATCTCAGGGGTTACTATACCCTGGGATGCCCTTTGAAGCTGTGTCATATAATCCTCCCAAAAATAAAAAACCTCAGAGCTAAAGCCCTGAGGATTGCACCCTTTTTCACTTCATCCCCTGCCCTTTTCCACGAAAAGGCATATTAAAGATTAAGGGGTTTTTAAGCTTTTATTCCCTACCCCCTATTTCCTAATCCCTTCTTTATCAGGCAGGTCTTCTGGCTTCCGGTTTTCATTAACCTACTCACCCGCCTTCCCAAGAGGTATCCCTCTCAGTGGCTTAGACAGCTTCTCATCATTTTAGCTTACAGTTTACTACAATTAATTAATCTTTAAAACTATCTCTCTGTCTTGCTGGGCTTTCGTCCCGGTTACAGCGGCGGGACCGCTCCTGACTTGGTTTTTATAAAACCTCACAGGATTCCCTATTAAGCCTTTTGGCACCTGATGTGTTATTATATACGAATTTATAGTAAAAAAATCAATTTAAATAAGAGGGATTATCATGAAATTGAAAGATGAACTCAATTCTTTAAGAATGCTATGGGGAGGTTATTGGTCTTCAAAGATACTATTAACTGCCAATAGCTTAGAGATTTTTGAGCATCTTAAATCTCCTAAAAGTGCCCAAGAGATCTCATCATCTTTGCAAACAGATTTAAGAGCTACAAAAATTCTACTTGATGCTCTCACAGGATTAAGGTTACTTAAGAAAACATCTAAAGGATATCACAACACTTCCTTAACTAATCGCTTCTTAGTCAGTGATAGTCCATACTACCACGGTAATATAGTAAAACACATGGATACTATCTGGAGAAACTGGTCAGAGCTTGAGAATATTGTTAAAACAGGGAAACCAGCCCGTATAGCAATGGACAATGCCTCTTTCATTAGAGGCATGCATGATATATCAAAATTAAAAGCTAAGACAGTATTAAATAAGATTAATCTTAGTGGTGTTAGAAAAGCACTTGATTTAGGAGGTGGTCCTGGCACCTATTCAATTGAAATGGCAAAAAAAGGCATATCAGTTACACTTTTTGACCTACCCGAGACTATCGAAGTTGCAAAGGAAATTATCAATGATTCTGGTATTATCTCTATTGATTTATTAGCAGGTGATTTTCTTGTTGATGATATAGGCAGTGGTTACGACTTAATCTTTATTAGTCAGATCCTACACGCTTTTTCAGAAGATGAAAATATAAAGATTATTGATAAATCTGTGAAAGCACTTAATCAAAAGGGAAGAGTGGTTATTCAAGAGTTTTATATAGATAACTCTCTCTCAAATCCTGCCAAAAGCGCCATATTTGCAGTAAATATGCTTGTAAATACAGCAAGAGGTAGGTGTTACAGCCCCGATGAGATTAAAAAGTGGTGCAAAAAAGCCGGACTTAAAAGATTTGAGAAAGTAATGTTTGAAGATTGCATAATTATAAGCGCTACAAAATAAAATCTCTCTAAAGTAGATTTAAATACAAATTATAAAATTATTTATATAAAAATTTTTAACGGTATGGAGAGACCTCAGGCGGAGTTGCGTTTTTATACCATAAATGTTTTGCAAGTTATTGAAATATCAGTAAAAAAGCTAACTTAAAGAAGATATTTTATCTTTCAATTCCTGCACTGAATCTAATATATTATTTATTGATTTTATTTTGCAAAAAAAACTTTATATGTCCAAGGGGGTCTTAATGGCTACCATTAAGCAGTAGCTTACAAATGTTAAATGATTGAGCTAATCTTAGCTTATTTTCTATAAAAGGACGATTTGTATTTGTCAGCTTGGTAAGGACTTAGCCTTATGACTTTTAAGTGTGTAAATCTCTTTAAAATCTCAGTCTCTTTGACCCTCTGATCGTAACCTAAAGCTACAATATCAGGTTTGAGAGCTTTAAGGATCTCAAAGATATCAGCATTATAATTGCCTAATACTACCTTATCAGCTATATTTGTTTGCTCTACATTTCTTTTCCTTACTTCTTCGCTATCAGTAGGTAAAAAACCTTTTATTCGTTTTACTGTTTCATCGCGCGCGACTATAACGATTAGTTCATCACCAAGGGCTTTCGCCTGCCTTAAGAAATCAAGATGCCCCGGGTGAAGATGATCAAATGTGCCTGCACAAACAACCCTTTTTTTCATAAATTGTACTTTTCTAAATTATCAGCATTAACTATCTGCAATTTATTATAATAGTTTAAAAGGATCAAAAAAAATATTCATAGATCATATGAGCTCCCTTAGTTTAGCTTTTCAAAAAGAGTTTACAGATATCCTTAAAGTTCTTACTAATTATGAGATCAGACCCGATCAAATCGAGATGGCTTTAGCCATCAACAAAGCACTCATAGAAAAAAAACATCTAATTGTTGAAGCTGGAACAGGAGTAGGTAAAAGCTTAGCGTATCTCATTCCGTTAATTAAATGGGTTCAAGAGGGGGATGAAGAATATAGAAAAGCAGTTGTATCTACTTATACAAAAGCATTACAGAGGCAACTTATTGAAAAAGAGTTACCATTTCTTAAAGAAAATATCTTTCATGATTTAAATTATACCCTTTCCTTAGGAAGTGAAAACTATCTCTGTCTTAGAAGACTTGATAAAACTCTATCTACTGGTTTGTTTGATGAACCTGACTGGCAAATTAGAAACCTGCTTAGTTGGTCTAAACGGACTACTTCTGGCGTTAAATACGAATTGGAGATTTCTAATTATACATGGCTAAAAGTATGTAGGGACAGTGATGCTTGCTTTGGAAAAAAATGTAAATTTTACAATAAGTGCTTTTATCAAAAAGCAAAATCAAAAGAGAGGCAATCCCATATCATTGTGATAAATCATCATCTTTTTTTTGCAAATGTTGTGTCCAACTGGAATGTATTGCCTCTTTTCCATAGTTCTGTATTAGATGAAGCCCATGAACTTGAGGATGTCGCTGCAATTTATCTATCCACAGAGTTCTCAAAGAGTAGCTTTAAATACCACCTTGATTCCATTAAAAACATATCTGAACGGGGGTTTCTTGCCCAACCTAAATGGCTTAATAATAAGGTAAAGGAAAAAATTATAAGAGTTGTAAATATATTGAATACCTCTGTTGATATTTTTTTTCTTGCAGTTTCTAATTTTCTTGGCAATTCATCAACAAAAAGAATTTACACAGATAACAATTTCAAAGATAATATCTCCGAAGTATTAGTAGAACTATCTTTTAATCTAAAAAAATTAAAAGAAGATTGCCAAGATGAGGAAGACGAAGACTTAGTAGAGATCATTGCACTGTTACAGAAAACCGATGGATTTATTTCATCTTTGGGTTTATTACTTCAAAAGAGGCTTGAAAATCATGTTTATTGGGCTGAAAAAGAAGCTAAATCAATAAGACTTGTAGCGACCCCAATTGATATAGCTTTATTAATTAAAAAAAATGTTTTTGATATTTTAAGACCTTCTATATTATGCTCTGCTACTTTATCTACAAACGGGAATTTTGATTTTATAAAAGAGCGTTTAGGTATACAAGAAGCAGACAGTCTTTTACTTAAATCTCCCTTTAATTATAAAGACCAAGTCTTGATATATATTCCTGATGATATGCCAGAGCCTAATGAGGAGTTTTTTGATGAAGAGGTTATAAAAAAGGTTAAAGATATTGTTGAGATCACAAAGGGGAGGACACTGGTGCTTTTTACTAATTATCGCCTCCTAAACAAAACTTATGAAAGGTTAAGCCAGGATACTAATTTAATTTTTTTGAAACAAGGTGAAGCAGATAGTTACACATTAATAGAGGAGTTTAAAAAGATTGACAACTCAGTGCTTTTAGGTACTTATACCTTTTGGCAAGGGATTGATCTCCCTGGTGATGAACTGCAATGTGTCGTTATCACAAAGCTTCCCTTTGCTGTTCCCGATGAACCTCTGGTACAGGCGAGGATGGAGCTACTTATAAATAGTGGGAAAAATCCCTTTTATCACTATCAGATACCAACCGCTGCAATTCTCCTAAAACAAGGATTTGGAAGACTGGTTAGATCTAAAAGCGATAAAGGGGTGGTAGCAATTTTAGATTCAAGAATTATTATTAAAGGTTATGGTAAAGAGTTTATAAAATCACTTCCAGAATGTAGGGTTACTAATTCTTTAGTGGAATTTAAAAACTTTATGGAAACTCTAAAAGGTTGAAGTAGTCGCAGTAACTTATTTCGTGTTCAATTAAGAACTTCTTTATAGCAACTCCACCCGAAAAACCACGAAGCAAACCATTAGATCCTATTACTCTATGACATGGTAAGATTAAAGGTAAAGGATTTTTACAGAGGGCATTTCCAACTGCCCTGTAGGATTTGGGATGTCCAATCTTTTGAGCAAGCCATTTATATGTTTTAGTCTCACCATAAGGGATTTCTTGTAAGGCAAACCATACTTTTTTTTCAAAATTACTCCCTGATATAACTTTAAAAGGTATATCTAAATGCTTAAGTCTACCTTTAAAAAATAAATCTAATTTTTCTTTTAAAAAGAGAAAATGTTCATCTAATTTTTTTGAATTCATTTCTTTATGATGATTAAGAAAATTTCTATTAAAACTAAGGAAAGTCAGTCTAATTAAAAAACTGCCTTCAAAATAAGCAAGGATCTCAAAAGGGTCATTTTGGTACAGAAAAACCTTTTTAGACATTATTAATAAATATCTGAAATTTTTTATTTTAAATCATTCAATAAGATTATATTCTCTTTTTAAGTCTCTGTTCAATTATTTAATATAATATTCAAAATGGCTTTATAGAGATATAAATATGCTATAAGCAAAATTTTTAATTAGCTAAAAATCTTTCTTCTTATTTACTTTACTATATTGAGGGTATTATAAGCTCTCATATTTTTACCTACCACTTATTAACCTATTGACTGATTGATAAGGAATATTGCATTTTAAATACCACACCACAAATTAAGTAATGGAGGAGTGAATGGTAAAAAAAATTGTTCTTGCCTATTCAGGTGGGCTTGATACGTCGGTTGTTATAAAGTGGCTTATAGAAACTTATAATGCTGAAGTGATAGCCTTTTGTGCTAATCTTGGACAAGAGGAGGAATTAGATCAGATAAAAGAAAAAGCTTTAAGAACTGGAGCTTCAAAGGTTTATCTTGAAGATGTTAGAGAAGAATTTATTACTCAATATATATTCCCTATGCTTAGAGCGAATGCTGTTTATGAAGGAGCATATCTACTTGGCACCTCCATAGCACGCCCTTTAATAGCTAAAAAACAGATAGAAATAGCCCTAAAGGAAGGAGCTGATGCGGTTGCTCATGGTGCCACTGGTAAAGGTAACGATCAAGTAAGGTTTGAGCTAACCTACTACACCCTTCAGCCTAACATAAAGGTTATAAGCCCTTGGCGTCAATGGAGCTTCGATTCAAGAAGGGCACTGATTGAGTATGCAAAAAAACATGGCATTCCTGTTCCTGTAACTGTTGAAAAACCTTACAGTACTGATAGAAATATCTTTCATATAAGTTATGAAGGTGGCATTCTTGAAGATATATGGGCGGAACCACCTGATGATATGTATACAATGATCACACCTCCAGAGAAAGCCCCAGATAAACCCATCTATATAGAGCTACACTATAAAGGTGGAAATCCAATCGGCTTTAACGACAAGATAATGGATCCTGTGGAACTATTTGAAACCCTTAACAAAGTGGCTGGTGCAAATGGTATCGGTAGAGTAGATTTAGTTGAAAATAGATATGTAGGGATTAAGTCCAGAGGTGTTTATGAGACACCTGCAGGAACTGTATTACATATTGCTCATAGAGCTATAGAGTCTATTACTTTGGATAGAGAGGTTCTGCATTTAAGAGACTCTCTAATACCTAAGTATTCTGAGCTTATATATTATGGTTACTGGTTTTCACCTGAAAGGCAGATGTTACAAGCAGCTATAGATTCTATCCAAAAAGATGTTAATGGAACAGTAAGGCTAAAACTATATAAAGGAAACTGTTTTGTTGTAGGCAGAAAATCTCCTAACTCTTTGTATAATCAGCAGCTGGCTACTTTTGAAGCCGATAAAGTCTTTGATCAAAAAGATGCTGAAGGTTTCATAAAGTTAAATGCCTTAAGACTAAGAACTAAAAGTTCCCTTACTCAAGATAGCTAAAGCAGGACTTTGTAATGAGCGATACTGATATTAAATATTGGCTTGCCTTAACAAAAGTTAAAAATATTGGTCCTGCATCGGTAAAAAAACTACTAAACATATTTAATACACCTGAGATGATATTTAAAGCAGACTTTGCAAAGTTAAATAATATCCTAAAAGAAGGGCAGGCACAAAATATAAAAGCTTTCAACGAGTGGGATTCAATAGATAAGGAGATAGAAAAAATAAAAAGGCTACAGATAAAAATAGTAACCTTTGTTGATAAAGAATACCCTGAGCCTCTAAAACATATAGATTTACCACCTATGATTCTCTATTATATAGGTAGTTTAAGACCAGAAGATAAATACTCTATCGCTATAGTTGGCTCAAGGTTAATGACTGAATATGGAAACAGAGTTGCAACTAAACTATCTTCAGAACTTGCTTCTTATGGCATAACAATTATTAGTGGTATGGCAAGGGGAATTGATGCAGTATCTCATAGAGCCGCCATTAAAGTAGGAGGACGGAGTATAGCTGTTCTTGGTTCAGGGCTTGATAAGCCTTATCCTTATGAAAATAAGGAGCTCTTTAAGGCATTACAAAATAATGGATGTGTTTTAAGTGAGTTTCCACTTGGAACACCACCTAACAAAGAAAACTTCCCGCGGCGAAACAGATTAATTAGTGGTTTATCCTTAGGGGTTTTAGTGATAGAGGCAACAAAAGAGAGCGGTTCACTTATAACAGCTAATTATGCTTTGGAACAAAATAAAGATGTTTTTGCCGTGCCAGGCAATATTACATCAAAAAGCTCTTATGGAACTAATGAGCTTATCAAAAAAGGAGCAAAGTTGGTTCAAACGGTAGAAGATATCTTGGATGAGTTAAAGCCTCATCTTGCTAATTACAAAGAGTATAACTTAAGACTTTTTGAGAAAAAAACAACAAGTACTTTATCTCAGCCTGACATAAGTGAAGATGAAAAAGATATTATAAGTATCATTGGCAACGAGGTTGTACACATTGATACCTTAACAAGAAAACTTAACAACCTTACTACTGGTAAATTATATGAATTATTACTACAATTAGAGATAAAAGGACTCATTAGGCAGACAGAGGGGAATAAATATTGTATAATATAGAATTTGTGCAAAATTTTAAGTTGAGGTGTAAATTTGGCAAAACGGTTAATAGATATATTAAGAGTATTTGCAAAAGAACTTTTAGAGCAAGGATACGAAATTGATTACGCTCTTAAAAAGATAAGCATATTTGATATGGATTTCACCACCTTAAATGAAGACTTGCTGGAGCTTGAGCTAACAAACTCCATAGATGAGCTTGAGTTAGATACAATTAGAATACTTCTTGCCTATATTCTTATAAATGATACAGATCTTGATATTGACGAAATATATTCTTTCGTTTTTAGTAATGGAAGACAAATAGTTTGGAATTAGTGAGGTATTCTTGAAATCACTTGTAATTGTTGAGTCACCAGCTAAAGCAAAAACTTTAAGTAAGATATTAGGCAAGAACTACGATATCAAAGCATCAATTGGGCATGTAATGGACCTGCCAAGCAATGAACTGGGCGTAGAAGTTGACAATAACTTTAAACCTCATTATGTTGTGATACCAGGTAAAGAAAAAGTTTTAAATGAGTTAAGAAGATTTGCAAAAAATGTTGAATCTGTATATCTTGCAACAGATCCTGACAGAGAGGGTGAGGCTATTGCCTATCATATAGCTGAGGAGATCAAAAGAACTAAAAAATCAAAAAAGATTTATAGGATCACCTTCCATGAGATAACTGAAAGAGCCGTATTGGAGTCTATAAAAAATCCTGGCTCAATAGACAATGATAAAGTATACGCTCAACAGGCAAGGAGGATTCTTGATAGATTGGTTGGATACAACTTAAGCCCCTTTCTTTGGAGAAAGGTTAAAAGAGGCTTAAGTGCAGGTAGAGTCCAGTCAGTAGCTCTGAGACTTATTGTTGATAGAGAAAGAGAGATACTTTCTTTTGAAAAAGAAGAATATTGGACAATTGAAGCCCTATTTCAGTCTCTTTTAGTATCAGACATATCAGCCCCACCACCTCAATTTAGAGCAAAACTTTATAAATATAAAAGCTCACTTGTAGTAAATAGAGATGCAAAGAGCAAAGATAGGTTCCTCATCAAAGATATAAAAACAGCTGATGAAATCCTAAACTCTCTTAAGGATAGAAATTACAGAATCTCTAAAATAGAAAAAAAACTTAAGAAAAAATCCCCTTCTCCACCTTTTGTAACAAGCACATTGCAACAAGAAGCAGCTAAAAAATTTAAGTTTCCTGCCAAAAAAACTATGAAATTGGCTCAGGAACTATATGAGGGTATTGAAATAGGCAAAGAGGGATCCTTAGGACTAATAACTTACATGAGGACCGACTCTTTTAATATTGCTCAAGAAGCTCAAAAATGGGCACGAGATTACATCAAAGCAAAATTTGGAAAAGAATATCTACCTGATAAACCTCCAAAATATAAAAACAAGTCTAACGCTCAAGAAGCTCATGAAGCTATTAGACCTACTTATTCTGATAAGCCACCTGATACAGTAAAGCCTTACTTAACAAAAGATCAATTCATTCTTTATTCACTTATTTGGAATAGGTTTATTGCAAGTCAGATGGCGCCCGCAAGACTTGAACAAACAACATTTATAATTGAGCCCGAGCAAGGTGAAGATTTAGCAAACACAGAGTTTAGAACAACAGGTACTGTAATTAGATTTCCAGGGTTCATGCAGCTCTATACAGAAACAAATGAAGAAACCTCCGAAGAAGAAGGAATACTTCCTCAAATGACAGAAGGTGAGTCTTTGGGCTTATTGGATATTGAGCGCATTCAACATTTTACTCAACCACCTCCAAAATATACCGAGGCAAGTTTAATCAAAGCTTTAGAAGAAAACGGCATAGGACGACCGAGCACCTATGCAACTATTTTATCAACTATACAAGATAGAAAATATGTTCATAAAGAAGATGGAAAGTTTACTCCCACTGAGCTTGGATTTATAGTAAGTGATCTATTAGTTGAGAAATTTCCTGACCTTATGGACATAGGGTTTACGGCTAAAATGGAGAATAATCTTGATGAAATAGAAGCTTCTCGCATGAACTGGGTTGAGGTAGTTAGAGATTTTTATTATCCCTTTAAAAATGAGTTAGACAAAGCAATCAAAGCCACAGGTAAAGTAAAGCCAGAGGATATACCCACAGATTTAACCTGTGAGAAATGTGGAAGCCTTATGGTTAATAGGTGGGGTAAACATGGCCGATTCCTTGCCTGTTCTGCGTATCCAGAATGCAAGAACACCAAACAGTTTACTTCAGATGCTAAAAATACAGATAGAGAAACTCAATTAAGCAATGAAATATGTCCTAAATGTCAACAACCTATGGTCATTAAGAAAGGGCGTTTTGGTAAATTTCTTGCGTGTCCTAACTATCCTGACTGTAAAAGTGTTAAACCGTTATTGACTGGCTTGAAATGTCCCTTAGATGGAGGTGACATAGTAGAAAGAAAGAGTAAGAAAGGTAAGGTTTTTTGGAGTTGTAGCAACTATCCGCAATGTAAATTTGCTACCTGGTATAAACCAATCTCAAACGAGTGTCCGGTATGTAATTCAGGATTAATTGCTGAAAAAGTAGATAAAGCTGGTAAGATTGTTAGTTTCTGCCTAAATAAAAATTGCAAATATAAAGAGGAACGACAGCACTCTGACACTACCTTTAGTAAATCATAATCTCTTATCTATATTTCAGTATTATTTTCTAAAATGAAACAGAATTTTAGACCAGCTGACAGTTTAAATATATTGTTTTGTCTTTTACTAATGCTTATAACCTTCTTTCACTACAAAGACATTCCGTCAGCAAAGTATCTTATTTTCCTTTATGCTTCAATGATTCTATTTCAAGCAACCTTGGTTAAGCTTTGCTTTATGAACTCAATATTAAAAAACATAAGAGACTTTGTTTTCCCAACATTGAGCATCTTTATTACTTTTGATACACTGGAGTTGATTGTTTATAATGTAAATCCACAAGATATTGATTATCTTTTAATTAGATTGGACTTTCTTCTTTTTGGAGTACATCCAACCATTGCTATAGAAAAAATATATAACCCACTTCTTTCAGACATCTTACAGTTAGCCTATTCAACATATTACTTTCTACCAATTTCCTTGGGAATCGCCTTAAAAATAAATAAAAGGCAACAAGAATTTGAAAAATCTCTTTTTCTTATCATGCTATGTTTCTACATATCTTTTATAGGATATTTATTCTTCCCAGCCTTAGGTCCTCGTTATGCGATGGCTCATTTGTATGAATCGGACTTTAAAGGTTTCTTAGTAGCTGACTATATACATAATTTTTTAAATATCTTAGAGGGGATAAAAAGAAATGCTTTTCCAAGTGGGCATACGGGTATATCTTTAATGGTGCTGCTTCTTTCTTTTTTATATGTAAGAAAGCTATTCTGGATCTTGCTTGTGCCTATAATTCTCTTAATATTAGCAACGGTCTACTGTAGATATCACTATGTAGTTGATGTATTAGGCGGTATATTTTTATTACTGATTTCTATAGTTTTAGGTGAAATATTTTATAATAAATACCTTAAAAAAGCAGAGGTTAAGTGTTGATTCAGAGTATGACAGGGTTCGGCTCTGCTGAGGCAGAGGGCTTAAAGGTTGAGATAAGATCATTGAACCATAGGTACATAGAAATATCTCTAAAAATGCCTCACTTTTTAATGGAACACGATTTAACGATAAGAAATTTAATCAAATCCAAGTTTCAAAGAGGCAAAATTGATGTAACAATAACCTTCGCTGGTAAAGATAAAAACAGATTTACTGTCGATAAGGAGTTTGCAAAAGAACTCTATCTTGCTTTGCAAGATCTAAAAAAAGAGTTAGGATTAAAGGGTAAATTAGATATTAATTCTTTACTAAACTTTCGTGATGTAATACTTCTAGAGCAGTCTGAGTATAATAAGGATGTAGTTTTAAATACTGTTAAGTCAGCTATAGAGAAACTTTATGAGATGAGAGTTCATGACGGTGAAGCGATACTGAAAAATACCCAAGCTTTAATTAATAGTATCAGAGATAGATATGAAAAAATAAAAGATTTATTCATCAAAAATGCTGAGATCCAAAAAGAAAACCTTACCAAAAAAATTAAGCAAAATTTATCCAATTTACCATTAGATGAGATTAGGTTGTATCAAGAGATAGCCTTTTTAGCTCAGAGAACAGACATTAATGAAGAAATAATTAGGCTTCAAAGCCACATAGATAAGTTCTGCCATACCATTAAAGTGGAAGATGCAGTGGGTAGAAAACTTGATTTTCTTCTTCAGGAGATCTTAAGAGAAGTCAATACTTTGGCATCCAAAACAGACATTATAGACATAATTAACGAGACCATAGAAATAAAAAGTGAAGTTGAGAAGTTAAGGGAACTTGCTCAGAATTTACAGTAATGTTATGAAAATTAATTTTATCAATATCGGTTTTGGCAATGTTGTATCCTCAGCAAGGATTATAGCCATTTTAAATCCTGGCTCAAGGGCATTAAAAAGATTCAAAGATGAAGCCAAAGATAGGGGTAAATTGGTAGACGCTACTGAGGGTAAGAAAGTAAGGTCAATAATACTGACAGATAGTGATCATGTAATTTTATCTGCAATTCAGACTGAGACATTGCTAAATCGTTTTTTAGAAATTAAGAATTTAGAGAATGAATAGAAAAGGTATAATCTTTGTCATTTCTGCACCTTCTGGCACTGGGAAAACAACTCTATGTAAGAAACTCTTAGAATTATGTCCTGCAATTAAACTATCCATTTCATTTACTACCAGAAAACCAAGAGCTGGAGAAGAGCATGGCAGAGACTACTTTTTTGTTGATGAGAATACCTTCAAAGAAATGGTTACAAGAGGCGATTTCCTTGAATGGGCTTTAGTTCATGGCAATTTTTATGGCACCTCTTTGATAAAGACAAAAGAACTGTTAGAGAAGGGGTTTGATCTACTTTTTGATATTGATGTTCAAGGGGGCAAAAGTGTAAAGCAACAATACCCTGAAGCTGTCTTAATTTTTATACTTCCACCATCATTGAAATCTCTTCAAGAAAGGTTAGCAGGAAGAATGACAGACTCAGAAGATGAAATTATTAGGAGACTTAGGAAAGCAAAAGAAGAGATAGTTGAATATAGAAATTATGATTATGTTATATTCAATAATAGAGTTGATGAAGCATTAGCCCAACTAAAAGCTATTATTACCTCGGAGAGGTTGAAGGTTTCAAGGGCAAATCACAACTTTATAAACGAAAATTTTTTAACTTAAGGAGTTAGAATGGACATAATATCACTGCCGATAGAGTTTGATAAGGAGAAAATTGATAGTCGTTTTAGACTCGTAATAATCGCTGTTCAAAGAGCAACAGAACTTTCAAAGGACCCAAAATTAGGACAGGGAAAGTACAAAAAGATCACTACAAACGCCATTGTAGATGCCATAACTGGAAAGATTGATTTCTTAACAGGCTATGATGCCAGAAAAAATCTTGAAAAAGCTGAAAAACTTGACTACAGAAAGTGGCTAACAGAGAAAAAGAGACATATCGGCGATATATCAGAGCTTGAAAAGGAGCTAAAGGTATACTTACATGAGCAAGAAGATAAAGAGTTAAAAGCAAATAATTTTGGCTTCAGTGAAATAACCTTACCAGAACAAAGCGGGACCGCAGAAGAATTTATATCTGATTTTGATAACCAAGAGATCCAATAGTTTCAGCTAATTTGGTGCGATGTGCTAAAGGAAAAAACAATATTAGTAGGACTTACAGGCAGTATCGCAGTTTATAAATCCATTGACTTAATTAAAGGGCTTTCGGAAAAAGGCGCTTCAGTTTTTGTGATAATGACTGAAGCTGCAAAAAAGTTTGTCTCTTCTCTTTTAGTAGAGTCTGCCACCGGCTGTAGAGTCTATGATGACATGTTCGCCGATGCCTTCTCTCATATTGAATTACCTAAGAAAGCAGACTTATTTATTGTGGCCCCCGCAACAGCTAATACTATAAACAAATTCTCCTGTGGTATAGCTGATAACTTATTGACTACAGCGTTAATTACTTCCAAAGGGCAAATTCTTTTAGCCCCTGCTATGAACTGGAGAATGTTTAGTAACTCAACATTACAGAAAAATCTTCAATATCTTAAGACTCAAAATGTTGAGATTGTAGGACCAAGAGAAGGTGCTTTGGCATGTGGTGAAGAAGGCATAGGCAGAATGGCTGAGCCTGAAGAGATTATAGAGACAGTTATTTCGCTTATTACTGAAAAAGACCTTAAAGGAGAGAAAATCCTTGTTACTGCAGGACCAACGAGAGAATACATCGACCCTGTTAGATTTATCTCCAATAGATCATCAGGTAAGATGGGATATGCCATAGCAAAAAACGCCAGTTTAAGAGGTGCAGAGGTAACTTTAATAAGCGGTCCTGTAAATTTAAAGAGACCAATAAATGTTAATTATCTCGGGGTTAACTCGGCTGAGGAGATGTACAAAGCTGTTATGGATAATATTAAAGAACATTCCATATTAATCATGGCATCTGCTGTTTGTGACTTTAAGCCAAAAAAAGTATCTTATGAAAAAATAGATAAAGCAAAAGGATTAACCCTTGAGCTAATACAAAATGTTGATATTCTTCAGCAGCTAAGTACTTTAGAGTTTAGGCCTTTTATTGTAGGCTTTTCTGCGGAGACAGGATGGCGACTTGATAGGGCATACAGAAAATTACAGGACAAAAAAATGGACATGATAGTATTTAACGATGTATCAAAAGAAGGCTCAGGGTTTGATGTTGATACAAATGAGGTTGTAATAATTGATAAGTTAGCTGAAAGGCAGCTACCATTAATGTACAAAGACGAAGTAGCAAAAGAAATACTTGATAGGGTTTTATACTTAAAAAAAATATAGTTTATTGAGCAGTTTTTTTATCAATTAGTGAAAGTCTATATCTATTCTTTTTCTAAGGTAGTGTCAATTTTTATGTGTAAATTCTTTTTTTAAGGGTTTCTTTCCCTATTGTTCATTCAAATGATTTAGCACTGCATATGCAATTCTCTCAATACTCTGATCATTATTAAAACAACTCATAGGCCTTCCTCTTCTTCTTACTTCTCTAAAGGCCCTCTCTATTACTGTCGTCCTTAGCTTTATCCACATTTCCTTAGGACAACTATAGAAGTTAAGCAATTCTTCTATATCCTTCTCTATGCATCTGACTGCTTTAGGTGCTATTTTAATCCACTTCTTTGCCCATCTATTATAAGCTCGCTCAGCATCCTTTCTGCTGTTGGCACTATATATTGCTCTTGCCTCTTTTATGCTCTCCTTTAGATACTTCTTTTTAAGATAGTTGGCTACATTTCTAAGCTTATGCGCCCAGCACCGCTGCCTCTTTACAAAGGGATATACTATATCTACTGCATTCTCAAGTCCAAGATTTCCATCCGTTATAACCAGTCCCATTGCCTCTCCTGTTAGACCCCTCCGATAAAGGTCATTTAAAAATCTCCACCATCTCTTTTCGCTCTCAGCAGCTGTTACCATAAAGTCTATAAGCTCTCTTTTGCCATCAACCCTTATGCCGTAGGCTACAAGTACTGCTCTCTTTTTAGCTCCATATCCGCTTCTCTCTTTAAGCACTATTGCATCAAGAAATAGATATAGATATCTGTCTTCAAGTCTGCGATTATGATACCTCTTTACTTCTGCATCAAGACTTTTGGCTATGTTGGATATTGTCTGTGGGCTTACATCATCTCCTAATATGGGCTTTACAGCCTTTGCTGTATGCCTTGTTGAGGCTCCATATAAAAATACCTTCATCAGTGCAGCATCTACTTCTTTAACCCTTTGCTTATATCGAGGGATTATGCCGCTCTCATACTTTATGCCCCTTATCCTCGGCATCCTTATTTCAAGCCGCCCATCCTTAAACATTATCCATCTCTTCCAATATCCATTGCGATACCGCTTTTGTTCACTCTGACGCTCATAGGGCTTGAAACCTATCAGTATATCTCGTTCTACCTCAAGGGATATCTCTATAAATTTCCTCCTGAATTCTTTTACTGCCTCTTCCTCCTTTTGCCAAAAATCATCAAAACCCTTGAATTCTTCCCATAAATCTGTTAAGGTTAATTTAGTCAGTTCTTTTACTGACATGGGTGTATCCTCCTTTCTTTTTTTGTTACTGTTTAAAACAATGGAGAATACACCCTTTATTTTTCTCTCTTCAAGTTTTTACACAAAAGATTTTACATTACCACCTCTTTAAATAAACTCTATGAAATGTAAGTACGGTAAATTCTCTAAATGTATAGTTATATGCCCTGCTATGATCTTTGATAGAATGATCCAGACTGTATATATTACTCTGATAACCAAACACGTTCACACCATGCTTTAACTAACGACTTACCTTATCTCTAAACCTCTAAATATCTCCTCGCAGATGTAAATCTATTGAAATAAGCATAACTTAATCTTCTAATTCTTTTTCAACTTAGTCTTGACTTTAGATTAAGATCTTTTGAAACTATCGATTCTTTAAGAGTGCAGCATCACCATTTAGTATGCTAAAATATAAAACAATGTCGAAAGATTTTTAAATATTCATTTC
>JAOAHE010000039.1 GCA_026415415.1 Thermodesulfovibrionales bacterium | reverse complement strand
CTATTACGGGATTAGTATCAGGCTTCATAAGTTATTTTGTGATTCTATATTTCTGTAAAAAAGTGAGGCAAATGAGAGCGGTGAGAGATGTGCTATAATACACTAATTTTTAGTAAGACATTTTGCCGAGATAGCACAGTGGTAGTGCAGCTGATTCGTAATCAGCAGGTCGTGGGTTCGAATCCCATTCTCGGCTTATAGTTTTTAAGTAGCCAAAGATACAATTGTATTAGCAAATTTTAAGCTTTAAGATAGCTATTTCAATTTAAATGGATGCTTGAGATAAAAGAAAAAACTTTTCCGATCCTTATAGTTGATGATGATCAATTTGTACTGGATTATTTAACTGTCCTTCTTCAGGATGCAGGTTATTTAACCTTCTCTTCAAGTAATCCCTCAGAGGCATATAAGATTTTTTTAAGTAAGCAGTTTAGCTGCGTTTTGACTGATATCAAGATGCAAGGTTTCACAGGCATAGAGTTATTAAAAAAGATACAAAATTTTGACCCTGATATACCAGTTATTTTAATGACAGCCCATGCTGAACTGGATACGGCTATTGAAGCAATAAAATTAGGAGCCTTTGATTTTATCCTAAAACCCTTTAGGTCTGAAAATCTACTTAACTGTATTAAAAAAGCTGTAAGACAGTTTAGAGCCATACAAGCAGAGAAAAGTTATAAATATATGCTTGAGGAGTCTGTTCGTCAAAAGACTCAACAGCTATCTGATGCACTTGCAGAGCTTACTAATTTAAATAGAGAGATTATTCAACGCCTTGCAACAGTTGCTGAGTTTAGAGATACTGATTCAGCAAGCCATTTTTCAAGGATAAGTCTATTTACTAAGGAGATAGCAAAATCACTTGGGATCGATGAAGACCGCGCAGATGTATTAAGCTTAGCAAGTAAGCTTCATGATATTGGAAAAATAGCCATTCCTGATAATATATTACTGAAATCTGGATCTCTTTCAGAAGAAGAGTGGAAGGTTATGAAAACCCATACCGTCATAGGTAACAAGATATTATCAGGTTCATCGCATGAAACATTACAAATAGCTGCATCAATTGCCCTTAATCACCATGAAAGATGGGATGGTTCAGGCTACCCACAAGGTTTAAAGGGTGAGCAGATCCCCTTAGAAGGTAGAATAGTTATAATATGTGATCAGTATGATGCCTTAAGAAGTAAAAGACACTATAAAGAAACTTTTACTCATAATGAGGCATTTAAAATAATAACTGAAGGTGATGGTCGGACAAAGCCAGAGCATTTTGATCCTGATGTGCTTTATGCATTTAAAAAAATTGAGGATATCTTTAATGATATATATGAAATGCACAAAGATATGTAGTGATTTAATTGTTCATAAATTCTTGCTCCTGAGATAGGGCATTTTTCATAAAATTTGCCCATATAGGAGCTGCAGCTCTACCTCCGACTTCTGATTGGCCTAAGGATTTTTTCATGTCATCATAGCCTACCCAAACACCTGCTATTAGGTGAGGTGTATAACCTATAAACCAGGCATCTTTGTAGTCGTTTGTTGTACCTGTTTTACCAGCAGCAGTTCTGCCAATATTTGCTCTTGCTCCTGTTCCGTAGAGTATCACATCGGTAAGCATGGAGGTAACTTGGGCTGCTATCTCAGGGCTTAATACATCTTCGCTTTGAGGAATATTTTCTTCTAATACAGTGCCTTGTGAATCAGTAATATATCTAATTGCTATTGGTTTAAGTCGTTTACCTCCATTTGCAAAAACACAGTAAGCAGCAGTTAATTCTAAAGGGGTAACGCTCATTGAACCAAGTGCTATTGAAAGATCTCTTGGCATTGTAGATTCTATCCCAGATTTTATAGCAAAATTTCTTACTGTATCTATACCAATCAGATCGACAAGTTTAACAGTAACTACATTCCTTGAGTGAGCTAAGGCTTCTCTTAGAGTGGTTGGACCGTTGTACTTTCTGTCGTAGTTTTCAGGGCTCCACTGTTCGTTACCCCACCGATAGGTAACTGGCTCATCAATAATTATGCTTTCTGGGGTAAAGCCGTTTTGTAATGCAACAGCATAAACAAAGGGTTTAAAAGCAGAGCCTGGTTGCCTTTTAGCTAAAATGGCTCTATTGAAGTCACTTTTAGAGAAACTAAAACCTCCTACTAGAGCTTTTAGATAACCAGTTTCTGGATCAAGAGCTATTAAAGCTCCCTCTACCTCAGGTTCTTGTTCAAGGGAAAAAGAAAAGCTGTTCTTGGATACCGCTTTAACTCTGACATATATAATGTCGCCTTTTTTCAAAATATCTGTAAGTTTAAAGTTGTTTAAAGTTCTGTTTTTACCTGTCTTTGGATCTAATATATTACTTGCCCAAAGGGCGTCTTTTAGTGCTAATTTTCCTGTGATTCCTCGTGTTTTTATGATAGCCTCTTGAGCATTTACTGAAAGTACGGTACCTGTGGATATCTCCCCAATCTTGGGAGATATAGAAGGGGTGATCTCTTTATAATCCTCTTGTTTAATTTCTTTATTCCCTATAGGACCTCTCCAGCCTTTTCTTTTATCAATTTCTCGCAACCCTTCACGTAGAGCTCTTTGGGCAAATATCTGCGTTTGTTTATCTAAGGTAGTATATACTTTGAGTCCTTTTCTGTACACCATCTCTTCGCCATATTTTTGTTCTAAATATTGTCTTAAATATTCAATAAAGTAATTATTTGATTCATTATCTAATCGGAAAGTAGATAAAACGATAGGTTGTTTTTTGTAATACTCTCTTTGAGATGCAGTTATATAACCTTCTTCCTCCATCCGTGCTAATACAACCTCTTGTCTTTCCTTAGCTTTAACAAGATTGTTATAAGGGGAGAAAGTATTAGGTGCTTTTATAAGTCCAGCTAATAGAGCTGATTCAGGCAAAGTTAGTTGACTTACTGATTTACCAAAGTATAACTTAGAAGCCATCTCAATACCGTAAGCTCCATGTCCAAAGTAAACTTTATTTAGGTAAAGCTCAAGAATTTCTTTTTTTGATAGCTCTTTTTCGATTTTAATTGCCAAATGAGCTTCTTTTATTTTTCTTGTTATAGTTTTCTCTGGAGATAAAAACATAATTTTTGCTAACTGCTGAGTTATTGTACTACCTCCTTGCTTTACGCTGGCATGGATGATATCAGTAATTAGTGCTCGTGCGATCCCTATGTAATCTAAACCTTTGTGAGTCCAGAACCGTGAGTCTTCAATGGCTATAACAGCGTTAATTAAATGTTGAGGGAAGTTATTGAAAGTTACATAGATTCCTTTATCAATCTTTATTTCGCCGATTAAAGAGTTGTCATCAGCATAAATTTTAGTTCCTTCTGTTTTTCTTGATTTTTTAAGATCTGCAATAGCTGGAATATTTTGTGCGAAGGCTAAATAAGCACCAATGATGGAACCTAAAAGAAGTATAGAGATTATTATTAAAAAAAACTTTTTCATAAATAAATTATAAAAGTCTTTAAGAGGAAATTACAACTTAAGCTCTAAAATTGTTAAGGAAAAATGCAAAAAAGCATATCAAGCAATGAAAAATCGTTTATTTGGCTTTCATGGTATGCAAAAAGATTATTGAAAAACTCAGAAAGGTCTCCTGGAAAGAAATATTAAAGCCTATTTCTTATTTTTTTGATTTAAGGACCCATTAAAGATTAAAACTGAGATATATATTTTTGTTTATAAATAGATAACAAAATTTATAGTAAATATGTTATACTTCAAGTTATGAAAATAGCTATAACAGGAAAAGGCGGGGTAGGTAAAACAACCCTTTCAGCTATATTAAGTTATTTATTTGCAAAGGAAGGTAAGAAAGTCATCGCTGTTGATGCTGACCCTGACGCTAACCTTGCTCAAGCTTTAGGTATCAAGCCATCAGAAATATCAAAAATTAGACCACTTGCTGAGATGAGCCAGCTAATTGAGGAAAGAACTGGAGTTAAACCTGGGACCACAGGAGGCATGTTTAGACTTAACCCTAAGGTTGATGATATTCCCGAAGGTATTGGCTATAAAATTAACAATATAACTTTATTAGTTATGGGTAAAGCAAAGGTTGCCGCATCTGGTTGTTATTGCCCTGAGAGTGCTCTTTTAAGAAGATTACTTAAACATCTGGTAGTAGAAAGAGATGAGGTAGTTATTGTTGATATGGAGGCAGGTATTGAACATTTAACAAGAGGTACCGCGGAGGGGGTTGATGCTTTTATTGTTGTGGTTGAACCTGGACAGAGAAGTGTTCAGACTGCAAATACGGTTAAAGATATGGCAAAAGGTTTGGGTGTAAAAGAAGTATTTGTTGTGGCTAATAAAGTAAGAAATGAAGCTGATATATCATTTCTTAGAGATAATCTTAAAGATATGAAGCTCATAGGAGCTTTGAGATTTAACCAATCCGTTATGGATGCTGATATTTCAGGGATTTCACCCTTTGATAGAGCCTCTGATATGGTTCAGGAAGTATATGAAATTAAAAAGAAACTTCAAGAACAAATATCATAATGGATAAACGGCAGATCAGAAGGCAGGTTCTTAAACAGAGAGACTCTATATCTGATGAAGAAAAAAAGTTCAAAGATAGATCAATAAAAACCTCTTTATTCAGCCAGCCAGAGTTTAAAGAAGCGAAGAAAATTCTTTTTTATGCCTCTTACAAAAGTGAAGTTGATACTTTTTCATTGATAGAAGAAGCTTTTTTGCTTAAGAAGACTGTTTTATTACCAAAAGTGAATACAGAAACTAATAACCTTGATATTTACGAAATTAAAGATTTAAAGGAACTAAAAATGGGCTATCAGAGTATCCCCGAACCTTATCTTCCGGAAAGTAGAATAGTTGAGATAAAAGATATCGATTTAATTATAGTTCCGGGAGTGGCATTTGATATTCAAAGTAATAGGCTCGGTTACGGAAAAGGTTTTTATGATAAACTTTTAAAT
The DNA here is from genome assembly GCA_026415415.1 of Thermodesulfovibrionales bacterium. Taxonomy (GTDB): domain Bacteria; phylum Nitrospirota; class Thermodesulfovibrionia; order Thermodesulfovibrionales; family Dissulfurispiraceae; genus DYHD01. The sequence goes on along the minus strand of JAOAHE010000039.1, from coordinate 12,747 downwards.
GAGAAGTTATGTCCAGCTATAGCGCTTGCTTATGAAGAGCAAGTGGTAGAATCTGTTCCAACAGAACCTCATGACATAAAGATGGATAAGATAATAACAGACAAGAGAGTAATATCAAAAGATGGATTTAGAGAAGATTGAAAAAGGTGTAGCTTTTATTCTGGAAGGTATTGGTGAGGATCTAACAAGACCTGGCCTTAGAGATACCCCTAAACGCGTGGCAAAAATGTATGCAGAGATCTTATCCGGGCTTAAAACACTTGATGAGGACCTGCTTAAACCTATAGAAGGTGAAACCCATGATGAGATGGTTTTATTAAAGGATATACCCTTTTACTCTATTTGTGAACATCATCTTTTGCCCTTTTTTGGGAAAGCCCACATAGCTTATATACCTAATGGGAAGATTGTAGGCATAAGTGAACTTGTTAAGGCTTTAGAGTTACTTGCCAAAAGACCTCAAGTACAAGAGAGGTTAACCTCTCAATTAGCGGATATTATCTCAGAAAGACTTAAACCTAAAGGTTGCATGGTAATCATTGATGCTGAACATTTATGTATGAGTATGAGAGGTATAAAAAAACCTGGTTCAAAGACTGTAACGTCTGCTGTAAGAGGTATTTTTAGGAGCAAACAAAGCACAAGGGAAGAGATGCTAGAGTTAATTAAAGGGCGCCTATAGAAATACTTTATAAAGATAATAATTGAGTTATAATGTAACGAGTTAATATTATAGCCAAAGAAAAACTTTCTTGTTTGCAAGGGTTAAAAAAACCTTGTCAGAGACTCAATAATCATTAAGGAGGGAACGAGGCATGGTATCAATGGTGGACAAATCCTGCAAGGAATTTATTGAAGCATTAGCATCAAAAGCTCCCGTTCCAGGTGGTGGAGGAGCAGCAGCTTTAGGTGGTGCTATAGGCATGGCACTTTCAAACATGGTTGGTAATCTTACGGTTGGCAAGAAAAAATATGCTGATGTAGAGCCAGAGGTTAAAGATCTACTTGAGAAAGGCTACAAGATAATTGCAGAACTTGAATCATTGGTAGACAAAGACGCTGAGGTCTTTGAGCCTTTGTCTAAGGCTTATGGATTACCTAAGAATACACCCGAAGAAATCAAGATTAAAGAAGAGACCTTAGAGAAGTGCTCTAAGGATGCATGCTCTGTGCCGATGGAGATTATGCGTAAGGCCTATGAAGGTATTAAAATCCTTCATCGTATGGGTCAGATTGGAAGCATGCTCGCCATATCTGACGTAGGTTGTGGTGTGGTATTTATGAAAGCTGCTCTTATCTCTGGCAAACTCAATGTTATCATTAACCTAAATACTATCAAAGACCAGAACTTTGTTAAATCAACAACAGAGGAGATGGAACGTCTAGTCAACGAAGGCTCAAAAATAGCAGATGAAACTTTGAATTTGGTTATCTCCAAACTTTCAAAATAATTAGGAGGGGTAGGTACAATGGCAGAAGTTTTAAAGGCAAAACCAGTTGCAGATGCAATGAAAGATGATATGATCAAGCGGGTTGAAGCACTTAAGGCAAGAGGGATAACCCCAAAGCTTGGTATTATTCGTGTGGGCGCCCGTCCAGATGATCTATTTTATGAAGGTGGTGCAAAAAAGACTTGTGCAAGTGTTGGTATGGAATGTGAAGTCTTTGAGTATCCCGAAAACATTGATCAGGAGTCTTTTGAAAAGGCTGTAAGTGAGATTGGAGCCAAAAAGGATGTAAATGGCATACTTATGTTTTCCCCTTTGCCTAAGCATTTAAATGAAAGAAAAATTAGAGCACTAATACCTGTTGAGAAAGATGTAGATTGCCTTACAACACATGGAGCAGCAAAAGTCTTTACTGATGATCCTACAGGGTTCCCACCTTGTACTCCAAGTGCATGTATGGAAATGCTTCATTTTTACAATATTCCTATTAAAGGTAAAAGATGTGTTGTTGTTGGTAGGTCTTTGGTTGTTGGGAAGCCATTGGCAATGTTACTGCTGAGGGAAAATGGTACTGTAACAATTTGCCATTCTCGCACAGAAAACTTGCCATCTGTTTGTCAGGAAGGAGAAATTGTGATAGCAGCTGTTGGCAAGGCAAAGATGCTCAAAGCTAATTTCTTTAAACCTGGACAGATAGTCATAGATGTAGGCATAAATCCTGACCCTGATAATCCTGGTAAATACTGTGGAGATGTTGACTTTGCTCAGGTTGAACCTATTGTAGCTAAGATTAGCCCTGTGCCGGGAGGCGTAGGTTCAATTACCACTTCTGTATTATGCAAACATACTATTATGGCTTGTGAGATGCAAAACCCTTAATTTTTTTTAAATTTTTTCCTCTCCTCCTAATAAAAGAGGAGAGGAAAAAAGGATATCAAGAAAAAAGGTTTTTCTATCTATAGCTTATAATTGCTAAAGTAAAAAAAATAAGTGTTTTTAAGGTAGGATTTTAAAACTTGTCTTAACAAACTCATCAGATATGATCATCAATTTTATTAATTTGATACCTTCGCTTTAAAATATTTTATATACAATTATGTGATAATAGTGAATCATAAAAAAAATAAAAGGGATTTAGATAACTCTAAATCCCTTTTATTTTGATTCTTAAATTAAAAGATAAAATTAGCAGGAGCCTTTGCACTTACAAGTGGTTGATCCCTTCTTGGGTATCCTTCTGATTGTCATCTTACACCTCCAAGATATTGAATTCATTCAATTTTACAGGGCTTCGTGCCCTGCGTTTCATATATTTTTAATTATACCATATGCAAAACATTTATAAATATCTTTTTTAGAATTATCTGCATTATTTTCAGAAAAAAATGTAGCTCTATATCTACAACCTCCTCTGCAATTATTTATCTCTGGACAGGATAGTTCTTTACATTCAAGATTTTCTAATTTTATCGGCTCCATCTTTGACCAGATATTTTTTAATCCTTCAGTTATGTAACCAACAGTTGAATGTTTATAAAAAGCACATTTTGCAACAGAGCCATTTGCAAGGATAGATAAAAGATGTAATCCACAGGCGTAGCCAGGCTTACTGGCATGGTAGTTTTCACCAAAACCATAATTTAGGTATTTACCGGCTATATGCGGTGGTAGGCAAAAAGAGGTATTATTAGCTAAGTTGCCTACAGGGGTAGGGATATCTACTGTCCAATCTTTAACACCAAGTTCTTTGAAAAATTGTTCCATCTCCTCAAATTCATCTACATTTTCACTATGCACCATAGTTGCAACAGATACATCTATTGAGAGTTTTTTAGCTTCCTTAAGTTTATTTATAACTGATGTAAAAGTTCCTTTACCTCTTAATGCTTCATGGCCTTTTTGTAGTCCATCTATGCTGAACTGAATTTCATCAAAGTTTAAGTGTGTTAGCAATTCTCTACTTAAAAGCAATCCGTTTGTAAATAGAATTTTCCTTATAGGATAAAGAGATAAAATCTCATTTATCTGTTTAAAGTTGTTGTGAACAAGAGGTTCGCCTCCTGTAATCATTACTCTTAATCCTTGCATCTCGGTGAATTCGTCAAGAATATTTTTTATAGATTTAACAGAAAGTTCATTGTTTTCTGATCTATCAAGATAACAATGCTTACACCTAAGGTTGCATTTATCAGTTATTTGAAGCTCTAAGTATCTTAGGGAAGGTGTAGGAGATTTCGTAATAGGTGGTACCTCCCTTAAATAAGGGGTATCAACTAATATCATGTTTTCCTTACAGAAATCTATAAACTCTTCAGGGACATTTTCCTCGGAACATCCTTCTAAGATGCAACTTTTCAAAAAATCAAAGGCTTCATCATCTACTTCGTATAGTTCATCTTTTTTTATATCGTAGAGATATTTTTCTTCAAGCCATTTGAGAGTTAAATTATTTCCTAAAAAGTATTTCATTGAAGTCTTGATAAAATATGAAAGATTGATTTTAGGCTATAGATTTATTCTTTTTAAGATGCAATTTGTTTAAGGCATTAATATAGGCTTTAGCTGAAGCAACTATAATATCAGTATCTGCTCCCATTCCTCTTGACGTTACTCCATCTTCTTCAAGGGTTACCGTGACTTCACCTAAAGCATCGGTGCCACCAGTGATGCTTTTTACGTCAAATTTAAGTAAGTTACTCTTTGTCATTGTGATAGAAGCGATAGCTCTATAGACAGCATCTACTGGCCCATCTCCAAAATCTGTTTTTTCTACAATCTCATTATTAATCTTTAGTTTAACATAGGCTTTGGGCTTACTAAACATACCACTTGCTACAGACATGTCAACTAACTTATAAACCTCGGGTATATTGACGATTTCAGTAGATACAAGAGCCTCTATATCTTCATCAAATATATATTTTTTTTGATCACCAAGATGTTTAAATCTTTTAAATGCCTTCTCGATATCTTCTGGGCTTAAGCTATAACCAAGTTCTTGTAATTTGGTTTTGAAAGCATGTCTACCTGAGTGTTTACCAAGGATTATCTCAGACTTTTGTAGCCCTATATCTTCGGGTCTCATAATTTCATAAGTTAGTTTCTCTTTGAGTAGTCCATCTTGGTGGATCCCTGATTCATGAGCAAAGGCATTAGCACCGACTATAGCTTTGTTAGGTTGAACGGGCATGCCTGTAATGCGGGTTATTAGTCTACTTGTTCTCATAATCTCTTTGGTATTAATTTTAGTATCAGCACAGAAAAAATCCTTTCTTGTCTTTAGGCTCATCACTACTTCTTCCATTGAGCAGTTGCCAGCTCTTTCTCCAATACCGTTTATAGTGCACTCAACCTGACCTGCACCATTTAGTATTGCAGCTAAGGAGTTTGCTACTGCTAATCCTAAATCATTATGGCAGTGCACAGATATAGTTGCTTTATCTTGTATTCGCTCTTTGATAATTTTAATAAGATTTCCAAACTCAAAGGGTGTTATATATCCAACTGTATCAGGTATATTTACTGTAGAGGCACCTGCCTCAATGACAGCTTCTATTACTTCAAGTAAGTAATTTATATCGGTCCTCGTGGCATCCATTGGTGAAAACTCTACATCTTCGACAAGGCTCCTACTTAGCTGAACCATCTCATAGGATCGCTTCAGAGCTTCTTCTCTATTAATTCTATATTGATATTTTAGATGGATATCAGAAGTAGAATGAAAGGTGTGGATCCTTTTAATATCAGCATCCTTAATGGCTTCGTAAGCTTTTTTTATATCTTCTTCTTTTGCCCTTGCCAAGCCTACAATCCCTGCCCCTTTTATCTCGTTTGCTATTGTTTTTACTGCCTCGAAATCCCCAGGGGAGGCAATTGGGAAGCCTGCCTCTATGTAATCTACTCCAAGTTTTACTAATTGTCTTGCTACTTGTAGCTTCTCTGCTACATTCATAGATGCACCAGGTGATTGTTCTCCATCTCTTAAGGTTGTATCAAAAATTTTAATATATCTCATTTAAACCCCATCAAACTAAGATAATAATTGCTGTTGTTGCTCTATCTTTTTTTGTTTTCTGTGTTTTATGAAAAGATATATATTTTCAATTATACCCCAAAATAAGTATGTCATTGCAAAGGTAAATATAGCTGTTGATGGCTGTACTAATAGGAAAAAAAGCATCAAAACAAAAACTATGAGCACCCAAAAAGGTTTTCTCTCTTTAAAATCAATCTCTTTGATACCATGATATCTAAGGGAGCTAACCATTAGCAAAGATAGAAGAATAACTATTATTAACAAAAAGATGTTTTTCTCTGGTGTTCCATTCCAAAACTCATGATAAAAAATAACAATAGAGCACAATACTGTTGCAGCTCCAGGAATAGGCATGCCTCTGAAAGCCTTTGAAGTTGTCTGACCTGTTTGGACATTAAAACGAGCAAGCCTTAAAGCACCACAAGCTACATACAAAAAAGCTGCTGCCCACCCAATCCTGCCAAAGGGCATCAAAGACCATTTATACATCATTACTGCTGGTGCAACACCAAAAGCTACAAGATCAGATAAAGAGTCAAGCTCTATGCCAAATCTTGTAGTAGTATTAGTAAGACGGGCAATCCAGCCGTCAAGTCCATCAAAGATATTGGCAATTACTATTGCCCAGGCCGCATGCAGGTAGTTACCATTGATTGCAGCCATTATAGCAAAAAAACCACAAAATAAACCGCAAAGAGTAAGAATATTAGGTAAAAGGTATATACCTTTTTTGGGTTTTTTATCTTTGTCTTTTTTATATCTAAAGGTTTTTAACATGAAACTAATTAACTAAGCTTTTCACCTAAGATAGTCTCACCAGCTTTAACCTTCTGACCCATAACTACTTTTAATTGGGTATTGGTTGGTAAGTAGATATCTACTCTGGAACTAAACTTGATAATACCAAACCTTTGACCTTTTTCAACTAAATCCCCTTTTCTTACTCTGCATACAGCTCGTCTGGCAATGGAGCCTGCAATTTGCCTGAGCAATATTAAATCACCTTGAGACTCTAATAAAATTGAGATATTTTCATTATAGAGATGTGCTTCAGGTTTAAAAGCAGAAAAGAACTTACCCTTTGAATAAATGACATCCTTTATTATACCTGAGCATGGAATACGATTTATATGGACATTAAGGGGTGACATGAAAATACTTACCTGTATAGCTTCCTTCTTTAAGAATTTGTCTTCAAATATGTGTTGGATTAGAATAATTCTTCCATCTGCAGGGCAAGTGTAAATATGGTCACCTTCAGGGATTTTTCTTTCAGGGTCTCTAAAAAAAAATAACATAAACCCTGTTAATCCTAATGGTATTAAAGAGTAATTTTTGCCAAAAAAAACAAAACTCAACATAGTTATAGCTATGAAAAATAATATATATGGATAACCTTCAGGAGCTATTTTCATGAATTAACTATGCCTTTGATTTATCTACCAGTTTATCTTTCTTCAACCATGGCATCATAGCCCTTAGTTGTCTGCCTACTTCTTCAATTAGGTGTTGTTCACCTTTACGTGTGAGAGCATTGAAGACAGGCTTGTTAGCGTTGCATTCGAGAATCCACTCTTTTGCAAAAACACCGTCTTGGATCTCTTTGAGTATTTTGCGCATCTCTTTTTTTGTTTCCTCAGTTATTATGCGTGGACCTCTTGTTAAATCACCATATTGTGCTGTGTTACTTATGGAATATCTCATGTTAGATATGCCACCCTCATAAATCAAGTCAACGATTAGTTTAACCTCATGTAAACACTCAAAATATGCCATCTCAGGTGCATAACCTGCCTCAACAAGAGTCTCAAAGCCTGCTTGAATAAGGGCTGTAACTCCTCCACATAAAACAGCTTGCTCGCCAAAAAGGTCTGTTTCAGTCTCTTCTCTAAAGGTTGTTTCAATAATACCGGCTCTGCCACCTCCTATAGCAGAGGCATAAGCAAGAGCTATATCTTTAGTGTTGCCTGTAGGGTCTTGGTGAATAGCTATTAAGCATGGGACCCCACTTCCTTTTACATATTCAGACCTAACAAGATGACCAGGTCCTTTTGGAGCAACCATGAAAACATTTATATTTGCTTGAGGCACGATCTGTCCGTAATGTATATTAAATCCATGGGCAAAGCAAAGATAAGAGCCATCTTTCAAGTTATTGGAGATTTCATTATTGAAGACGTCTGCCTGGAGCTCATCTGGTAAAAGTATCATTATTATGTCAGCAATCTTGGATGCCTCAGCTGGTTTCATTACATTAAAACCAGCATTTACTGCCTTTTGCCAACTTGAACCTTGTCTTAATCCTACTACCACATCCATACCACTGTCTTTTAGGTTATTTGCATGGGCATGTCCTTGACTACCATAACCAATAACTGCAATTTTTTTCCCTTTTAAGACATCAACTTTGATGTCTTTGTCATAGTATATATTGAGCATTTAATCCCTCCACTGTTAATTTTATCTTCAATATTATACTATAACCTCTATAGAAAGGTTTAAAGATTTCAAAAGAGAGTAGAGATGCATTGAAAATAGAGTTCTTTAAAAAGTATCTTTATCTTTGATTTTGTAAAATAAATAAAATATATAAGTGCTTGAGATTTATTTTCTGTCTAATTATCTAATATAAATGGCTTTGATTAAGCTTTTTTTTCAAAAAAGACCCTTATAAATTAAGAAAAATCTTCATCAAGTATTTTATCTTAGGTTAATTAGCGGTTATTAAAGTATCTTTGCAGTGAGATTTTGCTATAGTAGTAAAACTAATCTAAAAAAACAATAAAGAGAAAGAAAGGCATTGATTATAAAAAAGTTAAACGTTAGAAACCACTTTTATATTGGTTTTGTTTAATAGCAAAAGCAACTTTTGCAACTTTTGACATCTCTGCTACATCATGAACTCTAACTATATTGGCTCCGTTAAAAATGGAAATAGCTACAGCGGCTGCTGTCCCTTCTAATCTCTGGGAAGGTGGTGCATCATTAAGTATTTTTCCTATAAAAGACTTTCTTGATACGCCAATTGCTATCGGGTATCCTAATTTTAGGATTTCTTTAAGGTTTGCTATGATTTCTAAGTTGTGTTCAACAGTTTTTCCAAACCCTATGCCTGGATCAACTATAATGTTACTTTCTGAGATAGAGTATTCTTTACAAATAGAAATACTTTGTCTAAGGTACTCAATTATTTCTGGTATCAATGCTTCATAAGTGGGGTTAATTTGCATAGTTGAAGGATTTCCTTTTATATGCATTATGATTATTGGAGCGTTGTAATTAGCTATAATTTTAACCATCTCTGGGTCATACCTTAGACCGCTAATATCGTTCACCATAGAGGCTCCAGCATCTAATGCTCTTTTAGCCACTTCAGCTTTGTAAGTATCTATAGAGATAGGGACTTTTATTTTTTTTGAAAGATAACTGATTACAGGGATGGTACGTCTAATTTCTTCCTCTAACGGCACAGGTTCAGAGCCTGGACGAGAGGATTCACCACCAATGTCAATTATATCAGCACCTTCATCGATGAGTTTAAACGCATGATCTATTGCTCTTTCCTTGTCTAAATAAAGTCCACCGTCTGAAAAAGAATCGGGAGTAACATTAAGAACGCCCATAATGTAAACTTTTTCTTTGAGGTTTAAAGAAAATGACATGTCAGGGGACAACCACGTTAAATTCGGCTAATAGATTGTCAATATCTGTGCCATCTATGGTTTCTTTCTCTAAAAGGGTGTTAGCGAGCTTCTCTAATAAGGCGTAATTTTCAGTTAATATCTTTTTAGCGCTTTCATAGGCTTCTAAGACAATCCTTTTGATCTCTGTATCTATTTCTTCTGAGGTACGCTCACTATAGTCTTTATGTCTGGCTATTTCTCTCCCTAAAAAGATTTGTTCATCTTTTTTGCCGAATGTAAGAGGTCCTAATTTCTCACTCATGCCCCACTCAACCACCATTTTCCTTGCCAACTCTGTGGCTCTCTCAAGATCGTTGCCAGCACCAGTGGTCATGTGGTTTAGAGCAATTTCCTCAGCTGCTCTTCCAGCAAGGAGTATTTTAAGTGTATTTTGTAAATATTCTTTTGTATAAGTGTATCTGTCAGCTAAAGGAAGCTGTTGGGTTACACCTAAGGCTCTACCCCTTGGAATAATAGTAACTTTATGGATAGGATCTGTACCAGGAGAAAGTTTAGCTACAAGAGCATGTCCTGCTTCGTGATAAGCGGTATTCTTTTTCTCTGTATCACTTATTACCATGCTTTTTCTTTCAACACCCATTAAAACTTTATCTTTTGCAAACTCAAAATCTGCCATATCAACTTTATCTTTGCCTTTACGTGCTGCTACAAGGGCTGCTTCATTAACTAAGTTTGATAGGTCAGCGCCTGTAAAGCCTGGTGTACCTCTTGCGATTTTCTCAAGGGATACGCTATCAGATAAAGGGATTTTACGAGTGTGTACTTTGAGGATCTCCAATCTACCTTTTACATCTGGAACAGGTACAACGATTTGTCTATCAAATCTGCCAGGTCTCAGTAAAGCAGGGTCTAAAACGTCAGGTCTATTAGTTGCTGCTATAATAATAATGCCTTCGTTACCTTCAAATCCGTCCATTTCTACTAAAAGCTGATTTAAGGTTTGTTCCCTTTCATCATGTCCTCCACCTAAACCTGCACCTCTTTGTCTACCTACTGCATCAATTTCGTCTATGAAAATTATGCACGGAGCATTTTTCTTAGCTTGGTCAAATAGATCTCTTACCCTTGAGGCTCCTACACCAACAAACATCTCAACAAAATCAGAGCCAGATATTGAGAAAAAGGGGACACCTGCCTCTCCAGCTATTGCTTTTGCCAAAAGAGTTTTCCCAGTTCCTGGAGAACCAACTAACAATACCCCCTTAGGGATTTTTCCACCTAATTTTGAGAATTTTTGAGGGTCTTTTAAAAACTCTATTATCTCTTCAACTTCATATTTGGCTTCTTCAATTCCTGCTACATCTGCAAAGGTTACTTTAACTGATTTTTGAGAAACCAACTTTGCTTTTGCCTTTCCAAAGGACATCGCTTTGTTACCACCAACTTGCATCTGCCTCATAAAGATAATCCAGATAAGCACAAGAAAAATTATAGGACCCCAAGAAAAGAAGAAGGTAACATACCAAGGATTCTGGTCAGGAGGTTTTGCAGTGATTTTCACATTTTTATTTTTAAGTTCTTTAACCAGGTCTGGGTAATTTGCAGCGTAGGTTTTAAACTTAGTCCCATCAGAAAGCCTACCTGTAATATGGTTTTCTTTAATGGTAATTTCTTCTACCTCGTTAGCTTCAACCTTTTTTATGAAGTCAGAAAAGATAATCTCTTTTTCTGTTTTTGGAGGGATTGAAAAGAGATTATATAAAAGCAATAATGTTGCACCAACAAGAGTCCAGATTAGTAAGCTTTTATAAAAATTCTTTTTATCCATAGATTAATAGTGTAACATATTTGATTTAAATATCTCTCGTTCTATTTTTATGAGTTGTTGAATTCCTTGTTCAGCAAGCTTTAGCAAAGTATTCATCATCTCTAATGAAAAAGGTTCAGACTCGGCAGTACCTTGTATTTCTACTATTTTGCCACTACCAGTCATTACAATATTCATATCTACTTCTGCGATAGAGTCCTCTGCATAACAGAGATCAAGTCGTGGCTCTTTATTAACAATCCCGACACTTATCGCTCCAAGGTAATCTTTTATAGGATTTTTTTCTAATATACCTTTTTTAATTGCATCTTGAAAGGCATCGTTCATAGCGATGAAGGCACCTGTTATTGAAGCGGTTCTTGTACCACCATCTGCTTGAATAACATCACAGTCTATCCATACAGTACGCTCTCCTAAAGTTTTTAGATCAACTACAGCTCGTAAAGCTCTTCCTATCATACGTTGTATTTCATGAGTTCTACCGCCAACTCTACCACTTGTAGCTTCTCGCATAGTTCTTGTTAAAGTGGCGCGTGGTAGCATACCATACTCAGCAGTGACCCACCCTTTTTTTTGGTCTTTTAAAAAAGGTGGAACTTTTTCTTCAATTGTTGCAGTGCATATTACTCTTGTTTTACCTACTTCTATCAAAACAGATCCTTCTGCATTATTTATAAAATTTCTTGTCAAGGTGACCTTTCGCATTTCGTTATTTTTTCTTGCTTCTGGTCTCATAACTCTCCATAATAATTAAATAATCAGATAAAACTAATACTATAAGGCTATTCTTTCAATGTTGATTATTTTATCATTTAAAAATCTTTCCCCGACAGCTATAAACTTATCGGGTGAGTCTGTAACAAAAAATTTTTTATTAACACTAATAGAATTATCTTTTAGTAAGTTATTGTCATTTAAAATTTTACTAACTGTTAAAGAAGTCTCTATAGCTGAATCTACGAGGCAAACAGTCCCCATAATTTTTTGTATCACATTTTTTATAAGAGGATAATGGGTACATCCTAATACTAACGTATCTACTGCTTTATTTATCATGCTTTTTAAATATTTCTCAGCTATCAGGTATGCTATGATATCATCTGTCCATCCCTCTTCCACAAGGGGAACAAAGAGAGGGCAAGCAAGCTCAAAAACCTCTGCTTGTGGTAAAAACTCTGTTATTGCCTTTCGGTAAGCACCGCTTTTAACTGTTGCTTCGGTTCCAATAACACCAATTTTTTTGTTTTTTGTGATAGTTATTGCTGCTTTTGCTCCGGGCTCTATTACCCCTACAACAGGTATTTTAACGTTTTCTCTGATATCCTTTAAACTAATCGCTGAGGCAGTATTACAGGCAACAACAAGCAGTTTTATTTTGTGATTTAAAAGGTATCTTATGCATTCTAAGGCGTATTTAGTGACAGTCTCGGGAGACCTTATACCATAAGGAACCCGTGCTGTATCGCCAAAATAAACTATATTTTCATAAGGTAATACTTTGCAGATCTCTTTAAGAACTGTAAGTCCACCAATACCTGAATCAAAAATACCTATGGGAAAATCTGATTTCTTCAAAATGTTAAGTGATAAATAATTGTATTTAACTATCTTAGATTAAAACTAAAAATTTTTGATTTAAGTTAAAAGCTTGAACTGAAATATAAATTTGAAATTATACCATAATATAAAAATTTTTTCTAAATGGAAATTTTTACCCCAAATTTGCCGATAGAAGTTTTAAAATTTAAAAAATATCTCATTCTCTGCTTCTTTTAGGCATTTAGAAAGATT
>JAOAHE010000038.1 GCA_026415415.1 Thermodesulfovibrionales bacterium | reverse complement strand
TTGATTCCTCTACTTCTACACAGTAGTATTCTCCATCAACAAAAACATTGTATTTTCTAATACCGGGACCTTTTTCTGGAATCTCTTTTTTAGGTTTTTCAACTAATTCACCTGCTAAAGCCTTTTTAATTAACTCTTCTTCTCTCTTTACATCTTCTAATGTTTTAGGTTTAACACTTTCTGGTGGTGTCTCTAAGCCATACTTCCACTTAAGAAATCTCATCCCTGTCTGAGGATAAAGAGCATATGTCAAAACATCACCAATATCCTTGGCTATGCCTTTTGTTGCCTCTTTTGCCTTTTCCATCTCGGGCTCTAAAACATCAGCAGGTCTACAGGTTATAGGAGTCTCACCTCTATGGTATCCTTTCAAAGCCTTTTTCTGAACCTCAGGGGCTATAGGATGTGGTGGCTGGCCATAAAGACCATAGCAATAATCCTTAACTTCCGATGTGATCATATTGTAACGTCCCATCAAGACATTCAATACCGCTTGCACACCAACCATTTGGCTTGTAGGTGTTACAAGTGGCGGATAACCTAACTCCTTTCTGGTTCTTGGAAGTTCTTCATAAACCTCTTTCAATCTATGTAAAGCGTTAGCCTCTTTCAATTGACTTATAAGGTTACTAATCATTCCACCTGGTATCTGATGTAGTAGAACCCCTGTATCAATTACAGCCATCTTTGAAGTATCTAATAAATGTTTATATTTAGGTAAGATGCTCTCAAGATATTCTCCGATCTTGAAGAGCTTATTTAAGTCAAGACCTGTATCACGTTCTGTGCCTTGAAGGGTTACCACAATAGGTTCTAAAGCAGGCTGTGAAGAACGTAAAGCTAATGGTGCTAAAGCTGTATCTATTATATCTACTCCTGCCTCTATAGCCTTTAGATAAGCCATAGATGCCATGCCACTGGTGTAATGGGTATGAAGTTGAATTGGTATTTTTATTTCTTTTTTAAGTGCCTTAATCAAGTCATACGCATCATAAGGTGATATCAAACCGCCCATGTCCTTTACGCACAGCGAGTGAGCACCCATAGCTTCCATTTTCTTTGCCTTGTTGATATAATACTCAATATTGAAAATAGGTCCACCAAGTCTCCTTTCAGTAAGAGTAAAACATATGGTGGCTTGAATATGTTTACCAGCCTCATTAATAGCTTTAAAAGATGACTCAAAATTTCTCTCATCATTTAAAGCATCAAAGACTCTAAAAATGTCCATGCCGCATTCTGCTGAATGTAAAACAAACTCTCTTACCACATCATCTGCATAATGTCTGTAACCAACTAAATTCTGCCCTCTTAAAAGCATCTGAAGGGGAGTATTAGGCATTGCCTTTTTAATTTTCCTAAGCCTTTCCCACGGGTCTTCATTAAGAAACCTTTTCATTACATCAAAAGTGGCACCGCCCCACACCTCAGCTGAGTGATAACCAACTGAGTCAATCTCCTCTAATATTGGCAACATATCTTCTGTTCTCATACGAGTTGCTAAAAGAGATTGATGTCCATCACGTAAAGTGGTATCGGTTATTTTTACAGGGTTATTTTTACCAGCTTCATTCTTCATCTTAATACTTAACTCCTCTTATTATTAAAATTAATGATTTCAGATTTTTAATACATTCTTTGCTGCCAGAGCCTTCTCTGAAGCATCATGTCTTGTCGTCCTACGATAGCCCATAAACTAACTCTTTGATGAGGTAACTGAGTTGTTACGATAGTCTCTTTTCGCTGAGAGACTTCTTGAGAATCCCTATAGGCTTTTACAGCACTTACAATAGCTGATACAACTTTTGGAGGTATTGGTTCCATTTTATTCTATTCTCCTAAACTGGTATATTACCATGTTTCTTTGGTGGTCGAGTCTCTCTCTTAGACTTAAGCATTTCTAAAGCTTGAATAATCCTATAACGGCTCTCTCTTGGAGGTATTACTGCATCAATGTAGCCTCTTGAAGCAGCTACATAAGGATTGGAGAACAACTCTTGATATTGACGAATCTTTTCTTCCCTTTTAGCTTTAGGATCAGGAGCTGAAGAGATCTCTTTCCTAAAGATAATATTTGCAGCTCCTTCTGCACCCATAACGGCTATCTCAGCCGTAGGCCAAGCCATTACAATATCTGCACCTAAATCACGACTGCACATAGCTAAGTAAGAACCACCGTAGTCTTTACGAGTAACCAAGGTAATTTTTGGAACAGTCGCCTCTGAGTAACACCAAAGTAATTTAGCGCCATGGCGAATTATCCCTTTCCATTCTTGGTTACTTCCTGGCAAATAACCTGGGACATCGGCAATTGTCAGTAATGGTATATTAAAAGCATCACAGAAACGAATGAACCTTGTTGCTTTATCGGAGGCATCAACATCAAGACATCCAGCAAGATGTTTTGGCTGATTAGCGATTATACCAACAGTATGCCCTCCCATACGAGCAAAACATACAATTATATTTTTTGCAAAATGCTCATGAGGCTCTAATATCTCACCATTGTCAACTAAAGAGAGTATAACATCTTTCATATCATACATCTCTCTTGGGTTTTCAGGTATTATATAATCAAGAGATTCATCCATTCTTGTTGGGTCATCTCCAGTATCAACAAAAGGTGGGTCTTCCATGTTGTTTGATGGCACATAGCTGAGGAGTTTCTTTATATACTGTATACTTTCAGCATCACTATCATATGCAAAATGAGCTACACCGCTTTTACTACAATGGGCCATAGCACCGCCAAGAGTCTCAAAATCGATCTCCTCACCAGTAACTTGTTTGATAACCTCAGGTCCGGTAATAAACATATAACTCGTTTTTTTTGTCATGAAAATGAAGTCAGTCATAGCAGGAGAATACACCGCCCCTCCCGCTGTTGGACCCATAATTGCAGATATTTGAGGAATTACGCCTGAGGCACAAGAGTTACGATAAAAAATCTGACCATACCCAGACAAAGCATCAACACCCTCTTGTATCCGAGCTCCACCAGAGTCATTAAACCCAACAATCGGAGCGCCAGTTTTCAAAGCAAGATCCATAACTTTGCAAATCTTCTTAGAATGCATCTCTCCTAAAGTTCCAGCACGAGATGTAAAATCTTGTGAAAAGGCAAACACTAACCTACCATCTACCTTCCCATAACCTGTTATTACACCATCTGCTGGTATGTCAACCTTACCCATATCAAAATCAGTACAACGATGACGAACGAACATATCTAACTCTTGAAATGTTCCAGGGTCAAAAAGTAGATCTATTCTCTCTCTCGCAGTGAGTTTGCCTGACTCATGTTGTTTTCGTATCTGTTCTGCCCCGCCCATCGCTAAAATGCGAGCCTGACGTTCTTGTAAATCTTTTAATTTCGGAGGTTTTTCCCTCATTATTGACTCTCCTTACCTTGTTTAATTATAAATCTATCAATCTAAAACTAATTGGCTATTTTTTAGCTTCACAAAGTTCAACTAAAATGCCAAAGGTATGCTTAGGATGGAGAAAAGCTATTTTTTTATTCCCAGCTCCAATTCTCGGTTTGGTATCTATCAATCCTATTCCTGCATCCTGAAGTTCTTTTAAAGCAGCCTCTATATCATCAACAACAAAAGCAATATGGTGAATACCTTCACCTCTTTTTTCAATAAATTTAGCAACAGGACTATCAGATTCAGTAGCCTCTAAAAGCTCAACCTCAGTATCACCCACAGGAAGGAAAGTTGTTTTAACTTTTTGCTCTGCTACAACTTCTTGTCCTTCAAACTTCAGACCCAAAAGATTGGAAAAAAACTTTATTCCCTCATCTGAGTTTTTTACAGCCACACCAATATGATCTACTTTAAGTATTTTCATGAAAACCCCCAAAATTTATACTTTATTTGCCTGCGCTAAGTTTGAGTGTATACAATCAATAATCGTTTTCAGTTCAGTTCCAGGACCAAAAATTTCTTTAATCCCTATCTGTTTTAATCCAGGTATATCCTCATCTGGTATTATGCCACCACCTAAGACTAAAATATCTGTAATACCTCTTTCTTTTAATAACTCCATTATTCTGGGGAATAGATAATTATGAGCACCAGATAGTATACTTAACATTAATACATCTGCATCCTCTTGCTCAACAGTTGTAACAATCTGTTCTGGTGTCTGTCTAAGACCCGTATATATTACTTCCATCCCAGCATCTCTTAATGCCCTTGCTATAACTTTGGCTCCACGATCGTGACCGTCAAGGCCTGGCTTGGCTAATACAACCCGAATTATTTTCTTTTCACTCATCATGAACTCCTTAATATATTCCATATTCATTTTAACATTTAAGGAAATATTTACTGCTATAAAATTATTTAATTTTCTAAAAAATAAATTAATTTATAGCCAAACAAATAACAGATATATAAATAAGACCATTTAATAAGATGTTCCACCTACATACTCGCCAAAAACCTCACGCAAAGCATCACAAATCTCCCCTAAGGTAGCCTCAGCTTTTACAGCCTCTAATATGGGTGGCATGAGGTTCTCCTTTTCATCCTTAGCAGCTCGTTTAACATCCTCTAAGCAACGTAATACCGCTTGATTGTCTCTTTCTGCTCTTAAAACCTTTAATTTTTCTGCCTGTCTTTCACCCACACTCATGTCTACCTTAAGAAGCCCAGTAGGCGGAGGCTCTTTAATCTGGAATTTATTCATGCCGACTACAATTCTTTCTTTTGATTCAACTTTTTTCTGATACTCATATGCACTGTGAGCTATTTCTTGCTGTACATATCCTGATTCAATAGCTGTAACCATTCCTCCCATCTCATCTATCTTTTTGATATATTGCTCTGCGTCAGATTCAATCTTATCAGTTAGATACTCAACATAGTAAGAGCCACCAAGAGGATCAACAGTCTCCGTTACACCAATCTCATAGGCAATTATCTGCTGAGTCCTTAAAGCTATCTGAACAGCTTGCTCAGAGGGCAACGCTAAAGCTTCATCATAAGAATTAGTGTGAAGTGACTGGCAACCACCTAATACTGCTGATAAAGCTTCAAACCCTGTTCTTAAAATATTAAGAAGAGGTTGTTGAGCAGTGAGTGAACAGCCAGCGGTCTGGACATGATAACGCAACATCCATGAACGTGGATCTTGAGCCTTAAATCTCTCTTTCATAATTTTTGCCCATAATCTTCTCGCTGCTCTGTACTTTGCGATCTCCTCAAAAAAATCTAAATGTGCAGAGAAGAAAAAG
Organism: Thermodesulfovibrionales bacterium; assembly: GCA_026415415.1. Classification (GTDB taxonomy): domain Bacteria; phylum Nitrospirota; class Thermodesulfovibrionia; order Thermodesulfovibrionales; family Dissulfurispiraceae; genus DYHD01. The sequence goes on along the minus strand of JAOAHE010000038.1, from coordinate 12,550 downwards.
GAAAGTCGCGGAGCAAACTCGTCTACTTTAAGACCAGCATTTATTACAGACTGAACATAGGTAATTCCATTTGCAAGGGTAAAAGCAACTTCCTGAGTTGCTGTGCAACCTGCCTCTCTCATATGATAGCCACTAATACTAATACTATTCCATTGAGGCATATTTTTAGCACAATATTCAATGATATTAGTAGTTATCCTTAAAGCTATATGAGGTGGGAAAATATAAGTTCCACGGGCTATATATTCTTTTAGGACATCATTTTGTATAGTTCCTCTAAGTTTATCAAAGCTTATATTGCTTTTATCGGCAAGTGCCAAATACATCGCGGTAATTACTGCAGCTGGTGAGTTAATAGTCATTGATGTGCTTACCTGATCAAGGGGAATCTGATCAAATAGCACAGCCATATCCCTTACGGAATCAATAGCAACACCTACCTTGCCAACCTCGCCAACAGACAGAGGGTGGTCAGAATCGTATCCAATCTGGGTAGGTAGGTCAAATGCAACACTTAAACCAGTTTGGCCTTGCTCTAATAGATATCTAAATCTTTTATTTGTATCTTCTGCCGAACCAAAACCAGCATATTGCCTCATTGTCCATAACCTTCCTCTGTGCATGGTGTTCTGCACACCTCTGACAAAGGGATATTGACCAGGAAATCCTATTTCTTCTAAATAATCAATATGTTCAATATCTAAGGGCGTGTATAAACGATTAATTGGGATCTCTGACAGGGTCTCAAACTGTGCTTTTCTCTCTGGGTTCTTTGCTAACACTTTTTGGGTTTTCTCATTCCATGATTTCAGTGCTTCAGCAATTTTTTCTTTATTATCTGCCATTTATGCACCTCTTAAAACTAATTTTTTCCTTGCAAAATTTTTTTGATCCTATTTCCAATCTCTGCTGGATTTTTCTCTACTATAACACCAGCTGACTCCAATGCCTTGGTTTTCTCTTCACAAGTGCCTTTTCCTCCTGATATAATAGCTCCAGCATGACCCATTCTACGACCTGGTGGTGCTGTCCTTCCTGCTATAAAAGCTACAACAGGCTTAGTAATGTTATCTTTAATAAATTCAGCAGCCTCTTCCTCTGCACTTCCACCAATTTCACCTATTAAAACTATTGCATCGGTCTGAGGATCTTTTTGAAAAAGCTCTAACAAATCAACAAAAGTCGTCCCAACAATAGGGTCTCCTCCTATACCAACAGCTGTTGATTGGCCTATACCGAGAGAAGTAAGTTGCCATAAAACTTCATATGTTAAGGTACCACTACGAGAAATCACACCTACATTGCCTTTCTTCATAGTAAAATTTGGTATAAAACCGATCTTACCAGCACCAGGAGTAGCAATACCAGGGCAATTAGGACCTATTAGCCTACTTTTGCTTCCTTTCAATGCATCTTTGACTTTTATCATATCTAAAACTGGTATACCCTCAGTCATACAAACAATTAACTCAACCTCAGCTTCAATAGCTTCAATTATAGCATCAGGTGCAAATGAGGCAGGGACATAAATACCTGATGCGTTTGCGCCTTCTTTTTCTACAGCATCAATAACTCTGTTATAGACTGGTATGCCATCAAAGTCAATCCCACCTTTGCCTGGTGTAACTCCAGCCACTACCTTCGTGCCAAACTTAATTGACTCTCTTGCATGAAAACTTCCTTCATTACCAGTAATACCTTGTACAACTACTCGTGTATTTTCATCAAATAAAATTGCCATCTTATTTCCTCACAATACTTCCTTTATGATCTGCTTAACTCTACTGCTTTTAGGGCTGCTTCATAGAGCTCTTCAGCAACCTCAAATTTTAGATTAGAGTTTTGTAATAGCCTGCGTCCTTCTTCCACATTAGTACCTTGCAGACGGACAACCATTGGCAGTTTCATCTCTATCTTTGATGCTGCCTCTATTAGTCCATTTGCCACTCTATCACATCTTAAGATACCACCAAAAATATTAACTAAGATTGCTTTTACCTTTGGATCTGATGTAAGTATTCTAAAAGCTTTTTCCACTCTTTCTGCTGATGCCCCTCCTCCTACATCCAAAAAGTTTGCTGGGTTACCACCTGCCAACTTTATTAAATCCATAGTTGTCATAGCTAAACCTGCACCATTAACCATGCACCCAACTTCACCATCAAGCTTGATGTAATTAACCCCTGCATTGACAGCTTCAACCTCAAGAGGATCCTCTTCAGTAAAGTCTCTTAATTCTTTAATATCTGGATGGCGATAAAGAGCATCATCATCAAAAGTTATCTTAGTATCAAGAGCTACAAAAGTTCCCTCTGATGTAATAACTAAAGGGTTAATCTCTATTAGAGAAGCATCCTTTTCTACAAAGATCTGATAAAGAGCTTTAACTATGTTAGAAAACTGTGAAAATAAAGCCTTATCAATAAACAAACCATAAAATAATTTGCGAGCCTGAAACGGACTAAAACCAGTAGCAGGAGATACAGCTACTTTGATTATCTTATGAGGTGAATGAGCAGCTACTTCTTCAATATCCATACCACCAGCTTCTGAAGCCATAAAAACAAGGCACTCTTTATTTCTTGAACGGTCAACTAATAAACTTAGGTATAATTCTTGTTTAATATCTGTAGCTTTCTCTACTAAAACTTTTCTAACTATTTTACCTTCAGGTCCGGTCTGATGGGTAACAAGTCTCATACCTAATATTGACTTAGCTGCTTCATAAGCCTCATGAGGGGTATTAGCTAACTTTATACCACCACCTTTGCCCCTACCACCCGCATGAATCTGTGCTTTAACAACAACTTTACTATTAAGTGATTCAGCAATTTCTCGGGCTTTCTCTGGGGTGTCGGCTACTTTACCGTCGGGCAAAGGTATGTTGAATTGCCTTAAAATCTCTTTAGCTTGATATTCATGTATTTTCATCTTAACCTACCCATTTTTCTATAATATTTCCTTCTTTGTCAAATTTACACGCGAGCATATATGGATCGTGGTAAAAGGTAAACCAAGCTTTTTCCTCAATACCTTTCATTTCCCAATATTCCCGCAAAGATATTACATCTAAGGGAAAATTATCATAAGCCATAACCCATAAAGGGTTAAAATGAGCATGGGTTGGTAAAACATCTCCCATGTGAATAGCTTTCTGTCCCTCTGATTCTATCTCAACTGCTTGATGTCCTCTGTTGTGTCCACCAGTATGATGAACTTTTATACCTGATATTATCTCCACAGTTCCATCAACAAGTTCAAGATTTTTGCTATCTCGTAAAAGGTCGTAATTAATAGGCCAATATGAATGAGAAGATCTCCTATTAGGATTAAGGACATCTTCCCATTCTCTTTTTTGGATTACATGTTTTGCATTTGGAAAGGTAATCTGATAGATATCATTATCTTTCATTATAACTCCCCCACTATGATCAAAATCACAGTGGGTGAGTATTACATAATCAATATCGTATCTGGAGATTCCTAATTTTTCTAAGTCAGCGAGAAGCTGCCAGTCTTCTTTAACTTTAAAGATTTTCTTTTGTTTTTCAGTAAGCTTGTTACCAAGCCCTGACTCGATCAAGATAAGGGCGCCTGATGTTCTTATGAGTATTGGATAGTTTACAAGAGGTACAAAGTTTTCTTCATCAGCAGGATACTTCTTTGACCACAAAACCTTAGGCACGACGCCGAACATGGCGCCCCCATCAAGTTCAAAAATACCACCTTTCAGCCAGAAAAGCTCAAAAAGCCCTAATTGCAAAGGTTTTTTCATTTTTTACTGCTTTTTAGCATAACCAATCTGCTTTAATGCCTCCTCTATCTCACCAAGTATAGCGGGGTCATCAATAGTTGCTGGCATTGTATAAGGTTGACCATCAGCAATCTTTCTCATTGTGCCCCTTAAGATCTTCCCTGATCTTGTCTTAGGTAATCTTGCAACGATGGCTGTATCTTTGTAACAAGCAATCGGTCCTATCTGCTCTCTGATCATCTGAGCAAGTTCTTTTTTGATTTCTGCATGGTCACGATTTACACCTGCCTTAAGAACTACAGTCCCGATAGGTAACTGACCTTTTAAGCTATCTTCCACTCCAAAAACAGCACACTCAGCTACATCAGGATGCTTAGCTATTACTTCTTCCATAGCTCCTGTTGAGAGTCTATGACCTGCCACATTAATAACATCATCAACCCTACCCATTACAAAAATATATCCATCTTTATCTATGTAACCACCATCGGCAGTGAAATAATAGCCTGGGAATACATTCATATAAGACTGTAAGAATCTTTGCTCAGCATTCCACAATGTGGGTAAAGTGCCAGGTGGTAGAGGGAGCTTTGCAACTATTAATCCTTCTTGTTCAGGACCAAGTTCTTTGCCATTGGGATCTAAAATCTTTATATTATAACCTGGAACAGGTTTTGTGGATGAACCAGCTTTTACAGGAAACTGCTCAATACCAAGGCAATTAGCAGTAATAGGCCACCCTGTCTCGGTTTGCCACCAGTGGTCAATTACAGGTCTCTTAAGTATATCACTTGCCCAATAATAGGTGTCAGGATCTAACCTCTCACCGGCAAGAAAGAGATATTTAAATCCAGAAAGGTCATATTTTTTAACATATTCACCCTGTGGGTCTTCTCTTTTTATGGCTCTGAAAGCCGTCGGTGCTGTAAAAAGAACCTTTACGCCATGCTGTGAAATTACCCTCCAAAATGCTCCAGGATCAGGTGTTCCGATAGGTTTACCTTCATAAACTATAGTGGTACAACCTGTAATAAGTGGCGCGTATACGATATATGAATGACCGACAACCCATCCTACATCAGAGGCTGCCCAGTAAACATCGCCAGGCTGAACATCATAGATATTTTTCATACTCCATCTTAATGCAACAGCATGTCCACCATTGTCTCTAACTATACCCTTAGGCATCCCAGTAGTACCAGAAGTATAAAGAATATACAAAGGATCTGTAGCTTTTACTGGTACGCAATCAACAGGTGAGGCCTTTGCCATTAACTCTTCCCAATCTAAATCAAAGTCTGGTATAAGTTCGGCTTTAGCTTGAGGTCTCTGAAAGATAATACATTTTTCTGGTTTATGAGAAGCTAACTCGATAGCCTTATTTAGCATAGGCTTATATTCAATAATTTTCTTTACTTCTATACCACAGGATGTAATTACGATAACCTTAGGCTTAGCATCATCTATACGAACAGCTAACTCATTTGGCGCAAAACCACCAAAAACAACAGAATGAACAGCACCTATTCTTGCACATGCAAGCATCGCAACTAATGCTTCAGGTACCATTGACATATAAATGACTACTGTATCACCTTTATTAACTCCTAAACTTTTTAAAACACCTGCAAACTTAGCAACTTTTTCGGTAAACTCTTTGTAAGTAAATTTCTGAACCTGTCCTGTTACGGGACTGTCCCAAATTACTGCTACTTGGTCCCCCCTGCCTGCCTCAATATGACGATCAAGCGCGTTATAACAGGTATTTAACTCTCCTCCTGTAAACCAACGATAAAATGGTGGATTACTATCGTCAAGGACCCTATCATATTTTTTATACCAAGAAATTGCTTGAGCTGCCTCATCCCAGAAGCCATTAGGATCCTCAATGCTTCTCTTATATACCTCCTCATACCTGCCCATTTAACCCCTCCATACTTTAATATTATAAAAATAACTCCCCATGGGAAGTTTATTGATGGTATAATTTTTAAAAAATTTGAACATTTCTCTGAGTAAATAAAATCTATATTTTTAGAAATGATATTATATTGCTTATTATTAGCAAAAAGTCAAGAAAATATTGACTAAAATTATTTAGTTATACTAAAAAATTTTAAAAATACTATAAATATAATAAACTTAACATTTATATTACAAATACATAGCTATTAAGGTATAATCTCTTTATGATTGATGAGTTAAGAAAAATAGTCATAAAAACTCATGAATATTTTATAGGTTCATACAAAACCCTATCAGTAGCTGAATCTTGTACTGGGGGTTTTATCTCAAGTTTACTTACAGATATTGAAGGTGCAAGTAGATTTTTCAAAGGTGGTATAGTATGCTACTGGTCTGAAGCTAAAATAGATGTGTTAGGTGTTACTCCTGAGACACTCACTATGTATGGGGCTATAAGTGAAGAAACAGCTACTGAAATGGCTGAGAAAGTCAGGCTACTCTTTAATTCAGACTATTCACTGGCAATAACAGGGAATTTAGGGGCTACTACTATTGAGGGCAAAGAAAAAGGATTAGTCTACGTAGCCATATCAAAAAAAGGAGTGGTAAAACTTCAAAAACTTTCTCTCTCTGGAGATAGAATTGAAAATAAAAAAGTAGCTGCTTTGTCAGCTTTAAAGTTCTTAATTTCAATAAAATAGCCAATAATATGAAAGTACAAAAAGATATACCAGAAGAAATAAAAAAAGAAATTGAACAATTAGTAAAAGAACTAAATTATCATTGTTACCGTTATTATGTATTAGATTCACCAGTCATATCAGATCAACAATACGACGACTTATATCGCAGACTCGTAGAACTTGAAAAAACCTATAACTACATACTGCCAGACTCTCCTACACAAAGGGTAGGTGCACCACCCTTAGATAAATTTGAAAAAGTTACCCATGCGGAGCCTATGTTATCTCTTGACAATGCTTTCTCATATAATGATCTAATTGAATTTGACCGAAGGATAAAAAGATTGCTTAATAAAAATGATGAAATTGAATATACAGTCGAACCCAAATATGACGGTCTCGCAATAGAGTTAACATACATTGACAGTATTCTTCATAAAGCCTCAACAAGAGGAGATGGTTATACCGGTGAAGATGTTACACAAAATATAAAGACTATAAAATCTGTTCCTATAAAAATTGAGACTTCAAATAAAATCCCCAAATATATTGATATTAGAGGGGAGATATATATGCACATTAAGGATTTTCAAGAACTAAATAAAGAAAGAGAGGCTAAAAATGAACCTTTATTTGCAAACCCAAGAAATGCTGCGGCGGGTTCAGTTAGACAACTTGATCCAACTATCACTCAAAAAAGAAAACTTCACCTCTCCTGCTACGGGATTGGTAAAATCAGTGAAGAATTATTCAAAAATCAAGGTGAACTTATTAACTGGTTAAAGAATGCAAGATTCCCAGTCCCAGCTATTGTAAAAATCAGCAAAGGTATAAATACCGTTATAAAAGATATTGAAGAGATCCAGAAAAAACGGGACTCTTTCCCTTTTGAAACTGATGGAGCTGTTATTAAGGTTAACGATTTTGAGCTACAAAGACTTCTTGGTTATAAAACAAGAGAACCAAGATGGGCTATTGCTTTTAAATTCCAAGCTCACCAAGGAACTACCAAAATCTTAGAGATCAAAGGGAGCGTAGGAAGAACAGGCGTAATAACCCCTTATGCAATCTTAGAGCCAATAAAAATAGGGGGAGTAACTGTATCCCGTTCAACCCTTCATAACTGGGACGAAATAGAAAGAAAGGATATTCGCGAGGGTGACTATGTCATTGTAGAAAGAGCAGGTGACGTTATACCCCATATAATAATGCCTATTAAAGAAAGAAGAACAAATACTGAAAAAAAGGTAAATAAACCTGAAAAATGCCCAGTTTGCAACTCAAAATTAATGATTGATGAAGAAGAAGTAGCTATAAGATGCATAAACCTTGATTGTCCTGCTCAGATTCAAGAGAAGATAATCCACTTTGCTTCAAGAGGAGCTATGAACATTGAAGGTCTTGGGGAGAAAAATGTTAATCTTCTATATTCTCATGGTTTGATAAAACATTTCTCAGATATCTATAAACTAAAAAAAGAAGATTTACTTAAATTGCCTCGTTTTAAAGAAAAATCAGCCCAAAACTTAATCAATGCTATAGAAAGCAGTAAAGAAGCTCGTCTAAGTAAATTTCTATTTGCCCTTGGTATTCCTCATGTCGGAGAGTATGCGTCAAGGCTTCTGGCAGAAAATTTTCAAAAACTTGAAGACTTATATTACATCAAAAAGGATAAGATACTTACCATCAGACAAATAGGTGAAAAGATCTCTCAGTCTATCTGTGATTTTTTCAATAATGTAGATAATATAGATGTTCTTGAACTATTAAAGAATGAAGGGATAAAAATTACAAACCCTGATTTTAAAGACACTTTAGATACTCATAAACCACTTAAAGGCTTAACCTTCGTAATAACAGGATCTTTAGAGATACCAAGAAAAGAACTTCAAGAGGAAATCATTAAAGGTGGAGGCAATGTATTATCATCAATTAGTCGAAACGTTGATTACCTAATAGTAGGGCAAGACCCTGGTAGCAAGCTTGATAAAGCTAAACAACTAAATATTAAAACTATAAACTACCGAGAGTTTTTAAATTTATACAAAAATAAATAATTTATTCATTTATTTTAAGATTTAAGATATGTTAATGTATCTTATTAATGTATCTTTAAAAAAAAGGAGAAACTTTATGAAAAAAACACTCTTAATTATACTTCTACTTATATCATTGCCCTTAAATTCATATGCCTTTCCTAATAAAAAAAAAAATTGCACTGAATGTCACAAACTCACAACTGCCGAAACTGCCACATTTCTTAAAGACATTAGCCCAAACACCAAAGTGCTGAGCATAAAAACAAGCCCTATTGGTAGTCTTTGGGAAGTAGTAATAGAGAATAATAATAAAAAATCAATCATATATATTGATTTTACAAAGAAACATCTTATATCTGGCTCAATTTATTCCTTAAAAGATAAGAAAAATATTACCCAGGAAAGATTTGAAGAAATAACAAAAATTGATGCCTCTCAAATTCCTCTCGGAGATGCAATCGTAATTGGCAATAAAAATGCTAAGCACAAAGTAATAGTTTTCACTGATCCTGATTGTCCTCACTGCAAAAGACTACATTCAGAAATAAAGAAAGTCATCGCAGAAAGAAGTGATATTGTTTTTTATAATAAAATGTTTCCTCTTAAAATCCATCCAGAAGCCTATGACAAATCTAAAGCTATTGTTTGTGAGAAATCTTTAGAACTTCTTGAAAACGCCTTTGATAAAAAACCTATACCAAAAGCTAAGTGTGATACAACAGCAATCGATGACAATATTAAACTTGCTGAAAAACTTGGCATAACAGGAACCCCTACCATCATTCTTCCTGATGGCAGGGTTATTCCGGGTTACAAAGATGCAAAATCATTAAAAGAACTTATAGACAAAAAATAAGAAAGCTACTACTCAATAATAGCTTTCCAATCCCTCACAAAGGACTCTAACCCTTTGTCGGTAAATGGATGGTGTATATTAAAATTTTGCCAATTTTGATCTAAACTTATATCACAATAAGCTAAAGGGCTAAGTCCATGGCTATCGTATTGATAAAAATTGTCTGGCACTATTAGCCCTTTATTTACCCACTCTTTTAAGACCTTAAAAGGTGCTGTAACTATATCAACACCTAACCATAAAGAGCAAAGAAGATGGTTTAAATTTCTAATACTTGCTGCAAGAATTTCCACATGTCCATCACCTTGCCTATACATCCTAATTATATTTGATATTAAGTCCATACCGTTTAGTCCTTTATCATCTAATCTACCTATAAAAGGTGATACAAAAATATCACCTTTTTTCGGTGCTCCCTTAGTTGCTGAATACACAGCAGCTGCCTGTTCTTGACTGAAACAAAGAGTCAAGTTTAATCTCATTCCAAGTGAGACAGCTATCTCAGCTGCCTTTAATCCTTCTTTCGTTATTGGGATCTTTATATGAGCATTGGGTATCCATGAATACATCTGTTGTGCTTCGTCTAACATCTCTTTTGCTGAAGTAGATAAATCAGCATATACCTCAATTGAAACAGAACCAGACGGTATCAACCCTGATATTTCAGATACCATATCTCTATAAAACTCTTTTACCTCAACCTTACTAAACTTTAACCCTTTACTTATTCGTTCTTGAGCTGAAGAACTTTTAGCTATCAAGGATGGATTTGTTGTTTGACCATCAAGAAATCCTAACAAACTTAATGTCTCTCTTGTCTCCTTAGGATCACCGCTGTCTAAAAAAATCTTTGTTTTAAGGTTATCTGGTTTCATCAAAACTCCTTAGTTAAATTATTCTCAAAAGAAGACTTAAAATTTAATTAACTGTCTTTTGCTTTGTCAAGAAAAGAATAAAATCTTTTTATCCTTACTAAATCCAATATTACCTATATTACTAAAATAAATAGTATAACTAAATATGAAGTTTTAAAGGTTTATCTCATTGTTTAACAACTAACTGTTTCACTATAAGGTATTTAGGCATGACTCTTTTATCAATCATTCATAATTCAGGTACCGTAGAATCGCTATATTTTCAAAATTTTTAAGAAGTAGACTTAAGCATTTTTATATAGCTTTATCAAATTCTTATATGGTATAAAAAATATAGTTTTTTTTTAAATTAGTTGGGTAGAACTAATGCTATCTAAAACTTTCACAGCTTATATTATAGGTATTGAAGCACATCTCATAGAAGTAGAAGTAGATATCACAGCTCGTGGCCTTCCACATTTCTCAATAGTAGGCTTGCCCGACACTTCTGTAAAAGAAAGTAAAGATAGGATAAAAGCAGCTCTTAAAAATGTTGGCTTCCACTTCCCTCTAAAACAAATTACAATAAACCTCGCCCCTGCGGACCTAAAAAAAGAAGGCTCCTCATTTGATCTTCCAATTGCCATTGGTATTATCTCTGCAGAAGGGATACTCAAATTTGACAAAACAAATGACCATCTTCTTGCTGGAGAACTTTCCCTTGATGGCAAACTAAAACCTATTAAAGGTGCTCTACCTATAGCCATTGAAGCTAAGAGACTTGGACTCAAAGGGGTAATATTGCCTAAGGATAACGCACCTGAAGCTGCAGTTGTAAAAGGGGTAGCTATTTATGGTTTTGAAAGCCTACCACAAGTAATAGAATTTCTATGTTCTACAACTACCGCAGACCCATACACAGTAGATATAGAATCTGTTATGTCTCAGTACTCAATTTATGAAGATGATTTCTCCGATGTTAAAGGGCAGGAACATGCCAAAAGGGCTTTAGAAGTAGCTGCTGCAGGCTCACATAATGTTCTGATGATTGGACCTCCTGGGAGCGGAAAAACGATGCTATCAAAGAGACTTCCTACCATTCTGCCTCCAATGACATTTGAAGAGGCACTGGAGACAACCAAAATACATAGCGTTGCAGGACTTCTTAAAAACGGACAATCACTACTTGCAACCAGACCCTTTCGTTCACCACATCATACAATATCAGATGTTGCCCTAATAGGTGGTGGTCAGATACCAAGACCTGGCGAGGTCTCGTTAGCTCATAATGGCATATTATTTCTGGATGAATTACCAGAATTTAAAAGAAATGTCCTTGAGGTTTTAAGACAACCGCTTGAAAACGGCGTAGTCACTGTATCACGAGCAATAGCTACAGTTACTTATCCTGCTCAATTTGTTTTGATTTCAGCACTTAACCCTTGTCCTTGCGGATATTATGGCGATACCCGCCATCAATGCACTTGCACACCAGGTATAATTACTCGTTACAGGTCACGAATTTCAGGCCCTTTGCTGGATAGAATTGATATACACATAAACGTCCCTGCTGTACCATATAAAGAGTTATCAAATGACTACACTGGTGAAAAATCCGAACGCATAAGACAAAGAGTTATATCTGCAAGGCAGGTACAGTTAAGCCGTTTTACAAATGAAGGGATATTTGCGAATGGTCAAATGAAGACAAGGCACATAAAGAAATATTGCAAACTTTCTGAGGATGCCCATAGACTACTTGACACAGCCATACAAAGGCTTGGATTAAGTGCAAGGGCTTATTCAAGGATACTCAAAGTCTCCCGCACCATAGCAGACCTTGATAATTCTCAAGATATCAAAGGACACCACATAGCAGAAGCTATTCAATACAGGACTTTGGATAGGGGACAGGTATAACTTATGTTAAATAATAGAAAATAAAGTATTAGCAATAAATCTTAACAATTAAACAGTTCATTACCAAAAGTTTATCTTATTAAGTTTTTACCAAAAAATGGTTAAAAAAATAAGAAAAATTTTCTATATCAATTATAAAATAACAGCAAAATTTTTTTATTGCATTCTGATAATATCTTTGATACAATCAATTTAGCTTTGTTCTTTGACAATTTTGGAAATAATTATGAAATATTTTGACAATATTTTTTCAGTAACTTTTCAAAGTCGCAAAAAGTTGTCCAACCCCCTTTGTAACTATCTGAAATATAAAAGTTTTTTAGGGGGGTGCTGTAGGAAAGAAGACCTCAATTAGAAGGGATTGCGACTTTTTCATAAGTATATCCCTTCTTTTTCAAGAGTAGGAAAGAAGACCTCAATTAGAAGGGATTGCGACCCTTCAAAAATAAAATAGCCCCTTCTGGCAGTGAGTAGGAAAG
>JAOAHE010000037.1 GCA_026415415.1 Thermodesulfovibrionales bacterium | reverse complement strand
TTTCAATATGGGAGAGTTCCTGAAGATGTAAAAGTCACCTTCTTTGTGGATTACATAAAGATTATGGATCATTGGGCTTGGGTTGAAGCGCAAGGGAAGAACTATAATGTAGATATTTATGCACTTCTTGTTCATAAAGATAGAAAATGGATAATTCAGGGAATGGTTGACCCTCGAATCATCCAATGCTTAGATCCGCAGGAATGCATTGATATCAAAAATTATATTTATAGGAAATTCAAAGAAAGATTCCCTGCAGTCCCCCCACAGATATTCCCAGAAGAGTACCCAGAAAGTAAGGCTATACTAAATGCTTTAAGAAATAGCATAAAAACAGTTTCACCAGAATCTATTAATTTCATTGTCAGAAATCTTAAAATTAAAAATAATTGGGCATGGATTGAAAGTGATCCGCTAAATTTTGAACCAATCGATGCGCTGCTGCACAAAAAAGATGGTAAATGGCAAGTAAAAAACTTTAGACCCTGCTGCGGAGAATGTGAAGAAGACTCCTATTGTGCCAAAGGAATATACCACAAAAAACTTATTCAGATGTTTCCCTCTGCACCAAAGGAGATATTACCAAATAAAACGAGGCGAGATTAATGTACATTTCTGAAAGGGCAAAAGATATAATCCTAAAACCATCAGCAACATAGCTTGATATTAAGATAGAGCATTACAATAGTAGCTTTATAAATACTATGCTGTAATTTTTGCTACTATCACTCCAATCTCACAGTTTATTGGGAGCAGCTTTATTGGTTATTCCTTTATGGGGACACTTTTTAGGCTGGATTCTGGTAGTGCACTTGCTTCTGCTATCATCTCTTATGTATTATCACTTCTGAGCATCTATATCATAGCCCTTATTGCCGATGCACTCGCACCAAAATTTGCTTCAAAGAAAAACATCCTCAATGCTTTTAAGGCAGTAGTTTATTCAATGACCCCAAGCAGGATTGCATGCATTTTATATATAATGCCGTCACTTTCTATTCTTGCATTCCTTGCAGGTCTATATGGAATTTACCTCTTTTATTTAGGCCTTCCTTTGATGATGGATACACCCAAAGAGAAATCTACAAGTTATATTATTGTGGTAATTATAGTTACAATAGTAGTTAATATAGTTATCGGAGCTATCGCTGAAGCACTAATCTCACCATTAATTTAAGGAATATCTAAGTTGTTAATTTTAATCTTTCAACTGGCTCTTTTAGCTTAATTAGAGTTGGTATTGATAGATTCTATTTATAAGCTTAGTTGTAACTAAGCATTAATAATAAATAATTACTATCAGAGGGCTTGCTTGTTTATCAATAATATTTGGGCTCTTGCCATTGCAATTTCTGAACTCGCTTAGTCTCTTTATTGTTTTATTGCTTTTCCAGTTTTATATAATAGTGATAAATATAAATTCAGTTAAAACCTTTTTCTAACTTATATTTATTTTTTATTTTAAACTTTAATCACTATTTTATGTTAGCAAATATTACCTTTCTACTTAATCTTTAGTTTATTCATTCTCACATTCCTTTAGCTTATTTAATTTTCTTAAATGGCATAAGAGGGAGAAGTTAAAAATTTGAAAGAAGGCTATAATGATACAGTATTTAGGCAATAGCTATTTTTTTGCTTAATCATTTAATCAAATGCTAAATTTTTTAATTTGGTCTTTTGTTGTTAAAAAGTTTTGAAATTTTCTTTATTTTATTTATAATGTAAAAAAATAAATTTTACAATTCATTTAATCTTATATATTCTTAGCCCTAATTATGAAGTAAGTTGTTGAGTATCTGTTTGTATATTAGTTTTAGTAACAGTATAAAATTATAAGTTAAAATCAACAAAATCTAATTAATTATTTTAGGAGGTGATCTTTTGATAACCCCAGAAGGAGTTAAGTTGTTTATTAAAGGATTAAAAGATTTGCCAACTTTACCCTCTTTATTTAGGAAAATTATTATTATTGCAAGATGTGATAGAGCATGTGCGAATGATTTATATGAGATGATATCACATGATCAATCTCTTGCTGAGAAGGTTTTGAAAGTTGCAAACTCTCCTCTTTTTGGGCTCGCAGGTCAGGTTAGAGATATCAGACATGCTGTTATGCTAATGGGCTTTGATAGGTTGAAGTCTATAGCCTTAGGTATGTCCGTAATGAACATTTTCCCCCCTTCGACTTCCTTTAATATAAGGAATCTTTGGGTTCATAGTTATGAAGTTGCTTTCATAGCCTCTTCCCTATCAGAAATTGTTTTTATTAGTAGTCCGAGGGAGTCTTTTGTAGCAGGATTACTTCATGATATTGGTAGAATCATTTTTTATAAAATGGATCCTCAAAGATTTCTTCAGATACCGACAACTGATAACATGTTAGAAGTTGAAATTGAAAATTTTGGTTGCACTCATGCAGAAGCAGGAGCTTGGTTCTTAGAAGAAGCTGGTTTGCCTGAAGAGATAGTTCATTCAGTTAGGTATCATCACTCTCTCTCTGAAGCAAAGCAGTTTAAATTTGCTGTCACTATTACTGCTGTGGCTGAGGGGTTCTCAAGGGTTTTTTGTCCTAAGATAGAAGATGATGGTATTTGGACAGACGAACTTAGTGCTGCAATTTTAGAGTTATCTATAAAAGACCAGGAAAAAAGGTTCATTGCAGAAAGGGTATCTTCAATAAAATCAGATATAGAAAGATTTTTTTACTCATAAGATTAGTCAAATAATTGACAATATATTGGGGGGAGTTTAATGACATCAAAAGAGATAATTTTAAAATCTATAGAGTTACCGGCGGTCCCTATGGTAGCAGGCAGAGTTATAGAGTTGATTGATAATCCGAATACTTCTTTAGAAGATTTGCAAAAGACTATTACCGCTGATCCAGCTATGACTACGAGGATTCTCAAGATTGCTAACTCATCTTTTTATGGATTAAGACAAAATGTTGACACAATATCTGAAGCTATAGCTATTCTTGGGTTAAAAGTTACGAGGTTAATAGTCCTTGCTGCTGCAACTCGAGGTATTTATAAAAGATTTGGTAAGGTAGAGCAGAAGCTTTGGGAACATAGTCTTGGGGTTTCTATCGCAGCAGGGGTTATTGGTAGTCAGGTAAAGCATATTAAAAGGGAGGAAGCTGTAGTGGCAGGTCTTTTGCATGATGTTGGTAAAGTACTTATAAATAATAGTATGCCAGATAAATTTGTTGAGATTATAAACCAAGTTGATCAGATGAACTTACCATCAGTTAAAATTGAACAAGATGTCTTGTCTTTTAATCATTCTGAAGTAGGATATTATTTAGCACAAAAATGGGGATTTCCTGAGATTCTCTGTGATGTAATTTTAAATCACCATAATGTTGAGTTTTTTAATAGTTTTACTGACCCTTATCTAAGTTATTTATGTAGTACTATTGCTATAGCTGATGCTTTATGTGTGAAGCTTGGTGTGGGCTACCTTAGACCTATGCCAGAGATTAATTTGTCTTTGCCTAAATGGTTAAGTATGATAGATATGTCAGAGAGCACTCTTGATGATCTGATAAATGTATTTAAGCAGCAATTTGTTATTGAAAAAATGGCTTATCAAGAATAAGGAGGTTTTATGGCTGTAGAGCCAACAAAGAAAGTTTTTGAGACACCATATGTTGTTAAAAAAGAAGAAGGAATAAGAGGGTTTCCACCAAGAAAAAAGAAAAACTTGAAAAAGACTGATAATAAGCCTTCAAAAATTGATATAAAGGTTTAATATGATAGATAAGTTAATTAAGATTAAGAATAAAGATTACTCAAAAAAACCTGATTTTATATCTTATCAATTGACAGAAGCACAAGAGATAGCCGATCTACTGATAGAGAAGATTGAAAGTAAGATTAAAACTCTTAAACAATTAGAGGCTGAAATAGATAAGAAAATTTTGATTTTAGAGAAGTTATTACAGAAGACTAAGACAATAAAAATTCCTTCTTTAAGAAGTGATAACTATGATGAGATCATTTTTTTAACAAACAAAGGATTTACGCCACCTGAAATCTCTAATCTTCTTGACATACCAATAGGGGAAGTAGAGCTTTTTTTAAACTTAAGAAGAAAAGAAGTCAAATAGGCATTTCTTTCCTAAGAGGAAAAATATTCCTACTTGTTCATAAAATTTAATTCAATCTATCTATTACTACAAAAATATTTTATTTTTTGGCATCAACTTTGCTTGAATTTAAGTAAGATGAATAAAGCAATTTACATAGCTTTGTCTGGTGCTGTCTTGAGGGAGCTCCATATGGATATTATTACGCAGAATTTAGCCAATGCTGATACCATAGGATATAAAAAAGGTAAGATATCCTTCAATGATTACCTTTTACCCCAAGATTTTCTGGCTGAAAGAATAGATTTTAAAGCTTTGAGTTATCATTCTCCTTTAATGATAGATTTTTCAGAAGGAAATCTCTATAAAACTGGTAACCCATTAGATATCGCTATTGATGGTAATGGATTTATTGCTTTAGAGGGCAGTCGTTATACAAGAAGGGGAGACCTTAGAAAGGATAAAGAAAATTTTTTAGTAACTCATAATGGGATAAAAGTGCTTGGTGAAAAAGGCGCTATTAAGCTTCCTGATGGGAAAGTTGAGATAAACTCCAGTGGAAGGATAATAGTTAATGGTGTTGAGATTGATACTATAAAAGTTGTGCATTTTGATAAGCTTAATGAACTCAAAAAAGTTGATGATAGTTTGTTTCATAGCCAGCAGCAAGGAAAAAAATCTTTAGCTATGATAAAACAAGGCTTTTTAGAGACTTCTAATGTAAATGTAATTAGTGAGATGGTTAAGATGATAGTTACCTTGAGAGAGTATGAAGCTTATCAAAAGGCTATTCATACATTTGATGAGGCAACAGCAAAAGTCAATAATGAGATTGGGAGGTTATAAATGATTAGGTCCTTATTCACTGCAGCAACAGGGATGGAGGCGCAGAAAATAAACATTGATGTAATAGCTAATAATCTTGCTAATGTTAACACCGTTGGCTTCAAAAGAGGTAGAGCAGATTTTCAGGAGCTTTTATATCAGAACATAAAAACCCCCGGAACAGCTTCTGCAGAAGGAGCTCAAGTTCCTACCGGTATCCAAGTTGGTTTGGGTGTTAAACCAATTGCAGTGCAGAAGATTTTTGAACAAGGTGATTTTGTTCATACAGGTAATCAACTTGATTTAGTAATTGAAGGTGAAGGTTTTTTTCAGATATCTTTGCCTGATGGAAGTGTGGCTTACAGTAGGTCAGGTGCTTTTAAGCTTGACAACGAAGGTAGAATAGTAAACTCAGATGGTTATCCAATAGAACCAGCCTTAACTGTACCAGCTAATACATTAAGCATCAATGTAAGTTCTGATGGAAGGATTTCCGTCATTCAAGCAGGTACTGTAACCCCTGTAGAGATAGGTCAGATTGAGTTAGCTCGTTTTGTAAACCCTGGGGGACTTAAGGCGATAGGAAAAAATCTTTTTATAGCTACTGAAGCATCGGGTGAGGTTACTACAGGCAATCCAGCAACTGAAGGTCTTGGCACTCTAAATCAAGGATTTATAGAACTAAGCAATGTCAATGTTGTTCAGGAAATGGTTAATATGATTATCAGTCAGAGGGCTTATGAGATAAACTCTAAAGCTGTACAGGCTTCTGATGAGATGCTGCAGACAGCCAATAATTTGAAGAGATAACGGTTATGAGAGATTTTTTGGCAGTTAAGTACCTATCTTTGCTTATTGTTATTTATATAAGTCAGTTTAGCAGTTTTTCTTATGCTGAAAGTCATGACTTAAAAGATTACTTGCAGATGCACATCAAAGAAAAATTCCATTGGTCAATAGTAGAAATAACTGAGCTTTCCTATACTGAGGAAATGGATGCTCAGCCTCAGCGAATATTTTTTGAGGAGTTACCACCTAATAAGACATCTGGTTTTTTAGAGTTAAAAAATGGTAAAAAGATTAAGTTATCTTTCTATGTTAAGGCATACGATTGGGTTGTGATGAGTAACAAAGCTAAGAAAAAGGGAGACTACCTTGATATGACAGATGTTTATCCTGTATTACTTGATGTCTCTAAAATCCCTAACGGGGCTATTAACAAGGTTGAGGATGTTGTGGGAAGACAGTTGAACCGATCTATAAGTGCCAATTATCCTATTACTGCTTCACTTTTATATGAACAGAAGGTAGTAAAAAAAGGGCAACTGGTTTTTCTTGTTATAGAATCCCCTTATTTTATTATTCGCACAACAGGTGAACTTAAAAACACTACCTCTGTAGGTGATAAAGCAAAAGTGATAAACCTTAGCTCAAAAAAAGTTATTACGGGGAAGCTTGTCAATGAAAATACTGTCAAAGTTGAGTTTTAATTTAAAAATAATCTTTTTTACAGTTTTGTCAATACTTCAGCTTTCATGTGCAACAACACCTAAGTTGCCTGAGCCACCACCAAAATACATCTCTCAAGAAGAACGTTTTCAATCTCCTACTGTTAATTCATTGTGGGTTGAAAGAGCAAGTCTTTTTGAAGACACGAGGGCAAGGAGATTAAACGATCTTGTCACTATAAGAGTAATGGAAACAATAGCCGGCTCAGGTAAAGCTGATACCACAGCAACAAGGAAGTCTGAGTTGGATGCATCTGTTGATACAATTTTTGGACTACCAAATGATTTAAACTTTAAA
This sequence comes from Thermodesulfovibrionales bacterium, assembly GCA_026415415.1. Lineage (GTDB taxonomy): Bacteria > Nitrospirota > Thermodesulfovibrionia > Thermodesulfovibrionales > Dissulfurispiraceae > DYHD01. The sequence goes on along the minus strand of JAOAHE010000037.1, from coordinate 12,505 downwards.
AACTTATTTGGTAAAGGTAATACCTTTTCTCCTTCAGTAAAAGGTAATATGCAAAATGAGTTTCAAGGCACAGGCGAAACTATAAGAGAGGGTAGGTTAGTTGGGACTATCACTGCCAAGGTTGTTGAGATAATGCCTAACGGAAACCTATTAATAGAAGCAAGAAAGGAGATTACTATAAATAATGAAAAACAGATCTTGATTTTAAGAGGTATGATAAGACCAGAAGACGTGACAGTTGACAATACTGTATTAAGTAGTAAGGTGGCTGATTCAAAAATTTATTTTGTTGGGGATGGGGTTTTGCAAGAAAAACAGAGCCCAGGTTGGCTTGCAAGGTTTATTGATAGGTTTTGGCCCTTTTAAGGTTTGAAAAACTTAAAATATTGTAATAATAGATTAATCCTAAAGCATTGTAATTAGGGAGAATCACTCTACAATAAAGTAACGGGGTAGGATAGTGACACTCAGAAAAAATATGTTTTTTATGTTTCTATTAGTCTTCTTAGTGTTCAGTCTTATCATGGATACAGAGGTTAACGCTGATAGGATTAAGGATATAGCGAGTTTTGAAGGGGTAAGAGAGAACCAACTGATAGGATACGGACTTGTGGTAGGACTTGAGGGTACAGGAGATAAAGGAATTTCAACAATGCAAAGCATAGCAAATATGCTTCAGAGGATGGGTCTTGCTGTTAGACCTAATGATATTAAAGCAAAAAATACTGCAGCAGTGATAGTCACAGCAACTTTACCCCCTTTCCCTAAGCCCGGATTAAGAATTGATGCTTTAGTATCAACTATTGGAGATGCTAAAAGTCTTCAAGGTGGTACTTTGTTACTTACCCCTCTGAAAGGTATTGATGGAAATGTATATGCCCTTGCACAAGGACCTGTTTCAATAGGAGGTTTCATAGGTGGTGGAGGGACAAAAGTTCAGAAAAATCATCCAGCAGCAGGCAGGGTACCAGAGGGAGCTATAGTTGAAAAAGATCCTCCATTTGTTCTTGGCGGTAATGGATACCTCAGGCTTTTTCTTCATAAACCTGATTTTACGACCGCAAATGCTATAACAAAGAAAATAAATGAAGTTTTACAGTTTGAGTATGCAAATACTATTGACCCTTCTTCAGTAAGGATAAAGATTCCTCAGCAATATTTAAACTCAATATCTGATTTTGTCTCTCAAATAGAAGGGATAGATGTTTCAGTTGATATACCAGCAAAAGTAGTAGTAAATGAAAAGACAGGAACAGTGGTAATAGGTGAAAATGTCAAAATCGCTCCCGTAGCAATTGCTCATGGTAACCTTACTATAGAGGTTAAAACTGAGTATCAAGTTTCACAGCCACCACCTTTAGCACCACCTAATGCAGAAACAGTGGTTTTACCAAAACAAGAGGTAAAGGTCAAAGAAGAGAAAGCATCACTTGTGCCTGTATCAGGCGCTAATTTAGGAGAAGTAGTAAAAGCTTTAAATGCATTAGGTGTTACACCTAGGGATTTAATATCCATATTACAGGTACTTAGAAAGTCAGGTGCTTTAAAAGCAGAAGTGGAGATTATGTAATGTCTGATATATTGAAACTAAGTCTTTTAAGAGATGCTGATACTTTGAAAAAGGAAAGTAGGTCTGAGTCCTTGAAAGTTGTTGCAAAAGAAATGGAAACCCTTTTTGCCTATGAGCTTATCAAAGCTATGAGAAGATCATTGGCAGAAAATTCAAACACTGTAGGACTTGGGAAGGATGTATACATGAGTCTTTTTGATATGGAAGTCGCAAAGCTTTGCTCTGAAAGAGGATTTGGACTTAAGGATTATATATTAAAAAACTTTAATAATAGATTGTTAATTAAAGAAAAATAAGCAAAAATACGATAATATAATAAATACTTTTTCAGAGGAGGTGAATTATGAAAATATATAATAACAAGCCAAATCAACTGCAAGACTTAACACAGCAGAATTTACAAAAAATTGGCAAACCAGAGGCAAGAGATGTCTCAAAAGTATCTGCTAACTCAACCCCTTCAGATAGAGTAGATATATCAGGAAGGGCAAAAGAGATTGCAGAATTAATGTCAGCTATAAATCAGATACCAGAGGTAAGATCAGATAAAGTTGCAGAGATTAAAAAAGCCATAGAGAGTGGAAACTATAATATAAATACTTTAAAGATTGCTCAAAGTTTACTTAAAGAGATATGAAAACTTCGGATTCTATCAAGTCCATAATGAGAGAATTAATAGAGAGTTACAGTGTGCTACAAGTGTTGCTTCAAAAAGAGAGACTCTGTTTGGTTAACTTAAATGTTTCTGAGATTGAAGGGCTACTGAAGGAAAAAGATACAGTAGTGATGAGGCTTAAACTTTTGGAAGCCGAGAGAAAAAGATTATTGAGAAGATATTATTTAGAAAACGGTATAGATGGTGAGGTAGATCAAAGTATTCTTTTTAAATTAGACGATGATGAAGTCTTTGAGTCTCTGCGATTGCAGCTTATATCTTTAATTCAGAGCATATCTGAACTAAATGAGTTCAATAAAATACTTATAGAGAGAACAAATCTTTTTCTGAAAAATTCAATAAATGTTTTTGAAAACTCAACTGTTAATATTCCTTCTATTGCAAAATCAAAAACTTTATCTTTGGAGGCATAATATTGTCTATTTTAGGAATGCTTGATATTGGTAAAACTGCTTTATATGCTAATTTAAGGGCGATGAATATTGTAAGCCATAATATAGCTAATATTAACACGCCAGGCTTTAGCAGACAAGAGGCTATTCTTACAACTATGTCTCCAGTTTTTGGTAAAGGTGGTTTAATCGGAAGAGGCGTAGCTTTTCTTGGTATAAGAAGGTCTTATGAAAGCTTTATTGAAACTCAGCTTTTTAAACAATACCAAAATTATGGCAGGTCTATCTCCCTTCTTGAGACTTATAGTAGGATTGAACAGATATTTAATGAAGCTCAAAACTTTGGTTTATCAAAGGCTCTTAGTGATTACTTCAATGCATGGCAAGAGGTTTCAACGAATCCGGAGAGTTTTCCCCAAAGGGTTGTTTTGCTTCAGAGTGCCCATGCTTTAGTGGATTCAGCAAAAAAGATTGAGCAGGATCTTCTTGATAATATTAGATATATTAACGAAGAAATAGATAATTTAGTAATCAAGATTAACGATATCGGTAAAAATATTGCCTCTTTAAATGAAAAAATACTCGAGATAGAAGCTGGTAGTCCTAATTCTGCCCATGATTATAGAGATCAAAGACAAGTGCTTTTAAATCAATTATCAGAACTTGTTGAGGTAAGCACCTATGAGGACGACTTAGGAAGTGTGGTCGTAATGATAGGAATGAGAAATCTTGTTTATGGAACTAAAACTAATCAGCTTTCTACCAAAATAAATGATAACTCTGATAAAGAGTTGTATTTAGATGGTATAAATATAACTCAACATGTTAATAAAGGTAGGTTGGGTGGTTTATTGGATGCTCGTTATGATATACAAAATAGTATCCAAACTAAATTTCGTAAACTAATAGCTTCTATTATTAAAGAAGTTAATCTTCTTCATCGTGGTGGTTATGGTTTAGATGCAACCACTTTAAATGACTTTTTTCAGCCATTTATACTTTTTACTAAAAACTATTCAGCTGGAGCTACTATCGCAGCAAATATTACTAATTTTTCAGAACTTACCCTTGATGAATATGACATTACCTTTGACAACACTAATAATTATTATGTTACAAATAAAACTACCGGAGCAGTGGTAACTTCAGGCGTTTATGTTTCGGGTAATTCTATATCTTTTGAGGGTATTGAAGTAGTTATCACAGGCATTGTAAATGAGAGAGAGAGATTTTTCATAAGTCCTTTAACTCATTCAGTTAAGAATTTTGCTGTCGCTATCTCCGACCCTAATAAGGTTGCTGCTTCATCAAACACAACTGGGTTACCCGCAAATAATGAAAATGCTCTCGCCATAGTCCGACTTTTCCAGAGTTCAATAGGTAATCTTGGAAACTTGACCTTTTCAAATTATTATAGAGGTATTATTTCTGAGACTGCTTCTTTTGCTTCAGCTTCAAAGGATAGTTATTCTTTTGAAGAAAATTTACTTATGGAAATCTCTAAAAGACGAGAGTCTATATCAGGTGTTTCCTTGGATGAAGAAGCTATTAATTTAATAAAGTTTCAACGCTCTTATGAAGCGGCTGCAAAAATGATAAAAGTAACTGATGAGTTACTACAGACTATTTTAAACTTATGAGAGTTACATCTTTCATGATATATAATCAGTTTGTTCGTTCTCTGCAGAGAAACTTAACCCATCTGTCAGATAGTAATGAAAAACTTGCTACCGGTAAGAAAATAAACAAACCCTCTGATGATGTAATAGGAATAACAAGAGCTCTTGATTACAAGTTAAGCATTAATCTTAATAATCAGTATATGCGTAATATTGATGAAGCCGTCTCCCATTTAGAGTTCACAGAGATGAAAATATCTACTGTGGCAGATACCTTAACCAGGATAAAAGAATTATTACTTATTGGGGTGAGCGATAACACGGATGCCTTAGGTAGAAAGTCTATCTCTAACGAAGTTGCACAGTTAAGAGACCATCTATTAGACCTTGCTAATAGTAAATTCAGAAATAGGTATATGTTTTCAGGTTTTAGAACAGATGTACAATCTTTTAATGCTGTAACCTATGATTATCAAGGTGATCAAGGGACTATCAATGTAATGATAAATAAAGATTCAGCTGTACCAATAAATACACCTGGTACCCAAATCTTTGGTTATATAAAAACCTCTCCAGAAGAAATAAGATTAAATGATGGAACATATGTTCATTACATACCTGTCAGTGGGACTACGATTAGAGTAGAAATCAGAGATGTAGACAATACAACCATACTTGATGAGTTCAGTTATTCTAATGTAATGCAGATGACGAATATCTTAAGTAGTGCTCTAAATGACAATAATCTGAGAAGGATTAAGGCATTAATGAAACCTTATGAAGAGGCTTTTAATAATGTAATAAACTATCAAGCATATGCTGGTGCTATATTAAATAGGTTAGATAACCAGATAGCTAATAATGAAGATAGTGTGTTGAATCTTAAAACGGTTTTATCTAACACTGAAGATGTTGATTTAGCTGAAATAATAAGCACAATAACCAAGCACGAGACAGCAATACAGGCTTTACGGCAGTCTTCAGTTAATCAACTTACCCAATCACTATTTGATTTTCTCCGATAATGTTAGTATTATTAATTAATGCTTGTTCTTACCAGAAAAATATCAGAATCTGTAAAAATAGGTGATGACATTACTATCACAATAGTGGAGATTAGTCCAAACAGCGTTAAAATCGGAATAAAAGCCCCTCATACAATTAAGATCTATCGTCAAGAATTATACGATAAGATTAAATCTGAAAATTTAGTAGCTGCAACTTTGAGTGTTGATGAGTTCAATTTACTTAAGAAGGCTTTCCAGGAGTTAGACAAAAAATGATCAGTTTCAATACTACAAGATTTGGACTCTTAACAGTTGATGAAACTAAGATAATTCATTTCCCTGAAGGAATCCCTGGTTTTACTGATTTAAAAAGATATATTTTAATTGATCATAGAGATACTGTCCTTAAGTGGTTGCAAGCTATAGATGATCCTGATGTAGCTTTCATAGTGGTAGAGCCTCATTATTTAGATTCTAATTACAAGATTAATATTGATGACAATATCAGACATTTTCTTGATCTTGTTGAAGAAGAAAATCTTGCTATTTTAGTGATCCTTAGAAGAGAAGGTGAAAATATTATAGCTAATTTCAATAGTCCCCTTCTTCTAAATGCTGAAACAATGAGAGGTATTCAGGTTTTACTGGAATAACTTTGTTTTAACTTGCAAAGAAAGTACGGCTCTTTTAGTTTAAATAAAGATGGTTTTTGAAGTAAATAGTCATTAGAGTTTTCAAAGTTGTGATAGAGTCTTATATACTACTTTATTCAAACCTAAGTATAGTGGCTACCGTAGAATTATTTTTCTAATAACAATAGATAAAAAAATTTTTTAAGTTTTATCTGCTTTTTATACCATGCCTTTAGACTGTAACTGAAATATTAACTACTTATGTGAAATAAATTTTGATATTGGTTATCAGAAATAACAATTTTAAAATTTGTATCTGGAATCATCGTAAAACTTATTGTCAGGGCTATTTTTATAATTTATTAAGTTTTTAATGTTATAATAAGAACTTTATAGTTATGAAACTTAAACTGATCTTATTTGTATTAGTTTCTTTCATTTTAATGAGTGTTTATCTTAGTTTTCAATTTCTTGTCCCTATTACCTCAGATGATTCAATTGTAGAAATTGAGATAGTCAAAGGCTCTACTTATAGACAAGCTTTAAAAAAATTATCGGATAAAGAACTCATTAGAGATCCCTTTATTTTTCTTTTGATTGGCAAGATATACGGACTTGATAAAAAGATTAGAGCTGGCTTTTATCTATTTAAAGGTAAGCTTACACCTTGGCAGGTTTACGAGAAATTGCTTGCTGGTGAGGTGATAGAGTACTGGTTAACTGTTAATGAAGGAGATAGTATCTTTGAAGTAGGCAAGAAGTTAGAGTCTTTAGGTTTTACAGACTATTATACTTTTATTACTTTGGCATCTAACAAGGAATTATTACAAACTCTTGGTATAAGCTCTCCAAGCATTGAGGGGTATCTTTATCCAGATACCTATAGACTCCCTAAGGGTGCTTCTGTTGAGTATATAGTAAGTATTATGGTTAATAGACTTCGTAAGGAATACACAGAAAGTCTAAGACAAAGACAGCAGGAGTTAGGGATGACAGAAAATGAGGTGTTAACTTTAGCATCAATCATTGAAAGAGAGGCTGTAATTGATGAGGAAAGACCTATAATATCTGCTGTTTATCATAATAGGCTTAAGATCAAGATGCCTCTTCAAGCCGATCCAACGGCTATTTATGGCTTTAAGACTTATGATCAAAAGATAACAAAAGCTGATCTTAAGATAAAAAGCCCATACAATACCTATATTATAGATGGGTTACCACCAGGACCAATCGCATCACCAAGTATAAAGTCAATAATAGCGGCTTTATACCCAGCTAACGTCCCTTACCTCTATTTTGTTTCAAGAGGTGATGGAAGGCATATTTTCTCTAAGACATTGAACGAGCATAATAAAGCTATTGCAAAGGTTAGAAATAATCTTTTAGATTAAAAAGTTTTTTTAAAATATAGTAGATTTTACTTTTTAAGTATTTTTATGAGGGTAGAATGATTATTAGAAAGAAAACACGCCAGCTAAGATTTGGAAATCTTATAATTGGTGGTGATAACCCTATATCAGTTCAGACAATGACAAAAACTGATACAAGAGATGTATATTCAACTATTAAACAGATTCTTTCTCTTGAAAAAGTAGGTTGTGAAGCTATTAGGATTGCAGTTCCTGATATGGAGGCAGCTTTAAAGCTTGGTGAGATTAGGAAGTCAGTTAGTATACCTGTGATTGCTGATATACATTTTCACTGGAAGCTTGCTTTAGAGGCTATAAAACAAGGAGTTGATGGGGTGAGAATCAACCCAGGCAATATAGGGGCTAAATGGAAAGTTAAAGAAGTTATAAACTTAGCAAAAAATTCAGGAATTCCTATTAGAATTGGTGTTAATGCTGGTTCTCTCGAGAAAAACCTTATTGAAAAATATAAGCATCCTACTGTAGAAGCAATCATAGAGAGTGCTAAAAGGCATATAGAGATTTTACATGAGCTTGACTTTCAGGAGATAGAAGTCTCTCTTAAAGCCTCTAATGTAAATCTAACCGTTGAGGCATATAGACGTTTTTCTGAGGAATATGACTATCCCCTTCATTTAGGTATCTCAGAGGCAGGTCCACCATCAAGTGGTATCATTAAAAGTTCTGTTGGATTGGGCATTCTTTTAGCTGAGGGTATTGGTGATACTATCAGGGTATCTCTTACAGCACCACCAGAGGAGGAGATTCGTGTTGCCTATGAAATTCTTAAATCGTTGGATATTAGAAAAAAAGGTCCGGTTATAATATCTTGTCCTACTTGTGGAAGATGTAAAATAGATCTTAAACAACTTGCTGAAGGGGTAGAAGAAGCATTAAGAGATGTAGAGAAACCTATTACAGTGGCTGTTATGGGCTGTGTAGTAAATGGACCAGGTGAGGCAAGAGAGGCAGATTTCGGTATAGCAGGCGGAAAGAAAGTAGGACTTATCTTTAAAAAGGGGAAAGTAATTAAGAAGGTAAAAGAAGAAGAATTGTTGAAAGCCCTTTTAGATATGATAACAGATAGTTAGTTTATCTATCTTGTGCACCTGATAGCATAAAACTTACTTGACAATTGCCATTACCGCCATTACCAACAATATCAACATTCATTGCCTGATTATAGGTTAGTGTTTGTGCTATTGCTGATGTGCAATTGCCAGTTGTAGAAGAGTGCCTTATAATTGATTCACCAACATTGAGATATCGCCCAGGTCCAGTTTGAGATATTTCACCGTTATTAGCTAAGTTATTTCTACAGGTGTCATAAATCGTGAAATCATGGATGGCTCCAGTTTGATTACTTAATACTAAATATTTTTTATTTTGAAGTTTGGTATTTTCATTGATTGCAGTATCCTAATGTTTTTAGAAGTCTTGCATAATTATCAAGATAAAATTTAATAGTCACTGGCAACGTGAGCTCACCATGTTTTTTCTCAAAACGGGTAATAATTAGTTCATAATCCTTAAATCTATTTTTGAACTCGTCAATGGCAATAAGAAGGAGTTCTCTCTGAGTTCTATAGTAGTAATCTTTTGGTAAGAGACCTTCTATTTTTGCAATCACAGCATTAATATCATTTATTGCTTGTTTTATCTTGATTATATTTTGCTTAATATCTATCTGTTTGGCTAATGTGTAAGAAAGGCTGTTCTCATACTTTAGAAGTGGAAGGATAATTAATATATCTATACTCAGAGCAGTACCTGAGATTAGGTGATAAGCAAGAGGTTTTTAAAGATGATTGTAAATCATTATACTCTAGCTATAATTCAATTTTTTTTCTTTAAGGTAATGCTTCTTAATTTTAAGTCCTTGCATGTTACCAATTGAGTCAATAAATTTTTGGTAATTTGCCTCAATACTTGTTATACTTTCGCTTTTGATTTGATCTTTTAATTGTCCTATTAAAATTTTATCGGGGATACTTATGGATATAGAGTCAATTTTGATATTTTCAGTGGTTGTTTTTGAAAGTAAGCCAAGGAAGCTTTGACAGTCAGCGGTTAGCATAGCATTATTAGTTGAAGTTATAAAAGGCTTATAAGGTTCTGCTACTGTTTTTTTTTCATATTTCTTGAGGATCTCTTCTGATCGGGTATGGTCAAGTCTTGTAGAGTTGATTTTGTTAAGTAAGTTAATACAAGTGTAGCCTATTGAGCAAGCATAAAAAAGGCAGATAAATATAAAAAACAAAAAGATATAAAACAGTATCTTAAGAAATGAATTGTTGTATAGAGCTGTTGATAATCTTTTGCAAGCAAGTTAATCTTAGTGTATTTATCATGTACTATCAGAGCTGAAAGGGGGCAGATAAAATCAAGAAGTTCAGTATTAAATTTTGTCTGATAAGTAATATCAAATGCACAAAGAGTAAGGATTGAAGGAATATTGGTTGTAAAGTAATTGTTACATATACTTTCTAATAAGGGTTTATCCTCATGTTTTGTCAACAATAGCTAATGGTCATGTTAATATTCTGCATAAGAAAATCACTTAATCCTTTCTCAAAGGATTGGGTGACGCTGACAAATTGTATATGACCATCTTTAAGAAGAAATAAGATTTTATTGAACCCTATTTCTGATACACAGAGGAAAGATCCTTCTAAAGATTTTATAGATTCGGCAAAAGACAAAGTATTTGGAAAAATTGCTGTGATAACTTTGCATTTACTGACAAATTTATGGGGTATGTTATTTGATTCTTCATTTTTTACGGCATATATGAAAAACTCTAAAATTCTTTTATTTTCAACTATTCTTTTACCATGGGCTAAATGAAGAAAAGAGAAATCATCAAAATCTCCAGCCCTCTTTTTTATCTCTATTTCTAATAGTTTTTTATATATTTCTTTTTTTTTACAATTGGTATAGAGATTATATCTTGATAAAAATTTTTAAAATCATAACAGACTATAAATTCTCTTGTCTTCTCATTTTTGAGGAACTCATCAGCCTTGTATTTTGAACTACTTTATTTGAGAAGGAAAGTCTTTACTTAAGAGTTTTGATATAAAACATTAAATGGAAAAATGCAAAAGGAGTTTTTTAAATAAGCAAGGCAAATTATAAAAGTTTTTGCTTATCTTTTTCATAAAAAATTTAATAGTACTCATTGTAAAATATTTTAAGATGCATTTAGCCTTATCCAAAATTGTTTTACGGACTTTTATTATGATGATTTTTATTGTTTTAAAAGACTTGACAAAAAATTTCTTATCAATTATGATATTGAGTATCAATTTTAATGGAGGGGTAAATGGGTAAAACGGTATTAGCTGTAATAATCTTTATGTTTCTTGTTGTTTCCTCTGTTTCATCAGAGGAGATTACCTACAGGAAGCATATCAAGCCTATTTTTGATTCAAAATGTATAGCCTGCCATGGTGCAAATTCAGCACCTGAGTATTATGCATTTAAAGAAGAGCAAGATAAATGGCTTGCAAAGGGACAAGGAATGAGAATGGATACATACAGCCATTTAATTTTCTATACGGCATGGCCAGATACAGGTTCTATAATGCGTAGGCTTGATGATGGTAAAAATACCAAAGATGGTAAGCCTGGTAATATGTATAAGTATCTGGGAAGTACTGAAGAAGAAAGACAGAGAAATTTAGAAATCTTTAAGAAGTGGGTTGGCAACTGGACACTGAAGAGGTGGGCAGAGATAACTAAGGAAGATATGAACGGTATAAAAGTTAAGTATTAAAAAATTAATTTAGTAGAAGCGGAGGATTCTTTCTCCGCTTTTTAATAAGCACTATGTTGAGAATAAGATTCAATTTAAGGAGGTTTTATGTGTGTGGCCTTAATCGGGGGCATGGACAGGCTTGAAAGGCAATATATTACTGAAGCAGAGAAACTTGGTATAAATTTAAAGGTTTTTACGAAACCTGAGAAAGGATTAACATCTAAAATAAAAAATTTAGACGCTGTAGTGATTTTTACCAATAAGGTGTCCCACAAGGCAAGGATAGAGGTTATGAATGTAGCTAAATCAAAAAACATCCGTGTTTTGATGCAACATTCATGCGGGGTCTGCACGCTCAGGGACTGTTTGAGCTGCTTAAAAAATGGAAGAGGAGGTAATAAAAATGTCAGCAATGGTCATAAGTAATGTTAAGAAATTCATTGAGATGTCAGAAGTTCTAAAAGAGTTAGGTCTTGATACAATTCATTTTTACAACACTGAAAACAATCACGATTTTGAACTTCCAATGTCAGCCTTAGTTCCTTTTGTAGATTTTATTATTATGTGTAAGGATTTACGAGATTCAATAGCTGTGAGCAAAGTAATTGATGCTGCTATCTCAAGGGGGATCCCTGTGCTTTCTGATGATTGTTTAAGTAAGTTGATAAATTTTTCTTAATTATTAAGATTAAGTATCAAATGAATAATCTTTAGGGTATCGAGGTGTTCAATTGGCTATGTGATCTCCACAAAGAGGAGTGACTCTTCAAGTTACCCAGATAAGCTGTAGTTTTGTGATATAGATTCTGGTTTATTCAGAATCAAAGATGGAAATTCTTAGTATGGAGTTACTAAATGAGAAAGGAGAAAGGCATGTTTAATGGGTTAAAGGTTCAAGAGTTTAGAGGTTTATTGTTAAAAGATTTAAGATTATTTTTAGTTTTTGTTTTTTCATTGTTTGCAATTCATTTTTCGCTGTCCAATGTTTCCTTTGCAGCACATCCCCTCATAACAGATGATACGGGCACACAGGGCAAAGGTAAGTTTCAGGTAGAAATCAATAGCGAATTCTTTAGAGAGAAAGAAAAGATAGATGGTATTTCCTTTAAGGAAACAGGTGGTGAGATAGCAACGGTTCTCTCCTACGGCCTCGCAGACAATGTTGATATTGTGTTAGGTGTTCCATACCAGTGGTTTAAGGTGAAGGAAGATGGTATTACGATAGAAAAGGAATCGGGCATATCAGATGTATCAGTAGAGTTTAAGTGGAGATTCTTTGAACAGGAAAGTTTGAGCTTTGCTATAAAACCGGGTTTTACTCTTCCAACAGGTGATGATAAAAAAGGATTGGGTGCCGGAAAAGCAACCTATTCATTGTATCTCATCGTGACAAAAGAGATTGAACCATTCGCCTTTCACTTAAATGCGGGCTATATTAGG
>JAOAHE010000036.1 GCA_026415415.1 Thermodesulfovibrionales bacterium | reverse complement strand
AACCTAATAAAAGAGGAGGCTTTTACTTTTTTTGAGAGTTGCCTATCGGCAAATTTGGGGTTTATAACTTAACATTGACAAAAAATAATTTAAATACCTATAATTAATAGTTTAAATCATTAATTTTCTTTATCATACATAATAAATATTCTTATGAAGATATTAATTACTGAAATCCCACCCCAGGGATTAAATATTAAAATCACAGGTGAAAGTAGACAAGATATATCAGCTAAAGTTTCTCTTTATGAAGCTGAGTTAAGGTTTTTTAAAAAAGACTCCGATATAGTTATTACAGGACATATATTTTGCAACTTAGAGACTCAATGCAGTAGATGTTTGAGTAACTTTTTGCTACCAATTGATACCTTTGTAGATTTCACTGTCAAACCAATTAAAGAGATAGCTATTGAGGGATGCTATGAGATTCAAAAGGAAGATTTAGATGTTAGTTTTTATACCAGTAACTTGATAGATGTAGATGACATTGTTAATGAACAATTAGCATTAAATATCCCTATGAAACCATTATGTAAATTGGATTGTAAAGGTCTATGTGTTAATTGTGGTGCAGATTTTAATCAAATGCGTTGCAATTGTAGTTTAAATACTATAGATGAGAGGCTAAAAATTTTAGAAAAATTAATCAAAAAGGAGTAACTTAAATGGCAAATCCAACTCACAGACACTCAAGATCAAGAAGAGATAAAAGAAGAGCTCACTGGAAAGGCTGTTTACCAAATTTGGTAGTCTGCTCAGATTGTAAAGAACTTAAAATACCACATAGAGTTTGTAGCCACTGTGGTGATTACAATGGAAAGAAAGTCATAGAGATTACATCAAAAGAGAAATGAAAATTGCTCTTGATGCCATGGGAGGAGATTTTGCTCCTGAAATGCCTGTAGCAGGAGCTATCGAGGCTGTAAATGAGTTTGATGTTGAGATTATTTTAGTAGGCGATAGTGAACAAATAAAAAAATACCTCACTAACAAGCGTTATCTCTCCAATAAAATTTCTATTATTCATGCATCAGAAGTAGTGTCAATGGATGAGTCTCCCTCTACTGCTATTAGAAAAAAGAAAGATTCATCTATCAGAAAAGCTATAGAACTTGTAAAAAACAAAGAGGCAGACGCTTGTGTAAGTGCAGGTCATTCGGGAGTTATAATGGCAACTTCTTTGCTTTTATTAGGAAAGCTTCCTAATGTTGATAGACCAGCTATTGCTACTTTATTTCCATCTTTAACAGGATTTATTGTTTTAATAGATGTTGGTGCTAATGTAGACTGTAAACCAAAGAACCTCTTACAGTTTGCTTACATGGGAGATGCATATTTTAGGGCATTATTTAATGAACCTAATCCAAAAATAGCTATTTTAAGTATTGGTGAAGAAGACTCAAAAGGAAATGAACTTACGAAGGAAGCTTTCAGGTTGCTTAAGAAGAGTGATTTAAATTTTATAGGTAACATAGAAGGCAAAGATATATTCACTTCTGTAGCAGATGTAGTAGTATGTGATGGGTTTATAGGTAATATAGTATTGAAAGTAAGTGAAGGCCTTGCAGAGACCGTTCTTAAGATGCTGAAAAGGGAGATCGCTAATATCAAGACAGGCAAGATTGGTTATCTCATGATAAAACCTGCTATAAGGAATTTTAAAAAAAGGACTGATTATTCTGAATATGGTGGAGCACCACTTTTGGGTATTAATGGTACATCTATTATATGTCATGGTCGTTCTACGGAAAGAGCTTTAAAAAATGCAATAAAAGTGGCTGTAGAGATTTCTAAACAAAAAGTATCTGAAAAGATAGCAGAGGCACTTGTAAGATATTAAGAAAGGTTAATTCTAAGACTTAAATTATGCTAAGAGCAAAAATAACTGCAACAGGTTCTTATACACCTGAGAGGATACTTTCAAATCAAGATATTGAAAAAATAATTGATACCTCTGATGCTTGGATAACAGAAAGAACAGGTATAAAAGAAAGAAGGATAGCTTATGAGTCACAAATAACCTCTGATCTTGCTTATGAAGCATCTTTAATAGCCTTAAAGGAGAGAAATATTGACCCGTTAGAGATAGATTTAATAATTGTAGCGACTGTATCTGGTGATATGCCATTTCCATCAACTGCTTGCATTCTACAAAAATTACTTAAAGCGAAAAATGCTGTTGCTTTTGATATAAATGCCGCTTGTTCAGGGTTCATCTATGCAATGTCAATAGCTAATAGTTTTATTAAAACTCACTCTTTTAAGAAGGTTTTAATTGTAGGCGTTGAAGTTTTATCTAAGTTTCTTGATTGGTCAGATAGAACTACTTGTATCCTTTTTGGAGATGGAGCAGGAGCTGCTATTTTAGAACCATCAGAATCCGAAAGTGGTATTTTATCAACTCATATTTATTCTGATGGTAGTCTATGGGATTTGATTTATTTACCTGGTGGAGGAGCTAAACATCCTACCTCTCATCAAACAGTAGATAATAGGCTACACTATATAAAAATGAAAGGCAATGAGACCTTTAAGGTGGCTGTGAAAACTTTAGAAAATTTAGTAGTAGAAACACTAAAAGTTAATAACTTAGAACCTGCTCAAATCTCCCTGCTAATTCCTCACCAAGCAAACTTAAGAATTATAATAGCTACTGCTAAAAGATTAGGTATTCCAATGAATAAAGTATTTGTAAATATTGATAAATACGGCAATACCTCTGCAGCTTCTATTCCGATAGCATTAGATGAAGCCTTGAAACAAGGTAAGATTAAAAAAGATGATTATATATTATTAGAAGCTTTTGGTGCAGGTCTAACATGGGCTTCAGCTCTTATTAGATGGTAACCTCCAAAAAAATTCTTAAGGCAATTTTTCAAGGTCTTATTAACTTTTTCAAAGACAATGGTGTTATGTTAGCTGGTTCTCTTACTTTTTTCTCTGTAATGGCAGTTATACCTTTTTCAATGTTAATATTGACAGCAATTAATTATTTTTTTGGTGCAGAGGAGGATTTTTTAGTTTTTTTTGTCTCAAAACTACGAAATTTCTTCCCATCTATAACTGAAACTGTAACTGAAAGAATAATAATAATTCTTAAAAACACGGGGATTGAAAAGGTTACCTTGATATTATATATCTTTCAGTCGTTTCAGTTTTATCTCTGCCTTGAGTTTGCTTTTAATACTATTTTTAGAAAAAGAGGTGGAAGAAAGCTTTGGGTTTCGTTTATTCTATCAAATTTTTTGATAACTTTAATAATCTTAATGCTTATAACCTCCTTTGTTATGTCTTCTATAATTTCAATCTTACCTCAATATTTGGAAGTTCATATTTTACATCAATTTAGTAAGTTTTCAGGGTTCTTTATTGGTATGATAATTCCCATTGTTCTTGTCTTTGTAGCAGTTACAACTTTATATTTAGTAGTTCCAAGACATAGAGTTAGGATTAAAAGTGCTCTGATAGGTGCTTTAATCACGACACTTCTTCTTGAGATCGCAAGATATCTCTTTACTTTTATAATAAAAGAAGTTGTTGATTTAGGTGTTGTCTATGGTTCTTTATCAGCTGTTATCGCCTTTTTATTGTGGATATTTTACTCTTGGTGTATTTTTTTATTAGGTGCTCAGGTAGCAAAAACTTTAGAGTAATATTTTAAGCACCATATTTTTTAAGCCTCATAGAATTAGCTAACGCCAAAGGCAGTAAGTGCATTGATTGAAATATTCCTAACTCACCTTTTAAGCATTCTCTTTCTGTGAAAGCATTACTTGTTCTACCTAAAACGAAAGGTGATTTCAACAAAACTGGCACTGGATGCCAACTATGGCTTTTTAATAATGCAGGTGTCGAGTGATCCCCTGTAATTATTAACACATCGGGATTTAATTCTAAGATCTTAGGTAACACCTTATCAAAAGCTTCTATTTCTGAAGCCTTTCCTTCAAAATTACCATCTTCTCCATAAGAGTCTATCTTTTTTACATGTAAAAAGAAAAAGTCATAATCATTGTATCTTTCAATTAGAAAATTTATCTCATCTTCCACTGTTCCAGTAAATATAGGAGCGTCCATCTCAATAAGTCTTGCCAATCCTCTATACATAGGGTATGCAGCTATAGCAAGAGCTTTCAATCCAAAAGCTTCGTAGAAAGTGGGAATATCTGGAGTTGTAGAAAAACCTCTCAATAATATAAAATTAGCTTTTGAGTTGTGTTTAAGTACTTCCTTTGATTTGGCTAATAATTTTTCTGCAATAGCAGATACTTTAATTGCGTTTTCTGAAAGAGGGCGAGGAAGAAGGGGTGGTAACCCTTCTTTTTGAGGGTCGGTATCAGAAATAAGAGCACTATCAGGTGTCAGAAGTTCTTTAAATCTAAAAATAGTAACAAATCTATGCTCCATTCCTTGAGCAAATATAATCTCTACATTATCTATAAAGGATATCTCTTGTTGGAGTTTTTCTGTTAATTTTTTACTTTCCTCTGTTTGGATCCGCCCAGCTCTTCTGTCTGTTATTATGTTATCTTTTAAAGTAGCATAATTACACCTGATGGCTACATCAGTCTTTTTTAGCTCTATACCTAACCCAAGAGCTTCTAAGACTCCTCTGCCAATTTGACACTCTAAAGGGTTATATCCGAATAATCCCAAGTGTCCTGGTCCGCTCCCAGGGGTGATGCCATAAGATACTGGTATGTGTAAGCCACAAGCAGATACCTGAGCTAACTTATCAAGATTTGGTTTTTTTGCCTGCTCAAGTTCGGTTTTACCGTTAATGGGAAGTCCACCTACACCATCAAGGACGACAAGGATGATCTTTGATTTGTTTTTTTGCAATAGACTTTTTATAACTGATTGCATGCTTAATTCCTCCCACTTAATTAATCTTTATTGAAGAGGGCGTCAACAAAATCTTTTGGATTGAAATCTCTTAAATCGTCAATTGCTTCGCCTATGCCGATAAGTTTAATGGGGATGTTGAACTCTTTATAGATTGCAAAAACGATCCCACCTTTGGCTGTGCCATCAAGCTTTGTTAAAGCTATACCAGTAATACCTATAGCATCGTTAAATATATGAGCTTGTCTTATAGCATTTTGACCTGTAGTAGCATCAATTACAAGGAGTATCTCATGTGGTGCGGATGGTATAGATTTCTTAATCACTCTGTTAATTTTTTTTAGCTCTTCCATAAGTGGGGTTTTTGTATGTAACCTACCAGCAGTATCTATAATAACTATATCAGAACCACGGTGTTTTGCTGCCTCTACAGCATCAAAAGCCACAGCTGCAGGGTCTGAACCACTTTGATGTTTAATTAGTTCTGCACCAGCTCTCTTAGCCCAAATCTCTATTTGTTCAATAGCAGCAGCCCTAAAAGTATCACCAGCTGCTAAGATTACAGAGTAACCATCTTTTTTAAAACGAGAGGCAAGCTTACCAATAGTAGTTGTTTTGCCGACACCATTGACACCTACTGTTAAGATTATGTAAGGTCTTTCTTCGGATATTTTTATAGGATGTGGCTCACCTAAGGTCTTTATCATCTCTCTTTTTATCACTTCTCGCAGGTCTTCTGATGAGTGTAAGGTATCGTTTTTGATCCTTCTTCTAATCTCCTCTGTAATATCGTGTGCTACTTTTGCACCAACATCTGCGGCAACTAATATCTCTTCAATATCCTCAAGAGTAGTTTCGTCAATTTTTCGTCCGAAGACGACTTCATCAACCTTATCAATAAGAGTCTTTTTGGTTTTTGCAAGACCAGCTTTTAATTTGTCAAAGAAACCCATTTTCACCTTCTCATTAATTTTTTTAAGAATTTTTTATTTAATAATATATCAAAATCTTTGAATTCATAATATAGTTTAAGTATTATTTGAAGTAAAGGCGAAACAACTTCTAAAAGCTATTTCGCCTTTTTAAGTAATCCTAACTTAGTAATGTAATTTTTCTAAAACTTATATTGCAGCTGCCATCTGAAAAAGAGCGCATCATTTGCATTTTTATTATAAAAATTCTTTGGGATGAAATATTCAGCAAGTAGATATCCGTCCAAATTTTTTGTAAATTTATGGCTTAGCATCGCTTGGGGTAAGTGACCTCTTTCTTTACCACTGTTTGAAAACATTGCAGGATTAAGACCTGTAGTTGTTTGATCTGCTTTTAAATAGTTATACCATATGTTTAGGTTTGTATTAGCAGAAAAGTTTAACTTAAAATTTGCTCTAAAAATGATCATGTTTGTCCAATATGCGGGGATACCTCCACTGTCTTTTAAAGTTTCATTTACAAGTGTAAAAACGATAAGTTCACTATATATAGGCCATCTTGAAAAGAGCGGGTTCCAGCCCTCATGTTTTGTAGTAGATGGTTTATCTCCTGACATATAGATAAGACCAAGATCAAATTCAGGCTTAAAAGTAACATTATCATATTTTTTGCCTGCAAAGATATAGCCGCCATTGCCTCTTCTGTCTCTTCCACCTTCATACTCACCAAATTGATGTGCAAACTCAGCTCTGAAACGCCATTTATCTAACTTATAAACAGCCCTCATGCCTATCGTATTTATATCTAATTCAGGAGTAGCAGAAAACTTGTCTTCTTTTTTGTAAATGTAGTAAGGTTCAATTGTAAGGTTATCTGAGATTTTATTCTTACTATATATAAAAAATCCAAGCTCATCTGATGTATTAAGCCTTCTTTTGTTTGTTGCATAAAGAGATGGCAAGTATATATCTCTGATGGGGTTACTTAAGAAAACAAAGTCTATGTTATTATTTTCATTAATCTTCCATGCAACTTTTATAGCATTAAAATAAAAGGTTCTTGAACCATCAGCAGGGGTTCCGTCCATTATTAAAAACCCTTCTCCGTAGTTAAATAAAAAGTCTTGTCTGCCAATCCGAATATCTACAGGTAGGTTGAGGAAATTTTTGTAATCCGCATAAAGATTATCAATGACAAGTTCATCTTCATCAAAACTATTATTATTTGGTGTACGAGAGTTGATAAAATATCTTGCTTCATTAGTAAGTTTTAAATAAGTAGATAGGTTTTTGTCAAAATTTAGCTGCCCCCAAAGAGATGTACGGAGTCTGAAAAAATTTTCATTTTTAATATTAAGTGTATCTAAGTCAAAAGCATTTTCCCAAAGCTCTTGCCGTAGCCTAAGACTTCCACCATACTTAAACTCTACAGCAGCTATTGAATCAAAAACTATCATTACAAAGACCATGAAAAAAACTGACATACAGATGAAAAACTTTTTAAACATACCCCCTCCTTAAAGTATTAGATAAAGATAAAAATTAAAAGAGTATATCATAAAAATAAAAAAAATCAAATAGTTTGTTTTGACAACATAAAAAAACACAATATAAACATATACTTTTTTAAATAATCTAAAAAAGTCTATAGTATTACTCTATTTCAAGGTTTCTAGTATAGATGTAATAGAAAGTTGCCGATTGCAATAGAATTACTTAAAAATCTGTAGAATAAAATTAGACATTTAATCTAAGTTTACTAATAGATAACGGTGAGTTTCTTTGATTCTTGCTTTAAGATTAAGTGGAGTATTTAGATTTGTAATGTAATTTTTTTTACTCCTGGGGAGGGACTCGAACCCCCGACCAAGTGGTTAACAGCCACCCGCTCTGCCGACTGAGCTACCCAGGAATCTTTATTTTATAACAGAAAGGATTAAATATTGTCAAATTGACGGCTTCAGAGGTCTTTTTTTATTGGGTCTTATCAAAGCTCTTTATTTTACTATTAAGTTTTTTAAAAGATGTAAATAAAAGTTTTTGGATCTTTGAAATTGTGGCATTCACTGCAAAGCTTATTTTTCTCTTTAGCTTCAATGTTCCATTTATGCGGTTTATGGCAGTGCATACATTCTATGCCTTTTTTGTGGTGAGTACCATGTTGTCCTAAATTAGCTTCTGTTTTATGACAGAAAAGGCACTCAAGATTGGTTACTTTTTCTCTTTTATGAGGCTTATGGCAATAGTGGCAAGATAATTTACTTTTTGAGTTCTTTTTAGGGATCTCATGATGGCATTTTGTACATTTATCAGGCGGTGTCATAACAGGATGTCTTCTTAAGAAAGGATGACAATTGACACATGAAAACTCCTTTACACTAATGCCGTGCACTTCTTTATTGTGATGACATTTATCACATGAAGTAATATCATAAGGTAGATTATGACGTTCATTATAATGGCATTGTTTACACTCTATCTTTTCCTTTAATGCATGTTTAGCATGGCCAAAAGATTTGTCAGGGCTTACTGATCCTTGGAAAACAGTACTTTGATGACAATCTATACATTTTAACCAGGGCCTTTGACGTCCATGGGTTAAAGAGATAGGGTCTTCCCCTTTAGCTACAAAACTTATGAGTTTCCTATTTTGTTCTATTATCCCAATCTCATGACATTTTTGGCAAATAACTGAGCTATGAACACTTTTCTGCCAATCAATATATACTTCTCTGACTAAATGGCAGGATGTGCAAAAATCAGGGTCATTTTGTGTATATTCGTAGTAGCGATAGCCGTATACAAAAATAAACAAGATCGTAAGGGCTATTAAAAGACTTTTTAAGTTATGATGTATTTTCATTTTTTAAAAATCTATTTAGCTCGGGGGTGATATTGGTTATAAATTTTTTTGATCCTCTCTGTTGTGAGTTTTATGTATATCTGGGTTGTTGAGATGTCTGAATGACCTAACATTTTTTGAACAGATCTTAAATCAGCACCTCCTTCAAGTAGATGAGTTGCAAAGGAATGTCTAATTACGTGTGGTGATAAATCTAAGCCGACATGTTTAGATAGTTTTTTAAGCGCCTGCCAGAATCTCTGTCGTGTCATTGGAGCCCCTCTATTATTTAAAAAAAGATAAGGAGTATGTTTATTTTTTGATATTTTTGGCCTATAGTCTTTGAGATATTTAAGAATTTTTTCTTTAACTCGATTATTTATTGGAATAAGTCTTTCTTTAGAACCTTTGCCTTTTACTTTGATGAAGCCAACTTCAAAATTAATATCATTTATCTTTACTGCTATAAGTTCGCTTACCCTTAAACCTGAAGAATACATTAACTCAAGCATCACTATATCTCGGAATAGGAAGGTCTTATTTGGATTAATCTCAAAAAGCTTGCTAATTTCAGTGAAACTTGTAGCTTTTGGTATTCTTTCCCATCTCTGAGGAGTTTTTAATGTTTCAGTAGGGTCTTCAGAGATAATCTTTTCTAATATTAGAAATTTTGTAAAACTTTTTATTGAAGAAAGAAATCTACATATGCTTGAAGTTGCTACACCTTTATCTTTTTTATCGTTGATAAAGTTTATAATATCTTCTTTTCTATAGTGTGGAAGCTCTTTATTGTTTTTAATTAGAAATTGGTAAAAACCTTTTAGGTCAAGTTTGTAAGACTGTATAGTGTTTAAGGATGAATTTTTCTCTACGCTTAAATAAGATAAAAAATTTTCTATTAAGTTATCAGACATCTTTTACTCCAAGATATTTGTCTATTCCTGAACGTTCTCTTAAGTTCTTGTAAAAGATTTCTGCAAGTTTATAGAGATTTTTTGTATCTTCCATATTGTATTTGACTAACACTTCTTTTGCTTCTAAACTACCTTTTTGATAGTAATGCCATAGTTTTACAGCATCATAACCATTTAGCCCTTGAACAGCTTGGTCTCTTGAAAAACCAAATAAGTTCTCTAATTTTTTCATGCCACCATTTAACCCTAACTTCCTTGCTGCAGTAAAAAGATCAAAATGTAGAATATTGAACTGGATGTCGGGAAAAGAATTTTTTAAAAAAGGGATGTCAAAGCAAGATCCATAAAAAGTTATTAAATATTTATACTCCTTTAATTCTTTTGCAAGTCTTTCTGAAGAGAGATTTTCTCCTCTAATTAATGACTTTTCTTCAAATCCATCGTATAAACCAACTAAAGTTATATGTCCCCCCTTTTTAATAGGCAACCCATTAGTCTCTATATCAAGACAGATGATTAACCCTGCAAACTCATTATAAAGTCTCCAATGTTCAGATTTTTTTATATATGATGCAAGTAATTCAGAATTTTTGTTGGATAGTTGTTCTTTTAAGTATTGTAGTTGAAAGCTATAGATATGCTTTTTTTGGTTTGATAAACCAAAGATCTCATCTCTGCTACAGAAATCATCCCAACTGAGAATTCCATTTCTCCAAAGATTTCTTTCAAATTTTTCTCCTATACCATTTAAGATAGAGAAAGTATGCCTTATCATGAAAGTATTATAATCAATTATTTATAAAAGTTAAAAGAAATGTTGAGCCGTCTCAAAGGTGGGTATATAGAGTTTTGTATAGAAATAGAGATAGTTTTTTGCTATTAAAATGTATGTGATGTTTTAGATTTATCCGTCGCCTCAAATCTGAAAAACCACTTAAGTTCTTTTTACTTCTCGCTCTTGTCTTTTTTTCACTTAATGGATATAGAAGTTTTATTTTGTTGACTAACTAACTTTAATTTGCTATACTTTTTTCAATTATTACAATTAATAATTAAAAAATAATTAGTAAGGAGGGCAATATGAAACTGTTGAAAATTCTAACTGTCTCTTTCTTAGTGTTAATGCTTACTTTATCAGTATCGTTTGCTATGAAAAATCTTCCAGAGGATCGCGGAAAAGCATTATTTAATGACCCAAAGTTTGCAGGGGGCAGCAAGTCCTGTAATCAATGTCACCCAAACGGCAAAGGATTAGAGAATGCTGCTAATAAGAAAGAGTTTAAGATCATGGGCAAAACTTTAAAAAGCCTTGAAGATGCTATTAATCTTTGTATAGTTGAAGCTAATAAGGGCAAAGCAATAAATGTAAACTCACAAGAAATGAAAGATTTAGTGGCTTATATTAAAATTTTACAAGCACGTTAAGTGTTTTCTATCAAAGTTTTAAATAGGGAGAGAAACTCTCTCCCTATTAAGTTTCTAAAAGGGAAGTTAAAAATTTTTAGTTATGCTTATTAAATCTTATATAGCCATTTTGTTTCTTATATCTGTCTTTGTAGCTATGTTTTCCATGTTTGAAGTCCTTGGTAGGAAAAATAGTGAAACAAAAGTCTTAATTTATAGGAAAATTCATAGGTTTAACGGGGTTATTTTTTTTGTTCTTTATTTGGTTTTAACATATTTATGTCTTGAGTTCATTGTTAAAACTAAAACAGAGCCTTCTGCAAGAGCTTCTTTACATAGCCTATTGGCGATTTCTATCATTATACTCTTATTTTTGAAAATAAGTTTTATTAAACGTTATACTGAATTTTTTAAATATGTAAAAGGTGTTGGCATCACTTTATCAGTATTAGCTATTCTAACTTTTTCAACATCTGCAGGGTTTTATCTATTGGTCTCTGAGTTAGGTGCTTTTAATTTAACACAAAAGATCACTACCGAGACTATAGCAAGCCAGTTTGACCTTTCTCAAGAAAGAAATATCTTAAGAGGAAAGGATTTATTTACAAATAAATGTTCTTTTTGCCATGATGCAAATAGCAAGAATTATTCCATAGGACCAGGGCTGAAAGGTCTAATGAAAGAGAAACACCTGCCAGTAAGTAAAAAGCCTGTTACCGCTGAAAACATAATAACCCAACTTAAAACCCCTTTAAAAGACATGCCTTCTTTCTCTTATCTGAGCGAAGAAGAGTTAAAAGACCTTATTTCCTACCTTAATACAATCTAATCTTCAATTGAATAGCTCATTAATTCTCTACTTACAGTTATTATAATTTTTCATTGTATGAATTTCTCTTATATTAATGTTTTATAACAGATCAGTAGCCATTAAATAATTTATAGAGAGTTTTCTTTAACTTTCATGTTAGAATTAAATAATTTTATATGCTGGAGGACTTAGATTATGTTAAGCATGAGATCTGTAGAACCTGTTAAGTTGACATTAAAATCTCCTTTTAAGTTTAAATGTCACAAGTCAATAGAATGTTTTACAAGATGCTGTAGAAATATACAGATACTTCTTACGCCTTATGACATTATTAGGTTGAAAAATAAGCTTGGTATTACAACAGGGGAGTTCTTAAATGACTATACTTATATTGAGATAGAAGAGAAATCCTCACATCCCTTTGTTTTTCTAAAGATGATAGATGACGACAAGAGAAGTTGCCCTTTTGTTTACGAAGGAGGATGTAAGATATATGATGATAGACCCGCTAATTGTAGATACTATCCAGTTGGACAAGCTTCTCTTAAGAAGATTGATCAGGAAATTAACCAACCAATAACTGAAGAGTTCTACTTTTTTGTTAAAGAGGAACATTGTAAAGGCTTTAACGAATCCAAGACTTGGACTATTGAGCAATGGCGCGAAGATCAAGGGGTAGATATATACGATGAGATTAACAGAGAGTGGAAAGAAATATTATTTAGGAGAAACCTTCCAGGTCATATGCTTGACGATGTTAAACAGAAAACCTTTTACATGGCTTGTTATGATATTGATAGGTTTAGAAGGTATATTTTTGAGTCAAGATTTCTTGAAGTCTTTGATATAGAAGAAAGTATCCTAAGTAAAATAAAAAATGATGAGATAGAGTTGATGAAATTTGGCTTTTCTTACACAAAGTTTATTTTAATGATGGACAATAACTTAAAGTTAAAGCAGTAAATTCTTTTAGGTTTGATGCAAAAGATTAATCTTAAATCCCTCTCAGAAATAGAAATTTGTAAATTAATAGAAGATCTTAAGTTACCATCTTTTAGAGCAAAGCAGCTTTTACACTGGATATATGAAAGAAAAGTCTTTGCTATTGAGGAAATTACTGAATTTTCTAAGGAGTTAAGAAATAAGCTACAGAAAATAGCTTTTATTGGAAACTTGAGTAAACTTGATGAAAAAACATCTTTAGATGGCACACGAAAGTATCTTTTTGGTTTATTTGATTCTCAAACTATTGAAAGCGTGTTGATCCCTGATGGTGATAGATTAACATTGTGTATATCTTCTCAAGTTGGCTGTCCCTTAGGCTGTAAGTTTTGTGCAACAGGACGCCTTGGTTTTAAGAGAAACCTTGAGATTTTTGAGATAGTTGATCAAATAATCAGTATTTCACGGGAAATCTCTCCAAAGAAAATAACTAACTTAGTTTTCATGGGAATGGGTGAGCCTTTGTTAAACTTTGAGAATTTATTAGAAGCCTTGCAAAGAATATCTCTTTTAATGATGATATCTCCACGGCGAATTACTGTTTCAACAGCAGGTATTGTGCCTAAGATCAAAGAGCTTCTAAAAAAAATCATTAATATTAATCTTGCTATTTCTTTAAATGCAACAGAAGATGAGACCAGAAGTTATTTAATGCCTATAAATAATACTTATCCTTTAAAAAGTCTACTTAAAGCTTGCAGAGAAATACCATTGCCGTCAAGAAATAGAATAACCTTTGAGTACATAATGTTGAAAGACATTAACGACTCCGTAGCTGATGCTAAGAGATTGGTTAATCTGCTTTATTCAATTCCTGCAAAGGTTAATTTAATCCCCTTTAATCCTTTTGAAGGGTGTGAACTACAAGGTTCTGATGAAAAATCTATTCTTCTTTTTCAAGAAAAATTATTACAAGGTGGGATACCAACTTTTATTAGAAAAAGTAAAGGAAAAGAAATTTTAGCAGCATGTGGTCAGCTTAGGGCTGATTTTTCTACATATATCAGTAATTAAAGGCAATTTTTTTTAATAAAATTTGACATAAATTAAGCAATAATGGTAATTTTTCACCTATGCAAATTGATTATAAAGAAACATTAAATCTGCCAACAACTGACTTTCCGATGAAGGCAAATCTCACTCAGCGAGAGCTGGAGATCTTAAAATTTTGGGACAATGTAGATGTTTACAAGAAGATTCTTCAAAAAAATAAAGATGCAAGATCTTATATACTTCATGATGGCCCACCATATGCTAACGGGAATATACATATAGGGCATGCCTTAAATAAAATTCTGAAAGATTTTATAGTCAAGTTTTATTCTTTAAAAGGATATTATTCACCCTATGTGCCAGGTTGGGACTGTCATGGCCTTCCTATAGAATTGCAAGTAGATAAAAATTTAGGCACTAAAAAAGATACTATAGATGTTTTAGCTAAGAGACTTTTATGTAGAGAGTATGCTACTAAATATCTATCCATCCAGAGGGAGGAATTCAAAAGGCTTGGAGTTTTTGGAGATTGGACAAACCCTTATATAACTATGTCTTACGAGTATGAAGCATCAATAGTTAGTGAATTCATTAAGTTTGTGAAGAGTGGATCTGTCTATAAAGGTAAGAAGCCAGTTCACTGGTGTCCTTCATGCATAACAGCATTAGCTGAAGCTGAAGTAGAGTATAACGAAAAATTATCTCCCTCTATTTATGTAAAATTTGAAGTAGATAAAGATAGTCTTATAAGTAGTTTTCCAAACTTAAAAGACAAAAAAACATATCTTCTCATCTGGACAACTACTCCATGGACTTTACCAGCTAATTTGGCATTAGCCATAAATCCTGAGATGCTCTATGTGGCAGTAGAAACTAATGATTCTTATTACATATTAGCAAAGGATAATTTCCTAAAGCTCAAAGAAGAGAAGATATTAAATGGTGAGATTAAGTTTGAATTCTTAGGCACGAAATTAATCTCTATAAAAACAATCCACCCTTTTATCAAGAGAGAATCTAAGGTTTTGCCTGCTGATTTTGTCACTGCAGGTGAAGGAACAGGCATAGTTCATATAGCACCAGGTCATGGTGAGGATGATTATGAGTTAGGAGTAAAGTATGGATATGAGGTATATGCACCGGTAGATGATCTTGGAAGGTTCACAAAAGATGTACCTGAATTTCAAGGACAGTTTGTTTTTAAAGCAAACGCTAATATTATAGAGAGACTTATTAAAAATAACTCATTAGTGTATACAAGTAATATTTCTCATTCCTATCCTCATTGTTGGAGATGTAAAAAACCTGTTATTTTTAGGGCTACCTCACAATGGTTTATTTCAATGGAGATAAATGATTTAAGAAAAAAATGCCTTGAAGAGATTAATAAAGTTACATGGATACCTCATTGGGGTAAAGATAGAATTTACAATATGGTTTTAAATAGGCCTGATTGGTGCATCTCAAGACAGAGAAGTTGGGGGGTTCCAATAACCTTAATAGTCTGTCAAGATTGCGAAACCTTTGTAAATGATGACGATCTGTTTAGAAAAGTTATAGATGGTGTTAGACAGGAAGGCGCTGATTTTTGGTATACAACAGACATAGAGACTCTTTTAGGAGAGAACTTTAGGTGTTCAAAATGTGGAAGTACAACGTTTAAAAAAGAGATGGATATTTTAGATGTGTGGTTTGATTCTGGAGTAAGTCATGGCGCTGTGTTAGAGGCAGATGAGAGATTATCTTGGCCTGCAGACCTGTATCTTGAAGGCAGTGACCAACATAGAGGATGGTTTCAAAGTTCTCTTTTGGCTTCTGTTGGAACACGACAGCGAGCACCTTATAAGACCGTTTTAACACATGGTTTTACTGTTGATGGTCAAGGCAAGAAGATGTCTAAGTCCTTAGGCAATGTTATATCTCCTCAAGAAGTTATTAAATCAAGCGGTGCTGAGATATTAAGGATTTGGGTTTCTTCAGAAGACTACAGAGACGATGTTAGGATATCAAAAGAGATTATTAACAGACTCACTGAGGCATATAGAAAAATAAGAAATACTTGCCGTTTTCTACTAGGAAATGTGTATGATTATGATGGTAAGGATTACAGCGAAGATGCCCTCGAGATAGATAAATGGGCTATGTCAAGATTGCAAAGACTAATTTTGCGAGTAGATAAAGCATATAGTAGTTTTGATTTCCACGAAGTTTTTCATTCAATCTACAATTTCTGTGTAGTAGACATGAGTGCTTTCTATCTGGATATTATTAAAGATCGTCTGTACACCTTTAGAAAAGACTCAAGGGAAAGAAGGGCTGCTCAATGGGTGCTATATAATATTTTAGTTGATATGACAAGGTTGTTGGCACCCATTCTAAGTTTTACTGCAGAAGAGATATGGTCTTTTATCAGAAAAGTATCAAAAACAGAAGATAAAAATATTGAAAGTGTTTTTCTATCAAGCTTTCCTACATTAAAGGAAAAATGGCTTAGTGACTCCTTAGAAAAAAAATGGAGGAAACTCCAACAGATTAGAGACGAAGTAAACAAAGCTATGGAAATAAAGAGGAAAGATAAGTTGATTGGGAATTCATTAGAAGCCAAGCTCACTATCTATACAGATGGTGATAGATATGATTTACTAAATGAACAAAAAGCTTTTTTGCCTACTCTTTTTATAGTCTCAGAGGTATATTTAAATAAACTTTCTGAAAGGCTAAATGACGTATATCAGAGTTCTATCTTAGAAAACCTTTTCATTAAAGTAGAACATGCTGAAGGGGAAAAATGTGAAAGATGTTGGAACTGGAGCATAAAAGTTAGAACCTTTCCAGAGTATCCAGATATTTGTGAAAGATGCTATCAAGTCCTTAAATGAGTCAAAAGTTTTTTCTTTACTTCATCATAATTTTCTGCATCATTTTTTTAGATCAGTTAACTAAGACTTTGATTAGGTTTACAGTGAGCCCATATGAAAGCATTAAAGTTCTGCCATTTTTAAGCATAGTTTACGCTGAAAATTTAGGCTCTGCTTTTGGAATGTTCAAAACTATGGGAAGCTCTTTTTTTATTATTTTGACATTTATTGCTATACTTTTTATAGGCTATCTTATGGTAAAGGAAAACAGTTTAATATACTCAATTATTTTAGGCGGAGCCATTGGAAATCTAATTGATAGGGTAATATATGGCTATGTTATTGATTTTATTGACTTTCATATAGGTACCTTTCATTGGCCAGCTTTTAATTTTGCTGATTCAGCTCTTACAGTTGGTATCCTTTTACTTTTATATAAAACCTTTAGAGGTAAGAACACTTTTTCTTCAACAACCAAATAAAACAAATAATAACTTTTGTCAAAGGAGGTGAAAGATATGCAGAAAGATCCAGTTTGCAACATGAATGTAGATGAAAAAAAAGCAGCAGCAACAAGTGAGTATAAGGGTAAAAAATATTATTTTTGCGCTAAAATTTGTAAAGAAAAGTTTGATCGTGACCCAGAGAAGTATCTATCAAAAACTTCAAAAAATTAATAAGCCTATTTCTGCTTTAAACCACAGAGACTTGAGGAAACTACCGTGTTTAAAACTAATTACAACGTTTTAACTTTATCTGCCTAATCACCTCTGTGGTTTTATTATATACTTAAAAAAAATATTTTTCTACTTTAATCTCAAAGTTTTGGAGGATTCATGACAGTTACTGATCCTGTATGTGGCATGAACATAGAGAAAGATGAAGCTGTGGCCACAACTCAATATAAAGGGCAGACATATTACTTCTGTGCCGAAATTTGCAAGGAAGAATTTGATAAAGACCCTGAGTCTTATTTAACAAAAGAGAGATCTGAATCTAAGATAGTTGATGCTACTATGGCAAAAGATCCTATTTGTGGTATGGTAGTACCAAAAGACAGATCTATAAAAAAAGAAATTGGCGGTAGAACTTATTATTTTTGTAGCCAGAGCTGTGCAAATACTTTTGAGTCTCCAGAACTTGAGCTAAAGACAATTAAAAAAAGAGTTACCATTGCTCTTACAGGGGTTTTAATCCTTGCTATATTTAGAGCCGCTGCCTTTATAGGTCTCGCTGCAGGTGCAACAGTTTTAACTTGGGTTCCTATACCCTGGCTACCATGGTTTACTTGGGGAGTATGGCTTTTCATATTAACAACACCTATAATGATATTTGGAGGAAAAGATTTTTTTATTGGCGCTTATCATGCGATTAAAAACAAAACGGCAAATATGGATCTCCTTATTGCACTTGGAACATCTACAGCTTATCTTTATAGTGTATTTATTATATTCTTTCCTGAATTATTACCGGTAGATGAAAAAAATGTCTATTTTGAAGTCTCAGCAATAATAATCGCCTTTGTTTTAGTCGGAAAATATATAGAGGAAATTATAAAAAAGAGAAGTTCAGCTGCTATAAGAAAGTTGCTTGAGTTAAAACCCCAACAGGCAATAGTTATAAGGGATGGTAACGAGACAGTAATTGATGCTGAGAATTTAATGGTTGGGGATATTGTAGTTGTTAGACCTGGAGAGAGGATACCAACTGATGGTGTGATTTGTGAAGGGCATTCTTCTGTTGATGAGAAGATGTTAACAGGTGAAAGTATTCCTGTTGAAAAAAAACCTGGTGATGAAGTTATTGGAGGCACTATAAATGGGACAGGAACTTTTAAGTTTAGAGCAACAAGAGTTGGTTCTGAGACAACTTTAAGTCAAATAATATCTGTGGTTGAGGAAGCGCAGACATCTTCTTCACAAATTCAAAGATTGGCTGATAAGGTTGCCTCCTATTTTGTCCCTGTTGTGGTAACTGTAGCCATAGTAGCCGCTATTTCATGGCTATTCTTTGGTGATCCAACAAAAACTTTATTATCTTTTGTTGCTGTATTAATAATAGCCTGTCCATGTGCCCTTGGGATAGCAACACCGGCTGCATTAATGGTTGGAGTAGGAAAGGGTGCAGAAATGGGTATCTTAATAAGAGGAGCTGAATATTTAGAAAAAGCTGAAAAATTAAATACAGTTGTTTTTGATAAAACCGGCACACTTACAAAAGGTGAACCAGAGGTAGTGGAGGTAATAGCTTTTGATAGTGGGATGATATTGAAAGATACCTTACTTCAAAACAGGATTATTCAACTTGCTGCAATTGCTGAAAAAGGCTCTGAACATCCTTTGTCATCAGCCATTCTTAAAAAAGCAAATAGACTGCAGTTCAATATTCCAGACCCTGAATCCTTTGAGGCTTTGATAGGGCTTGGCGTGGTTGCCTATTATGCTGATAAAAGGGTTTTGGTAGGAAATAGAAAATTAATGGATGAGTTTGACATTTCTACAGAAAAATATGAAACAACCCTTGCAGGCCTTGAAAAGACTGGTAACACAATTATCTTTGTAGCAGAAGATAAGAACCTACTTGGTATTATTGCTGTAGCTGATACCCCTAAGGAGAATGCTTATGAGGTTATAAGAAGACTGAAAAAAGAAGGTATAGATGTCATAATGCTTACTGGAGACAATGAAAAGACTGCTAATGCTATTGCAGGCAAACTTGGAATAACCAATGTTATTGCTAATGTACTGCCGTCTGAGAAAGCACATATAATTGAAAACTTACAATCACAAGGAAGGGTAGTTGCTATGGTAGGGGATGGGATTAATGATTCTCCTGCACTGGCTCAAGCAGATATAGGTATAGCTATAGGG
>JAOAHE010000035.1 GCA_026415415.1 Thermodesulfovibrionales bacterium | reverse complement strand
ATCTTTCTAAATGCCTAAAAGAAGCAGAGAATGAGATATTTTTTAAATTTTAAAACTTCTATCGGCAAATTTGGGATCTACCCTGAATTACCTATATAAAAACTAAAAATGCATAATGCATTGAAAAATCATAAGCAGGCTTCCGCTTAATACAAAAAAGTTATACTTTGGTAGATTATAAGATATAAGAAGATATCTTTGGAAAACCAAGACTGGCTTTTTAAAGCATACAGAAAAACACTTTTATATCACAGAAATTCTGCACACTTTAAGTATGTTGTTAATTTGCAGACTTACAGTAGGCCTTATAATACAAAAAAGAGACATTTCAACAATTAAAAATAATTATTTATCAAAAAGTGTTTTAACCTCTTCAATAAGATCATTTATATCTTTAAACTGCCTATAAACAGAAGCAAATCTAACATATGCCACTTTATCTATCTCTTTCAAAGAAGATACAACTTCTTCTCCTATCCAAGAACTTGGTATCTCCTTTACACCTAAACTCATGAGCTTTTTTTCTATTTTAGAGATAACCTCCTCAAGTACTTCTATTGATATCGGTCTTTTTTCACAGGCTTTTTTCAAACCTGTAAGAATTTTTTGTCTATCAAAAGACTCTCTACTGCCATCTTTTTTTATTACCAAAGGCATAGGGTCTTCAACCCTTTCATAAGAGGTAAAACGGCTATTACAACTTAAGCATTCCCTCCTTCTACGAATAGCCCCATCCTTAGTTAATCTTGAGTCTATTACTTTGTCTTGAATACTTCCGCAGAAAGGACATCTCATGAGGACTTCTATATATTGTAAACAGGGAACTTCCTTCCAAGCTTTTTCACTTTTTCACTAATCTCTTTTAACTTGGAAAGATTATTTGTATTTTTAATAGCATCGGTTATAAACTCTGCTATTAAATCCATTTCTCTTTCTTTCATACCTCTGGAAGTCACACTGGGTGTACCAAGCCTTAGACCGCTGGTTATTGAGGCAGGTTTATCATCAAAGGGGATAGCATTTTTATTTGCTGTAATCCCCGCTTTATCTAATGCATCTTCCGCATCTTTACCAGTTACATTCTTTCTTCTTAAATCAACTAACATCAAATGATTATCGGTGCCACCAGAAATTATATCAAATCCTTGATTTTTAAGGTTTTCAGCTAATCTCTTTGAGTTCAATATTACCTGTCTTTGGTATTCTTTAAATTCTTCTGTTAAAGCCTCTTTAAAAGCAACAGCCTTTGCTGCAATTACATGCATAAGTGGGCCACCTTGTATACCAGGGAAGACCATCTTATCTATCACCTTAGCATATTGCTCTTTACAAAGAATTAAACCGCCTCTTGGTCCTCTTAATGTTTTATGAGTAGTAGAGGTGATAAAATCACAATAAGGCACAGGAGAGGGATGTAGTCCAGTTGCCACAAGGCCTGCAATATGAGCTATATCTGCTAAGAGCAAAGCTCCTGTTTCCTTGGCGATATTTCCAAAGGCTTCAAAATCTATAATCCTTGAGTAAGCACTGGCACCAACAATTATTATTTTAGGTTTATGTTTATTAGCAAGCTCTCTAACTTCATTCATATCTATCAGACCTGAGTCTCTATCAACCCCATAAAACACTGTTTTATAGAGCATCCCCGTAAAATTAACAGGCGCCCCGTGGGATAAATGACCTCCATGATTTAAGCTCATACCCAAAATAGTATCACCATAATTTAGGACTGAAAAAAAGACTGCCATATTAGCTTGGGTGCCTGAATGAGGTTGAACATTTATATGATCTGCCCCAAAAAGTTTTTTTGCTCTTTCAATAGCCAGACTCTCAACTATATCGGCAAATTCACAACCGCCATAGTATCTTCTAAAAGGATAGCCTTCAGCATACTTATTAGTAAAAACAGAACCTTGTGCTTCCAATACAGCTTTACTTGCATAATTTTCAGAGGCTATTAAAATTATTTTATCTTCCTCTCTTTTAACTTCACGATAAGTAGCTTCATAAATTTCTGGGTCTATTTGTTTAAGATGCTCCAAATTCATATCTAAAAAACTCTCTTCTCAATATCAAAAATCTTTTTCAGTCTAATACAATGTCTCTCACCCTCAAAAGGGGTGTTAAGCCATGTAGTAACTATCTCTTTTGCAAGATCAATGCCCACAACTCTACTGCCTAAAACTAATATATTTGCATCATTATGTAGTCTACTCATCTTTGCTGTAAAAAGCTCATTACAGAGAGAGGCTCTAACATTTCTAAATTTATTTGCAACTATTGACATCCCTATCCCTGTCCCGCATATAAGTATTCCTCTTTCAGCTTTACCAATTGAAACTAAAGAGGCTACTTTTTCTCCGTAATCTGGGTAATCTACAGATTCATAAGAATGTGTTCCTAAGTCTATAACCTCGTGTCCATGCTGTTGCAAAATTTCAATAATCTCTTTTTTAAGTAAATAGCCAGCATGATCACATGCTATAGCAAATAACATTACTGCACCTTTTCCTAAGAAATCTTATATCATAATCAAGAGAATTTTTTGAAGTCAAGAAAACAATTAAAGAAACATTCTCATTAACTTCTAATTTTTAATCTCAAACACTTAATAATAATTCAAGTATAGCCTTTGATGAATGAAGCCTGTTTTCTGCTTGATCAAAAACTATAGAGTTATTTCCATCCATTACTTCATCAGTAATCTCCTCACCTCTATGAGCAGGCAAACAATGCATAACCAAAGTATCCTTTTTTGCTAAACGGAGAAGTCTTTCATTTATTTGGAAGTTTTTAAATTTAGACCTTCTTATCCTGCTTTCCTGTTCCTGTCCCATGCTTACCCATACATCAGTGTAAATTACATCGGCTTCAGACACTGCCTCTTCAGGGTCATGTAAAATTTTAATCTCTGTAAATATCTCTTTTTTAGATATATATTGTTTTGCTCTGTTCAAAACATCTTTGTTCGGTTCAAAACCTTCAGGGCATGCAATTGTAATGTTTACCCCCGTTTTAGCTGAAGCCTCAATTAAAGAATTGGCCACATTATTGCCATCTCCTACATAAGCAAGCTTAACTCCCTTTAAAACACCTTTATACTCATATATTGTCATCATGTCTGCAATAGCCTGACAAGGGTGATGCTCATCTGAAAGCCCATTTATTACCACCCCTGAGAAATATTTTGCAAACTCTTCAATAGTTGAGTGATTATAAGTTCTTATAACCATCGCTGAAAGATATCTTGAAAGAACCTTAGCTGTATCTGAAATACTTTCTCCCCGTCCAAGCTGCAAATCCACTGAGTTCAAATATATTGGTTGAGCACCCAGTTGATATATGCCAACCTCAAAAGAGACCCTTGTTCTTGTAGAAGGCTTATGAAATATCATACCAATTGACTTTCCAAGAAGAGGACATTTATTTCTATCAACACCTGACTTCAATTGTATAGCCCTTTTAATAAGGTGTTCAATTTCTGATTCGCTTAAATCCCATACTGTAAGGAAATCTCTTTTCACAGATTTTCCCTCATTAATTTTTTAAGCTCCTCTATTAGTTTATCAATCTCATCTTCCTTAATGATCAAAGGAGGTGTAAAACGAAGCACATTTCCTGCAGTACAGTTTATTAAAAAACCCTTTTCAAGACAAGCTTGAACATAGGGCATTCCATCCTTAGTGAGCTCTATCCCAAGAATAAGCCCCTTTCCTCTAACATCTTTTACAATAAAAGGATGTTTCTCCTTTAGCTTTAAAAGTTGTTGATAAAAATAAGCACCTACTCTTTGACAATAATTAAGAAGATAACCATCCTCTAATATTACATCTAAGGTAGCTATAGCTGAGGCACATACTAATGGATTGCCCCCAAAAGTTGAGGCATGGTTACCAGGTTCAAAAGCAGATGCTACTTCTTCCGAAGCAAGTATAGCTCCTATAGGCACTCCACCCCCAAGACCTTTAGCTAAGGTCATTATATCAGGCTTGATGTTGTAATGTTCATAGGCAAAAAGCTTTCCTGTCCTACCCATCCCCGTCTGAACTTCATCAAGAATCAACAATAGTTTGTTTTCATCACAAAGCTCTCTTACTTTAACTAAGTAGTCATCCTCAGGTACTTGAACACCACCTTCACCTTGTATAGGCTCCAAAAAAATAGCGCACGTTTTACTATTAACGGCTGATTTTAGTGCCTTTATATCATTGAAAGGTACATACTTAAACCCAGGTAATAGTGGTTCAAACCCCTTTTGAATCTTTTCCTGGCCAGTGGCCGTTAAACTCCCAAAGGTTCTTCCGTGAAAGGAGTTAAAAGCAGATATTATCTCATATCTATCATTGCCAAAATACAATTTAGAATACTTACGGGCAAGCTTAATAGCTGCCTCATTTGCCTCTGTGCCTGAATTGCAAAAGAAAACTTTATCCGCAAAGGAGTTTTTAACCAATAATTTTGCAAGCTTCACTTGCTGCTCGATGTGATAAAAGTTTGAGACATGAATTAATCTCTGAGCCTGTTTCTGAATCGCTACGACAACCTTTGGGTGACAATGACCTAAAACATTTACTGCCACCCCACCAAGAAAATCAATATATTCCTTCCCTTCTGAGTCCCAAACTTTAACACCTCTGCCTTTAACAAAAACAACAGGAAAACGATTATAAGTCTTAAAGAGATACTTTTGAGATTCCTCTATTAGTCTCTTTGAATCCATGAAAGAAATAATAACACAAATAGAAAAAAACTTTAAAGAAATTGCTTAAAAACCAGAAATTTACTATGAAAAATTTCTTTTTTATAAGTTAATCCTTTAAACATTGAGCATATCTTAAATAAAGTTATTTAATAAGACATAAAGGCAAACAAGCGGATAAAAAATGATTTTTTTTTAATACTAAAGTATAATTATAATTACTCTTTAGCTTAAGTTAGAGATCTAAATTTTTAAACTTTCATGATCCTACAAAAAAGACCAGATCAACCACCATTAATTTCTATAATAGTCCGAACAAAGGATAGACCAAAGATACTTAATAAAGCCTTAAAGAGTATTTATGAGCAAACCTATAGACCTATTGAGGTAGTATTAGTAAATGATGGTGGCTGTGATTTAGAACTCTATCACATAAAGTCTATTCTTAATGATATCACTTTAAATTATATAAGGCTTGACCAAAACAGAGGTAGAGCTCATGCCTTAAATTTAGGGATAGAACATGCAAAGGGCAACTATATAGGCTTTCTTGATGACGATGACGAGTTTTATCCTGACCATATTAGCTCAATCATACCCCTACTAAACAGCTTAGACTATCATATCGCTTACGCTGATACGGAATTGATTTATAAAAGATACAACCCTGATAAACAAGAACTTGAAGACGCTGATAGAAGAATCTTTATCTCAAAAGATTTCTCCTATAAAGATATCCTTTTAGAAAACTATATTCCCCTTATAAGCATAATATTTTCTCGAGATGTCTTTGTTAACATAGGAATGTTTGATGAAGATCTGGATATCTATGAAGATTGGGATTATTTAATCCGTTGTTCCCAATGCTACCATTTTTATCACGTCCCAAAAGTTACAGCAAAATATATTCAATGGAGCGATGTATACCAAATCGCCCAATCAAAGGAACATGAAAAAATTATAGATAAATCATATGAAAAAATTATAGATAAACATAAAGATAAATTTTCCCCAGAGATAATAAAATACTACAGAGATAAGATTAATATGCTTGAGGCAAAACTCAAGGATAAAGATTTAATTATCAAAGACTTAGAACTTTCCATAGGAGAAAAAGAAAGAGTTATGAGAGACTTAGAGAAGAGATTAAAGGATAAAGAAGAATACTTAAACTTTATTAAATCTGGTAGAGGATGGAGACTACTGAGTAAGTACTATAAGCTACGAGACAGTATTTTAAACTTTTTTAAGAAAAATTAATATGCCTAAGATAAGCATAATTATTCCATTGTATAATCATGAAAGATATATCTTGAATACTATTTGTTCAGTGCTAAACCAAGATTTTTCTGACTTTGAGTTAATAATAATAAATGACGGCTCTACAGACAGATCAGAAGAAATAGTTAAAAACATTAAGGATGAAAGAATTAAGTATTATTTTCAGGAAAATCAAGGAGCTTATAGAACAATTAATAGAGGTATACTTTTATCAAAGGGTGATTTTGTTAGCATCTTAAACTCTGATGATATCTACCATCCTCATAGATTAACTGAGTGCTTAAAGGTATTTGAATCAAACCCTAATATTAGTGCAGTCTTCAGCGAGGTAGAGTTCATTGATGAAGATGAAAAATCCTTTGAGATTTTAAAAGCACCAGAAGAAGATTTAAGCAATTTCTATTTTGATCCCACCTTTGAAGGTGAACAGAAGATGTTTCTTAAACTTTTAATGGGCAATTTTTTAGCCTCCACATCCAATCTTTTTTGCCGAAGAGAGGCTTTTGATAAAATTGGTTTTTTTTCAAACTTTAAGTATGCCCATGATTATGATTTTTTCCTTAGACTAAGCTTTAATTGTAAGGTCTTTTATATAAGATCACCCCTCTTAAAATACAGGATTCATAAATCAAGCACTTTTAAAGCAAATGAAGCAGAAACCCAGTTTGAAGTCGGATTAATATTAAAAAAAATAATCATCAAATACCTCACTCACATAAGCGATGAAAATAAAAGAGTAGAGACCTTACTTCATCTTTTTAAATTACTGAATACCTTAAACACTGAAAGGATAATAATGACCTTATTACTTTTAGACTTAACAGCACCTAATTTATCAGACTCAGCAGTAGCTGATTTAATAGAAAATCCCACTAATTCCTTCCGATTAGCTTTTATTGAGAGACAAAAAACCCAACTGAACTTATGGAAATACTCACAGGATGCATGGAACAGCTGGAAAGAGACAAATGAAAAGCTATTAAAAACTAATAAACTGCTTCTGAGTAAAGAAAAAGAGCTTAATGAGCTTAATGATAAGATAGACTCTTTAAAAGAGGAACTAAATAGACTTACCCAACTTAACGAGGCTATAATTAACTCATACTCCTTTAAGATTGGACGAGCTATTACTTGGCCTATCAGAGAAAGCTTAAGGTTATTAAAGATTAAATAATTCTATGGAGCCTGCAGTATCTATTGTAATAAGAACTAAAAACGAATCTAAATATTTAGGCAAAGTCTTAGAAAGCCTTAAAAGGCAAAAGTATCAAGGACCTGTTGAGATAATTATTGTTGACTCAGGCTCAACTGACAATACTTTAGAAATTGCCAAAGCTTTCAGTTGTAAAATAATTGAGATTAAGCCTGAAGATTTTTCCTTTGGTGCTGCCTTAAATATCGGCATCCAAAATGCCACTGGGGAGATAATTATTAATATAAGTGGCCACTCAGTCCCAGAAAACCCAGATTATCTCTCCTTAATGATAGCCCCCTTTGTTGATAAATATGTGGGTGCCACATATGGGAGAGATATTCCTTGGCCTGATGCCTGTCCGTCTCAAGCAAGAGACGTACTTTGTTATTTTCCAGATACAGAATTAGACGGAAGCAAATTTTCAAACGCCAACGCCGCCATAAGAAAGTCCTGCTGGAAAATAGTACCTTTTGATGAAAAAATGCCTGCTGCAGAAGATCTGTTATGGGCAAAGCAGATTATGGGCTTAGGTTATTTGATCAAATACATCCCAGAGGCTCGTGTATATCACTCTCACTCTCCTTCATTAAAGTACATCAAAAAGAGGTCTTATATTGAATCCAAAAGCTTAAACGCTTTAGCAGACACTAAACATGATTTTAATATTCAAAGAGCAATAAGATTTTTCTTGGGTCAGACTTTAAAAGATATAACCTTTACGATTGAAAGAAGATATAATCCTTTATGGTTACTCCATATCCCGTTTTATAGGATATTCCAAACCGTAGGGCTATATAGGGGGTTTAAAGAGGGATATAATCTAAAGCTTGATCAAATAAGTAACGCAAAAATACAGGATAACTCCTCTATTGTTGCGGCATTAGGTGAGAATCAAGCTAAAAAAAGTAAAAGAGTCCTCTTAGTAGTTCACTGTTTTCTACCGGAAAGCATTGGTGGCACCGAAATCTATACTTATAGATTAGCAAAGGGACTTAAAAAAAGAGGATGGGATGTGCTTATTTTAACAGCTATAAGAAACCCAAGTCTAAAGAGATATAGCCTTTTAAGAATGAAATTTGAAGGTATTGATGTAGTTAAGATCAACAATCCACCAACATATAATTTGAAGTTCCTTGACTACATAATTGACTTGAACATAGATCAAATATACCGCGATATTCTCAAATCCTTTAGACCTAATTTAACCCACTTTCAACATACAGCCTTTTTGTCTTCAAGAATGCCTGAGATTAATTACCAAGAAAGTATCCCTTCCATATTTACCCTTCATGACTATTGGTACATATGTTTTAGAGGGCAGTTACTTAGACCTAATGAGACTGTCTGTCCTGGCACATCTGATGGCTTATTTTGTGCTACTTGCACTGATAATAATTTATTTGAACCTTCAGTTGTCCCAAGATTTCCACGACTCATGAGATTCCTCCAAATGCCTTTATTTAATAACTTTAAAAAACTGCTGTCAGACCAACTAAAAAATGAGTTCAAAAAATTTTTGTATATATCCCCTAAAAAGAATAATCATGCATATCTAAATAACTTATATCCTTCTTCTCCTGAGATGTGGGCTATTTTAGAACATTCATTCAGACTTACTTTTATGAAAAAGCAACTATCCTTAGCTGAATATATTATAAGCCCTTCAAATCACCTAAAAAAAAGATATGAAAAAGAAAGCTTTAAAAAAATCATACATATTCCCCACGGGCTTGAACCACGCAGCAAGATAAAAAACATTAATTATACTGAAAAACTCACCATTGCCTATCTCAGTAATATAATACCCTTCAAAGGTGCCCATATTTTACTTGAAGAACTTCAGTATGTTCCAAATAAAGAGAAAATTAAACTTCTTTTTTATGGAAAAGTATTAAACTATATTTATTATGAACAGCTTAATAACTTAATAAAAAAAATTCCCGAAGCTGATATCTCCTTTATGGGTACCTACAAAGGCATAGATGAGCTTTCATCCATAATCCAGACTCAAAATATCCACATCACCGTTCTTCCCTCAATTTGGGAGGAAACTTATGCATTGGTTGTTGCTGAATCACTTTTACTTGGGGTGCCCGTCATTTGCAGTTCTATTGGCGGGGCAAAGGAAAACATATTAGATGGTATAAACGGTCTCCTTTTTAATCCTTTCAAAAAAGGCGATTTAGCAGATAAAATAAACAGCCTTATTAACGATCCATCTTTATTACTTAAACTGAAAAAGGGAGCTGAAGACACAAAGATTTTAACTATGGAAGAACACTTAGACAAAATTGAGAGTCTTTACAATAATACCCTCTCTCAAGATAAAGAACATAGATAATTCAAAGGGATTACACTTAAAAAGTGGACAAAGATCTCACAAAGAAAGAGCTCTTAGTTAAAGGCATAAAAGTCCTAAAGACACAAGGATGGAGAGCTTTACTTCAGAAGGTAAATAAAAAAATTCTTTTTAATAAATCAATAAAGATTACTCCTTTATCACTTGACATAAACTGCCTTCAGATAAGAGAGCCCAAAGATAGATATATCCATAGCCCAATAAACTCAAAAATTTCTCTTATAATAACGACTAAAAGGGTTGCAAAAGACCTTGAGTTTACAATAAGAAAACTCTGCCAGCAAATAGGGATAAGCCACATTGAGATAATTATCATAAAATTTGGCTCTGAGGACAAAAATCTGAATATATGTAATGATTGTTCTATAGAAATTTTACAAAATAAAGAATCTCTCTTTTATACCTCAGAAACCATCAATAAATTAATTGAAGCAATCAATGGTGAATATATCGTCTTTATCTCTCAAGATGCCTTTCCTATTGGAAACTACTGGCTATATGATCTCATTATACCCCTTTACTGCCAAGAGATCTCAGCGGTAGTCAGTACCGCAATCCCTCACATAAAGGCAGACCTTTTCAACAGTTGGTTATACTGGTATAGACATCAGATATTAGATTTCATGAAAGATACCCTACTAAATAAACAATCATTTAAAGCCCTTACTTTGATGGATGAAAAAAGTAAAACAGTCTTGATAACTTTAAACAACAACCCTCTTTGCCTAAAAGCAGATCTCTTACGTAAATATCTCTCTTACTCTGATTATGTAGATGATCTCAATCTACTATTGAAGTTAATTAAAGACGGTCACTCTATTATGTTTCAAACAAGTAACGCGGTTATCAAATCAGAAAATGGGAATGCCCTTTTTTATCTTAAAAAAAGCTATACTGAAAGGTTATCTTTATATAAAATTTTAGAAATCCCCAGGAACACTGAACCCCTATATGCTTTGTTTGGTGCACTTTGTCATCTTTACCTAAACCTTAAAAAAAATATTAATCTCTTAAAGGATACCTCAGCTAAACCATCAGTTGTCTTAGGGAGCCTTCTAAGTAAGCTTAAAGAAGATAAAGATGAGTCAACCTTTGATCTATCATCGCCTGAGGGTCACTTAGATAGCTTCTTTTTTAATCATAAGCCTATAAAAGATGAATTAATAATAGATAGAGCCTATAAGCTTTTTACAAGCAAACTTGAGAGCCTTTCTGATTATCTTTTAAGCTTAGATTTATGTCTTGATACAAGAGAGGATTTAGCTAAATGTGTATATAATATTTTTAGTTATGTTTGTGGCATCTTTTTAGCTGAAAACTCTCAAGAAGAAATCCCTTCTTTGAGGAAAGAGATATTTGAATGAATATCCTATTTGGTGTACATCAATTCTTCCCAACCCATTATACAGGGACCGAAAGGTATGTCTTAAACCTCTCAAAACAGTTACAGAAGATGGGGCATAAGGTAAAAATCCTCACTTATGCCTTTGAAGAGGATTTAGAAAAATCACCTTATTCAGACTTACTCTATAAAGAATATATTTATGAAGGAGTAGCTGTTAGAGCCGTAAGACATCCCAAAAAAAAGGATCAATCCTATTTTTTATTTAATTTCTTTGACGATGAAATATACAATGAAGCAAAAGCTATAATAGAAAAACATGGATTTCAAATATTTCACTGCGCCCACCCTTTAAGGATAGCTTCTTTCATAAAAGCCGCTAAGGATTTAAACTTAAAAGTTGTTCTTACTTTAACAGATTATTTCTTGATATGCCCCTTAGGAATTATGTTAAGAACAAACAATACCTTATGCGACACCCCTAAGGAAGGGGAAAACTGCCTAAGGTATTGTTTTACAGCTATAAACAGCGACAAGATTAACCGAAGGCTAAAAGAAGTAAGGGATCTAATTAATTACTGCGATGTGGTGCTTTCGCCATCTAAATTTTTAATAGCTTTATTTAATTATACCAATGTGATCTCTCCATCAAAGTTCATACTCTCACCTCATGGCTTTGATTACTCTTTGAGAGAATCCTTTTCTAAGAAAAGACAAAGAGATCAACTCATAGTCTTTGGCTACATAGGCACTGTCCAGTACCACAAAGGTGTTCATATAATGATAGAGGGATTTAAAAAGGTAAAGAAGCCTAACTTAAAGCTGGAAATCTGGGGAGGTTCTTTTCATGAGTCGGATTATCGAGATAGGGTCATAAAATTAGCTAAAGAGGACAGTAGAATTGAATTTAAAGGGCAATATAAGTTTGAGGAGTTAAAAAGAATACTTCAGTCAATAGATGTGGTAATAGTTCCTTCTATATGGTATGAAAACGCTCCCTTAACCATTGCCAGCTCCTTAGCTTATGGAGTCCCCGTAATAGCTTCAGATGTAGGGGGTATGAGAGAAGCTATAGCAGACAATAAAAATGGCTTCACCTTTAAACC
This sequence comes from Thermodesulfovibrionales bacterium, assembly GCA_026415415.1. GTDB lineage: Bacteria > Nitrospirota > Thermodesulfovibrionia > Thermodesulfovibrionales > Dissulfurispiraceae > DYHD01. Next base: position 9,156 of record JAOAHE010000035.1, on the reverse strand, counting down.
AGGAGACCCAAAAGATTTAGCAAAAATAATAGATTATATCTCTTCTGCAGAAGCCATAGAAAAAATTTCAAAGACTATTAACTACCCAATTACCATAGAGGAAGAGGCATTTAACACAGAATTAGTCTATAAAAATCTCTTGTTCAGATAATGCTGAAGGGGCTTGTCTCAATAATAATTGTCAATTACAATGGCAAAGGACTTCTCAAAGACTGTCTTGAATCCTTACTCACCCAATCTTACAGAGAAATGCAAGTCATATTAGTAGATAATGCATCCACAGATGGTTCAAAGGAATTCGTTGAGCAATATTACCCTAACATAAAACTTATAAAGTTAAAAGAAAACAAAGGTTTCAGCGGCGGCAATATTGAAGGTTTGAAACATGCAGAAGGCGAATACTTAATGTTAATAAACAATGATGTTACCCTTCACAGGGATTGTATCAGAAACCTAATAGAAACAATCAGCCCATTAAAGGAGGTTGGAATTGGAGCACCTAAGATAATAAATTACTATCTGAATAAGATAGACAGCGCTGGAGATGGCTTTTCAACTATACTTAAAGCATTTAAAAGAGGTGAGGGGTTAGAGATATCTTATTATAACTATCAGGAGTATATATTTGGAGCTTGTGCAGGGGCAGCTATATATAGAAGAAAGATGATTGATGAGATAGGTTTCTTTGATGATGATTTTTTTCTCATACATGAAGATACCGATCTTAACTTCAGAGCGCAACTTATGGGGTGGAAGGTGTTATATGTACCCTCAGCGATAGCCTATCATAAAGTTCGCTCAACGATTGGTGAGATGAGCGATTTAGCTGTTTATTACTCTTTAAGAAATTCAGAATTAGTTAGGATAAAAAATGTACCTCTTATGATCTTTTTTAGATGCTTACCAGCATATATCTTGGGCTCTATTTTGGACCTTTTCTATTTTGCTTGCAAACATGGAAAAATAAAGATCTTTTTAAAAGCAAAAAAAGATGCCTTAAAACTTTTACCTAAAATGTTAAAAAAAAGGAAATACATTATCAAAAGAAAAATAGTCAATGATAGCTATATCTATAATCTTTTGTCACCTATCTATGAAAAAAGCTTTTTTATCACAAAAGCTAAAAAATTCTTGAAAAAGTAGGGCACTTTCACAAATACTATTAAAGCTCTTTGTATATCAATTTCTTGACAGTATTTTTTAAATTGAGTATTCTTAACTAAAGAGGATTTTATCAAGTGAGATTTTTTACAAGATTTTTTATTTCACTAACAATTATTTTTTTCATAATTTCCTGTAGCACCAAAGGGGTCAAACAGGAACAATTAGAAACACAACCCCCAATAAAGCCAGCCCTTGAAGAACACACAAGATCCTCAGCCCTACAACAAGTTCAGCAACCTACCCCGCCAGATAAAGCTCAGGAAACTCAAAAATCACCTTTAAAACCTGCCAGAGAAAGTAGAGCTGGAGGTGGATCCGTTAGTTTTTTCTTTGATGATGCTGATATATTTGAAGTTGCTCAAACAGTTTTTGGTGATATTCTTAGGGTAAATTATATAATTGATCCAAAAGTCAAAGGGAGAGTAAATTTTAGGACAGTAACCCCTATCCCCCGCGAAGAAGTACTACCAATAATGGAGATAATCCTTAGGCTTAATGGCATTGGTTATGTTTTTGAAAAGGGGCTTTACAGAATAGTCCCTCTTGCTGATGTAGCAAAAGAACTGGTTTACGCTCAAATTGGTAAAGAACCATCTGACGTAGCCATTGAGATGTTTACCTTCAAAAATCTTAACCTTAAGGAGTCTATGCCTGATATTGAAAATGCAATAGGCCTACATTTAACAGGCGGGACAGTAAGAGTAATGCCAATTTATCGCTTAAACTCTTTATTAGTTATAGCTGGTTCAAAAGAACACTTAAGTTACATAAGAAACTGGGTTGAGACCTTTGATCAAATTTTTGCTCATGCACGACCTAAAATTTTTGTTTATAACTTACAAAACAGCAAAGCTTCCCACATTGCTTCTTTACTTCAGTCAATCTTTACAGGCGCGCCAGCTGCCCCTACACCTACACCAACTACAACAACTACAACAGGAAGAACAACTACAACTACAACTACACCAACTACTCCTACACCTACACCTACACCAACACCAACTACACCAAGGACAGGTATTTCTACAACCGCAACAGGCACAGGATTTCTTGTATCAGCAGATACCAGAGTATTTGCTGATGAAGTAACAAACTCTCTTATAATAGTAGCCACCCCTGGAGATTATGCCTTCATAGAAGAAACCATTAAAAAGCTTGACGTCGTCCCCCGTCAAGTAATGATAGAGGCATTAATAGCCGAGGTAGAGTTAAGAGATGATTTAACCTTTGGTATAGCCTGGTCTTTAAAAACAGATATTAATATAACTAATATAAAACCCTTTGAAAGAGATGTTAACCTTTCAGGGGTCATGGGACAACGACCTTCTTCTATACCAGAGGACATCTCTAAGGGTTTTATTGGTTCAGGGTTCACTTTTTTAGCAACTGACCCCAAAGGAGTTGTAAGAGCTAAGTTAGAAGCTCTTGCATCTCAAGCAAAACTAAAGGTTATAGCATCACCTCATATCTTAGTGTCAGATAACCGAGAGGCTCGCATTCAGATTGGAGATCAAGTACCAATTGCCACATCAGAGACTAATGTTACAGGAACAACCCAGATACAAAGGACAATTCAGTATAAAGATACAGGTGTAATACTAAAGGTTAAACCCCAAGTTAATGATGGTGGCCTTGTATCTCTTGAGCTGACTCAAGAGGTCTCAAATTTTTCTATCCAAAGGATTTTTGACTCTGACCAGGTAGTGATTAAAAAAAGAGAAGCCTCAACAAATCTCGTTGTCCAAGATGGCAACACTATTGTAATAGGTGGACTAATAAGAGAAGACATACAATTTAGTCGTGAAGGATTACCCATCCTTTCTAAAATCCCTCTTTTAGGATATTTATTTGGTAGTACAACAGATAAAAATACTCGCACTGAGCTCATCATGTTACTTACTCCCCATGTTATTAAAAATCAAGCTGAAGCAACAGAACTTACCCACGACCATATAGAAAGACTTCAAGGTGTGAAGAAAGAGATGGAAGAAATGATAATTATTAAAGGCAAAAAAAATAACCTTGAAAAGACCGAGATATTAAATAACGACAAAAAAATTTATGAAAAGACTATACCTTGAAATACCTCTTCTAACAAGTCCATAAAGAGATCTCCTTTAAATTTCTTGTCAAAAAAAAGTTTTATTGTAAATTTTTAGTAAATTTTCATTTAAAAAATAAAATTAAAAAAAAAATTAAAAAATGTGCTATAAATAAATAATAAGTATTTATTAAACCACTACTTATAATAAAAAGAAAAAAATTCTACTATAAAATTTTTAGTGCTGAAGAAGACTACTGAGAGCTGTTTTAGTCAAGAAAACTAAAAATTAAAATATCTATAGCTTACTCTATAAAACCTATTAAGCTTACGATGATTCAAGAGTAGGAATACTTTAAGTATTGTTTTTTTAAGAGTTATTTTTTATCAAATAAAGCAACACTTAAGAACCTTAAATTGAAATAGAAATATTTTTATTGTTTTTAATTTATTTAATTGTTATACTTAAATTAATATCATCTAAATTTAATCAAATGCAAAAAGGGGTGATAAAACATTTTTAATTGATATTATTAAAACTTATTTTTCAATAATTTTAAAAGGAGGGTTCAATGAAAAAGAAAAGTTTTTTTGTGATATTTTTGTCAGCATTTTTACTAATGTTGACTACTTCATCGTTACTTCATGCAGTATGTCCCGACAATGGTGTAACGCCTCTTACGGTAGGTTCTATAAATCCTAATAACGGTTTCCCTTTATGGTTTCAGGACACAAATGGCAGAGGTGTTGAGTTATGTCTTGATCAAAACTTTTGCTTCTTTGATCCTGTTGACCCCAATAATCCTTTTTCAGTTCAAATAGGCTTTGGTCCTGAGGCTTTTTGGTGGTCTGCCGATGCGACAATTACAAATGGAACTGTAGATGCTATTCTCATTTTAGCTGTAGAGGCTGCATTTCTTAATGAAGAACCAGTTGATGGAGATCAATTTCCTTTCACTAGGCTCCGTATAAGGGCAGACGTGCCAGCAGCAGGCACATATACTGTTGTTCATCCTTATGGAAGAGAAGTATTTGTAGTAACCACTGTAGGTCCAGGTAATGAGATCAATATGACCCGAGATATCCCAGTTGTTGGGTTTAATACCACCCACAACGGCGCTGTAGGTCCTTTACTGGTAGCAGTTAACCCTCCACCTCCTACAGGTTTTTTAGGTGATTTTAACATTGAGCAGACCGTAACAGGTAGTCCTTGTAATACTAACTTTTTCAGCATTCAAGCACCAGGGGTTGATCTTGGCTCAGGCTCTGGCGTAGCTGTATCAACCAACCAATTTGCTGTGCAAGGCAAGATCTTTACAGGTGTTTTGCCTGTACCTCTTCAGGTTCAAAGAGCAACCTATAGTAGAACTACAACAGGAGGTCAGATTGATGTATTTGCAACCTCTGCCCCCGATGCAACTTTAACCCTTTCTGGAACGGGCTTTGCAAATAAAACAATGACCGGTGATGGTGCAGGCAATTTTTATACAAATGTCTCTTTTACAAGTGGCTTTACACTTCCTAATTTTGTTACTGTAACAGCCACAAGAACAGGTAACTCATCAACCACAATAAACAAAGTATTGACAGATGTCGTTACAATTACCCTTGCAAATTATACTATAACTGGCACTGGTGGTAGTCTTACTGGCAGTCTCGAGATTAGAGCTACTTCTTCAGACTTAGTTGGACCTGTAACCCTTACAGCTCAAGGATTAGGGAACTTAAGTAGTGGACAACTCATAGTACCTGGTCTTACTATACCGCCTCCTATAGTTACAGTATCATCATCAAGAGGTGGCATTGATACAGAACCTGTCACGATATCTACAGGGGCACCGCCACCACCTACTACTTTCTCTCTATCTGGAACTATAACCTTTGGTGGCATAGGGCTTCAAGGTGTAACAGTTGCCCTTTCAGGTAGTGCATCAGCAACTACAACAACAGGCCCTGGTGGAACTTATACCTTCTCTAATCTGTCACCTGGCACCTACACAATAACCCCATCTTTGCAAAGCTATGCCTTTACACCAGCAAATGCCACAAGAACAATTACAAACGCAAACATAACAGGTGTTGATTTTACGGCTACTGGAATTTATTCAATTTCAGGAACTATCAGAAATGATTTAGGCATCGGTGTGGCTAACCGCACTATAAATCTCACAGGAACTACAGCCGTGGGCTCAATCCCTGTCTCAAGGTCTGTCGTAACTGCTGCCAATGGAACCTATTCCTTTACCGCTCTACCCAATGGCACATACACTATTACACCCGCACCTATAGCTGGCACTGTCTATGAACCAGCAAGCAGGAATGTAACAATAAATAACGCTAATGTCATAAACCAAGACTTTAGAGCAAGGAGGGCAAGATAAAAATAGAAAGGGGGCGAGCCCCCTTTCTATCTATAAGTTGGAGGAATATGAAAATTTTATCTCTAATTTTGATCGGCTTCTTTTTATTTTTTCATTCTCACTGCCTTGCCTCAGAAGAGGTATTAGCACGAGTCGGCGATAAAACCATTACCAAAGCCGATTTAGAGCGGATAATAAGCTACTATCCCTCTAACCAACAAAAAAGGATACAGAGTACCCCTATGCTTAAAAAGGAGGTTCTTGAGAGATATATTCAAGGTATAGTTATCTCAAAAATAGCTATATCTAAGGGATTTGATAAACAGCCAAAGATAAAAGAGAGATTAGAATTAATGACTAATGATTTTTTAGCTAATCAGTTTATTCAGCAAGAAGTTATTGGCAAAATAGATGTATCAGAAGCAGAAGCTAAGGAATACTTTAATAAATATAAGGAAGAGTTCATTATACCTGAAATGATTAAAGTAAGGCATATCCTTATAAGAGCAGAGAAAAATAAACCTGCCCAAGAAAGAAAGGCTTTAAGGGATAAGGCTGAAGCATTACTTCAGAGAGTTAAGAAAGGAGAAGATTTTGCAAAGCTTGCTTCAGAACATTCAGAAGATCCCCGTTCAAAAGCCAAAGGTGGTGAATTAGATTTTTTCCACCGAGGTATGATGGCTCCAGAATTTGAAAAAGCAGCCTTTGCTCTTAAACCTGGTCAGATAAGTGAGATAGTTGAGAGCCAATTTGGCTATCACATAATAAAGTTAGAAGAAAGAAAGGAGGCATATCAACCATCCTTTGATGAGATTAAAGATAAAGTTATAGCAAAGGCAAGGGATAGACTAAAGGACTCTAAGAAGGATGAATTCATTAAAAGGGCATATAAAGAGGCAGGGGTAGAAATAAAGTATGATGCCATTAAAAACTAACTAATCGGTAGTTAATTTTAGAAGAAGAGGGTATATGTTTAGAGAAAAAACTGCAATTTTACTATGCATTTTTTTATTATCTATGCTGTTCATTATAACTTATAGTGCCATTGGTAATGAACAGTTACCCACACAACCTCTTGGTGGTGCTCCTCCGACATCTCTTAAACTTATAAATGTTCAGTCCTTTGAAGACCCTCAAATTATGAATAACTTTATTGCCAATCGTGCAGCTGCGATCCAACTTGGTAAAGCCCTTTTTTGGGATATGCAGGTTGGCAGTGATGGAATTCAAGCATGTGCCTCATGCCATTTCCATGCAGGAGCAGACAATAGAACCCGTAACCAACTAAGTCCTGGTCTTTTAGCAGGGGATAATACCTTTGGAAATTCTGCTATTGCAGGCGTTCCTGGTTTTACGCATTTTGGTCCAAACTATAATTTAAGGCCCTCTGACTTCCCCTTACACCAAAGGCAAATACCCGATGATCAGCAGTCAGCTGTTATTAGAGATACTAACGACGTGGTATCCTCTCAAGGAGTTGTACTTTCTCAATTTATAGACATTCAACCTGGAAATCCTGTTGATCTAACATCTCCCTTAACTGACCCAGTTTTCCGTATCGGTGGTGTTAACATAAGAAGGGTTGAGCCGCGTAACTCTCCCTCTGTTATCAATGCAATCTTAAATTTTGCAAATTTCCATGATGGTAGGGCGAATAATATCTTTAATGGACAAAATCCCTTTGGACCTCTCGATCCAGATGCGAGGGTTTTAAGAAATACGTCTTCTGGAATGGTTTTAGATACCGTGAGGATAAACAATGCCAGTCTTGCCTCTCAAGCTGTAGGGCCACCACTAAGTGACTTTGAGATGTCTGCAAGGGGCAGAACCTTTCCGAAGCTCGGCAAAAAGATGCTTACACTGACACCCTTAGGTAAGCAATTTGTTCATCCTAATGACAGCGTTCTTGGTGTTATCGCCCGTTCAAGATTGGTGCCTGGAGCAAAGGGACTTACAGTTTCCTATGCTGATTTAATAAGACAAGCTTTTCAACCTCAGTGGTGGAATAATACTAATCAAATAGTTAGGTTTCAGACACCTACAGGGTTATTCCATTTGCCCACTCAACAAGACCCAAGGACATTTCCTCTTAATTCAGGTATACCTACGATCTTACCACATCCAGGAAGACCTCTTACTACCGATGAGTATACACAAATGGAAGCAAACTTCTCTTTATTCTTTGGGCTTTCTATCCAACTATATTTATCAACACTTATCTCAGATGATACCCCGTTTGACAGATTCGCAGCAGGTGATCCAAATGCTATGAGTGATCTTCAACAAAGGGGACTCAATGTTTTTACTGGCAAGGGTAAATGTAGTGCCTGCCATAGCGGAGTAGCATTTAGCAATGCTTCAATACCTTCAATCTTGGGGCTTGAACCAGGCGGCGATATAGTAGGGCCTATAGAATTTATGAATATGTCTCAAGGTGTTGCTTTTTATGATCAAGGCTTCTATAACATAGCTGTAAGACCAACCTCTGAAGATATATCACGAGGTGGAACTGCTCCAACAATTAATCCTTTAACTGGAGAGCCCTATCCCTTATCATTTACAAGATTGGCTATGTTAAAAAGAGATAACCTTTTACCTCCAGAGGTAGCCCAGTTTACTCCTGATCTCCCCATTAACTTCCCTGAGCCTTTTAACCGAGCTGCTGTAAATGGAGCTGTTAAGACCTTGATGCTAAGAAACATTGAACTTACAGGTCCCTATTTTAGGAATGGTAGTGGAGGAACTTTATTAGATGTAATAGAGTTTTACTCAAGAGGGGGTAATTTCCCTGCTTTGAATATAGATGATTTAGATGCAGATATTGAGGAAATTGGCTTTAATCTTGACGATGAAGCACAACTCCTTGCTTTTTTTGAAGCTCTTACCGATGAGAGAGTAAGAAACGAAATGGCGCCCTTTGACCGCCCTCAGCTTTTTATACCAGCTGGACATGCAAATAGACCCGGCTGGCCTGATATAATGATAGAGCTTAAGGCGGTAGGTGCAGGCGGTAGACCTGCTGAAGGGCTTCCACCTCTAAGGCCATTTTTGGAATCATTCTTTATTCATGGACGAACTTTAACTACAGGGGGAACCCCTATAGGAGGGGTAACTGTTATCTTAACAGGGGGACCTGGTCCTTATACTATCACAACCATTTCTGATTCCACAGGTCAATATAGCTTTACGGGGCTTACTCCTGGAGATTACACAATTACGCCTTCATTAGCAGGGCGCACCTTCACACCCTTAAGCAGAAATGTAACTATAAACAACGATGATTTATTAGACCAAGACTTTACTGCACCTGGCTTCTCTATTTCTGGCACTATTACAAGAGCTGGCACACCTCTACCTGGAGTAACTGTCAATCTAACAGGTGCAGCTACTACAACTACTACTACAGATGTAAATGGCAACTATACTTTTAGTAATCTTAATAATGGCAACTATACTGTAACACGGGCCTCTGCCACAGGCCGCTGAGCTGCGCTGAGAAACCGGGTTTGCAGGGCCTGGTCTTGCCCAAAACGGCGTCTTGAGGAGGTTGCCGATGACATTGGTCTTGAGATCGACTGCCTTTGCCGAGGG